>NZ_CP029331.1:2447456-2753388 GCF_003345255.1 Pseudothauera hydrothermalis | reverse complement strand
CAAAGCGAGCTGGCAGCCGCCCGCCAAAGCGTGGAGGCCGCCCGCTTGCAGTTGTCGCGTACGGTGATCCGTGCGCCCTACGCCGGGGTGGTGCGCGAACGTTTGGCCAGCGTCGGCGATCTGGCGGTGCCGGGCACGGCTTTGCTGGTATTTGCCGCCGACGAAAGAGTGGAAGTGCATGCCCGTGTGCCGGCCGCCCAGATCGAGTCGATGCGTGCAGCCGGTGCCTGGTACCTGGTGGCCGGCACGCGCGAGTTGCCCTTGACGCTGTTGCGCGTCTCGCCGCTGCTGTCGGCGGCCGGACAGGCCCAGGTGGCGGTGTTCGCGCCCCGCGACCGTGTGCCGCCGGGGCTGGCCGGGGCCTTGCGTTGGGTCAGTGCGCAGCCCTATCTGCCTGCCTCGTGGGTGTTGCAGCGCAATGGGGTGTTGGGTGTATGGCGGGTGCGCGACGGCCGTCCGGTGTTTGAGGCGCTGCCGCAGGCCGAGGCCGGACGCCCGGTCCCGTTCGCCCTGCCGCCCGACGCCCTGTTGGTGGATGAAGGGCGCCACGCGCTGGATCTGCCCGCCGATGAGGTGGCACGGTGAGGCGCTGGTACGAGCGGCTGATCACCAATCACCCACTGGCCAACATCGCCTTCGTGCTGGTCATCGCTGGCGGTATCGTCAGCTATTTGACCATGCCGCGCGCGCAGGACCCGGAGATCAATTTCAACTGGGTCAATATTCTGACCACGCTGCCCGGCGCTTCCGCGGAGGATGTGGAGCGGGAGCTCACCGCCCCGCTGGAAGATGCGCTCGCCAAGGTCAAGGATGTCAAGTTCGTGTCCTCGTCCAGCCGTGAGGGGGTGTCGTCCATTCTGGTGCGTTTCGAAGATATTTCCGAGCGGCTGTTCGACAAACGCATCAACGATCTGCGCCGGGAGATCCAGAACAAGGCGGCGGCCGAGTTGCCCTTCGATGCCACCGATCCGGAAATCATCGAAGTGACTTCTTCCAACGGTTTCCCCACGGCCATTCTTGCGGTGTACGCCCCGGGCGGCGGTGAAGTGTTGCGCCGCGCCGCCTTCGGCTTGAAAAAAGACATCGAGCAGCTCGCCGGGGTGGACCAGGTCCTAGCGCTGGGCCTGGACGAGCCCGAGCTGCATGTCGACTTCGACCCCGAGCGGGTGGCCGCCGTGGGCTTGTCGCCGATCCAGGTCGCCGATGGCGTGGCCGGCTGGTTCCGCAACACGCTCGGCGGCCGGGTGCGGGTGGCCGAGCGCGAATGGCTGGTGCGGTTGGAGGGCAAGACCGTCGATCCGCAAGTGCTGGCCCAGATGGCCATCATCACTGCTGACGGCAGGGTGGCGCTCGAAGAGCTTGGTCAGGTGGCGCGCGGTCACGCGCGCAGCACTCAGGCCGTGGCTTACAACGGCATGCCGGCGATCATGCTGTCGGTGACCAAGCAGCCCGGCGCCAACACGTTGGAGTTGGTCGGTCGCCTGACCGACTTTGCCGCCGAACGCAATCCGTTGCTGCGCGCCCAAGGCGTGCAGCTTGCCGTGCTGGACGATCAGACCGACCAGACCCGCAGCGCAATCGCGGTGATGGAGTCCAATGCGCTGGTCGGCCTGCTCGCGGTGCTCGGCATGTGCTGGCTGTTTCTGGGCGCCCGCATGGCGGCGCTGGTGGCGCTCGGCATCCCCTTCTCGCTGGCCGGCGCCTTCCTGGTGGTGGACGGCATCGGCTCCACGCTCAATCTCACCGTGCTGCTGGGTGTGGTCATCGTACTGGGTATGGTGGTCGATGACGCGGTGGTGGTGGTCGAGGCCATTTACTACCGTCTGCAGCGCGGTGAGCCGCCGCTGGCCGCGGTTGTCGGTGGGGTGGCGGAGGTCGGCGCGCCGGTGCTTTCCGCGGTGCTCACCACGATGGCAGCTTTTCTGCCGCTGATGCTGCTGCCGGGCATCGTCGGCAAGTTCATGTTCGTGGTGCCCTTCGTGGTCACCGTGGCGCTATTGATCAGTCTGTTGGAAGCCTTTTGGATTCTGCCCGCGCATGTGTTGGCGATCCGCCCTAAAGGCTGGCGCGCGCCCAGCCGCGCGCAACTGTTACGCGAGCGCTTCACCCATGCGGTGAGGGTGCGCTATGCGTGCATGTTGGTGGCGGTGATGCGCCGCCCGCGGCTGGCGCTGGGGGTGGTGGTGCTGACCTTCGTCAGCGCGCTCGCAGCGGTCGGCGCCGGGGTGGTGCGCACCCAGTTCTTTGCCTTCGATTCGGTGCGTCTGTTCTACATCCATGTGGACATGCCGGCTGGCGCAACCCTTGAACGCACGCTGGAAGAGGCCGAGCGTGCCGCGCAGGTGGTGCGCGAGCACCTGGGGCCGGATGAATTGCGCTCGGTGTCGGCCGCCGCCGGTATCAAATTCACCGACACCGAGCCGCTCTACGGCGACCAATACGGCCAAGTCATCGTCTCGCTTCAGCCGCGTCGCGGCGACATGGCCGAGACCGGGCAGATCATCGAACGCCTGCGCCCGCACATTCTGGCGCTCGGCGGCGAAGGCAAGCCTTCCTTCCTGGAGCTCAAGGGCGGCCCGCCCACCACCAAGCCGATCAGCGTCAAACTCAAGGCCGATGACTACGCCGAGCTGCGAGCCGCGGCCGATGCGCTGCTCGCCGAAGTGGCGCGTATTCCCGGCACCCGTGACATCACCGACGACGATGTGGCCGGGCGTAGCGAGCTGCGCCTGGTGCCCAACCGCGAAAAGCTCGCGCATGCGGGCGTTTCGGCTGGCGAGCTGGCCCGCCTGCTGCGCCTCTACGGCGAAGGTGAAGTGGTCGGCGTGACCCGCGATCAGGGTGAGAAGATGGAAGTGGTGGTGCGCGCACGCCCCGAGACGCTGGTCGATGTCACCGAGTTGCTGCAGCGCCCGGTGCCGCTGGCCGATGGGCGCAGTGTGCAGCTTGGCGAGCTGGTCGATGCCCAAACCCGCATCTCCAAGGGTTATATCCGCCACTACCAGTTCAAGCGTGCAATCACCGTAGAGGCCGAACTGGACCGAGAAACCATCGATACGCTGGCAGCCAACAACCGCCTCAAGGCCGTCTGGGGCAGGCTGCAGGCCAGCTATCCGAACGTGGCGCTG
The DNA here is from genome assembly GCF_003345255.1 of Pseudothauera hydrothermalis. Lineage (GTDB taxonomy): Bacteria > Pseudomonadota > Gammaproteobacteria > Burkholderiales > Rhodocyclaceae > Pseudothauera > Pseudothauera hydrothermalis. The sequence continues at coordinate 2,750,260 of NZ_CP029331.1, read as the reverse complement.
GACTTTTCCGGCGAACTCGACGACATCCAGGAAAGCCTGGATGCCATGGCCCGGCTGTTCGCCTTCGGCGTCGGGCTGATCTACCTGATTCTTGCCACCCAGTTCCGCAGTTACTTTCAGCCGCTCATGATCCTCACCACCGTACCGCTGGCCTTTACCGGCGTGGTGCTGGGCTTGCTGGTCTCGGGCAATCCGCTGTCGCTCTACACCCTCTACGGGGTGATTGCGCTCACCGGCATTGCGGTCAATTCCGCCATCGTATTGATCGATGCCGCCAACGGGCGCTTAGCCGCCGGCATGAGCGTGCAGCACGCGGCCATTTACGCCGCGCGCCGGCGCGTGGTGCCCATTTTGATCACCTCGATCACCACCATCGGTGGGCTGTTCTCGCTGGCGGTGGGATTGGGCGGCAAGTCGCTGATGTGGGGGCCGGTGGCCGCCAGCATCGTCTGGGGCTTGGGCTTTTCCACTGTGTTGACGCTATTTGCCATCCCGCTGATCTACCGCCTGGCGATGGGCCGACGACACCCCGAGGCAGCCGGCCGCGCCTGGAACCGGCCGGCGCGCGGACAATCCGAGTAAAATCCCGTCCCCACTCCGCAGCAGGCTCTCCCTGTGTTCCCAGATCGCTTCACTCCGGCGCCGATCTTTGCCGGCGCACGCACGCCGCGCCAGGCTGCGCCCTTTTTGCCGATGTCGCGCGCCGAGATGGCCGCGCTGGGCTGGGATGCCTGCGATGTCATCCTGGTCACCGGCGACGCTTATGTCGATCATCCCAGCTTTGGCATGGCCTTGGTCGGCCGCCTGCTGGAGGCGCACGGGCTGCGGGTGGGCATCATCAGCCAGCCCGACTGGACCAGTGCCGAGCCTTTCCGCGCGCTCGGTCGGCCGCGGCTGTTTTTTGGCATCACGGCGGGCAATATGGATTCGATGGTCAACCGCTACACTTCCGACCGCAAGATCCGCTCCGAAGATGCCTATACCCCGAATGCCGAGGCCGGCCGCCGGCCGGATCGCGCGGTCATTGTGTATGCCCAGCGCGCACGCGAGGCTTTCCCGGATGCTGCGGTGGTCATCGGCAGCATCGAAGCGTCGTTGCGCCGCATTGCGCACTACGACTACTGGTCGGACACCGTGCGCCGCTCGGTGTTGGCCGACTCCAAAGCCGACCTGTTGCTGTTTGGCAACGCCGAACGCGCGCTGGTGGCGCTGGCCCGGCGCTTGGCGGCCGGCGAGCGCATCGGCGATATTCGCGATCTGCGTGGCACCGCCTTCATGGTGCGCAGCGATTGGCTGCCTGGCCAAGCATGGCAGGAGATCGATTCCAGCGAGCTGGACCGCCCGGGGCGCATCGATCCGCACCCCGACCCCTATGCCATCGCTCCTGCCGCAGCGGCTCCGGCAGCAGGGAACGGTGCCCAGCCGGTGCGCATCGTGACACGGGCCGAGCGGCTGGCGCAGCGGCGCGCCCAGCGTGAGCACACCGTGGTGCGCCTGCCCGCTTATGAAGCGGTGCGGGCCGATCCGGTGCTCTACGCTCACGCCTCACGGGTTTTTCATCTGGAGTCCAATCCGGGCAACGCCCGCGCGTTGCGCCAGGCGCATGGCGAAGGCGCGGGGCGGCGCGATGTGTGGATCAACCCGCCGCCGCTGCCGCTCACCACCCCGGAGATGGACTTCGTCTACGGTCTGCCCTATGCCCGCGCGCCGCACCCGTCTTACGGCGGGGCGCGCATCCCGGCCTGGGATATGATCAAGTTCTCGATCAACATCATGCGCGGCTGCTTCGGCGGCTGTACCTTCTGCTCGATCACCGAGCATGAAGGGCGCATCATCCAGAGCCGCTCGGAGGCTTCCATTCTGCGTGAGATCGAGGAGATCCGCGACAAAATGCCGGATTTTCGCGGTCATATCACCGACCTGGGCGGTCCCACCGCCAACATGTACCGCATGGCCTGCAAGGATCGGCAGATCGAAGCGTCCTGTCGCCGGCTGTCCTGCGTCTATCCGGGCATTTGCGAAAACCTCGACACCGACCACGGCCCGCTGATTGCGCTCTACCGCAAGGCACGGGCGATTCCGGGGGTGAAGCGGGTCACGGTGGGGTCCGGGCTGCGCTATGACCTGGCGGTGCGCTCGCCCGAGTATGTCAAGGAGCTGGTGACCCATCATGTGAGCGGCCTACTCAAGATCGCCCCCGAGCACACCGAACCCGGTCCGCTTTCCAAAATGATGAAGCCGGGTATCGGCAGCTACGAGAAGTTCCGCGAACTCTTCGACAAATACTCGAAAGAGGCGGGTAAGAAGCAGCATTTGGTGCCTTATTTCATTGCCGCGCATCCGGGTACCACCGACCAGGATATGGTCAACCTGGCACTATGGTTGAAGAAAAACGGCTTTCGTCCCGACCAGGTGCAAACTTTTCTGCCCACGCCGATGGCGCTGGCGACCACCATGTACCACAGCCGCAAGAATCCGCTGAAGAAGGTCTCGGCGGATTCGGAAAGCGTGGACACCGCCCGCGCCGGCCGTGCGCGCAGGCTGCACAAGGCGCTGTTGCGTTGGCACGATCCGCAAAACTGGCCGCTGATCCGCGAAGCCTTGTTGGCCATGGGACGGCGCGATTTGATCGGTAATCGGCCGGATCAACTGGTGCCTTGGCAGCAGCCGCCGATAGCGGCCGCTCAGAGCGGTGCACAGCCTGCAGCCAGCCGGCGACGTGGCCCCGGTCAGCCCATCAGGGGCAAAGCCGGAAGCAGAAGCGCCGGCGCCAAGCCGGGCAGAGATTGCCGGCGCCGCTGAAGCGTCACCGCAGGCCGCGATGATCGATGCCGGGGCAGCGCTGCGCCGCGTTGGCGTGATTCAATCTGCCAGTAGCGCGGAAAACTCGCGGTGCAAGAGTTCGGCGTCGCCCAGGTTGAGCGCCAGCAGCCGGCGCAGATGGGTCATGCTGTCCAGGTCGATTTCACGGCACACCAGACCGATGCGGCCGTGTTCACGATGGACGATATCGCCTTCCATGCGTACCGCGGCAGCGTCATCGTCCAATTTGATTTCCAGCAGACAGCGCTGTCCGGGCTGTAAGGCGGCCTGTGCGGCAACCGCCACCAAGGCGCCGTGCAGCGACAGATCGACTACCTCGCAGTCCAGTTCCTGGTCGTCGACGGACAAACGCGCACGACCTTGGAATCGGATGCGCGAAAAATTCCTGCGTTGGGGTGGATGGGTCATAAAGTGGCGTCCTTGGGCCGTGGAAAGGGCTGCTGCGTGCGTTTCATTGTGGAAAAGGTCGGCGGTTGCCGCAAGGGATGGAGCGGTGCACCGGGCGGTTAGTCCCTGCGGTCGAAAAGAGTGAATAGATCATCCGCGCTTAGACGGTGGCCGGCTTGCAAAGGCATGCTGAGGCCCAGGCCGAACCACCAATGATCGAACTGCCGGGCGCTGGCCGCCCCGGCACCAAGCTGTAACACCAGTCCGGGCGAAAGCCGCCAGGCCGCCCGCACTTGCAGATCGCCCCGCGCGCCGCTGTTGCGCGTCGCAGGGTAGGCCGGCCCGGTGAGCTTCTGGCCGGGAAAGCGCGCTGCGGCAGCTTCATCCACCTCGGCCCAGGCCAAGGAGCCCTCCACACGGGCGATCCAGTTCGAGCCCGTAGCGGTCAGGCCATTGAAGCGCACGCCGATGCTCACATCGCGCTCCGGGCTGTAATAGCCGCCATGCCCATAGGTGAAATGACTCAGATTGTGCGCATAAGCAGTCCACGCGGCGAACGGGCCTACGCGGAAATACGCCCAGTCCGCTGGGCGCAGATCGCGGCGATAATCGATTTGCAGCGTTCGGTGCCGATTGGTCGGCAGGTGTCGGCCGGTGATTCGTCCTTGGGCGTAAGTCAGTGTGAGTCCGGCGTGTTCATCGGTGGCAAGGTACTGGCTGAGTTCGATTGTCGTATCCAGCGCGCCGCCCCAGCGTTGCCCGCTCACCGGATCGATCTGCCCGGCGAAAGACAGCAGGCTGTCCTGACGCGGCGCGCTGCGTAGCGCAATCCGGGTGCTCGCGCGGGTGTGATAACGGGTATAGGCAAGGCCCACGCGCACGCCGTCGTGGTCGACCGCGCCGCCTTTGGGAAGGGATCGCAGCTCGCCTTGAACGGTATAGTCCGGACGTTCGAGGCGGGCGCGCAGCAGCCATTCGTCCGCATCGGCCGCGCTTTGCGGTGCATGGCTGTCCGTGGTCGTGGGTGGGTGGCGCAAGCCCAGCGCGGCGTCCGGTGCGGGATATCCGGCCGATAGCGCCGAACGGCGCACGCCGAGATCGATCCGTAAGCCTTGCTGTTGAAAGCGCAAACCCAGATTGCGGCGGTCGAGTTCGAGGCGGTCCAGGCCCTTTGCGCCGCGGCTGGCCGATCGCGTCAAACCGCTCTGCAGCAGCCACTGTGCGGTGTTGGCATCGGGCGCGGCCGATAGCATCGCTTCCAGCGCGTATTGGCCGCGCGCGGCGGCCAGACGGCTGCGTCGGGCGCGCAGTTGCTCGGCCAGCGCCGGGGATTGGACGGCCAAGGCGTCCAGTTCGTCGGCGCGACCTGCGCGGATCAAGCTGTCGATCAGGCCGGAAGCCAGCTCCGGGCTCATCGCAGGACTCAGCATGCGCACAAAGCGCCGCGCCGCCTCGTCGGCTTGGTCAAGCGCCAAGTACGCCCAGGCCATGATTTCGGCTATTTCGGCGGGGGGCGTCGATAACCGTCGTTCAAGCTGCAGGCCCCGTGCGATGGTGGCCGCCGGGTCATTGCTGCGCCAGTGCGCCCAGAATGCCGCGCGTTCCAGCTCGGTACACAGCCCGGCAAGCCGTTCGGACAGCGTAGCGGACCCGCAGGCGATATCGGTGGCGGCAAACAGGTCACCGGCGGCCTGCCGCGCCAGCGCGCGGCCATAGGCGGCCACCTCCGGGTCGCCCGCGAGCGCAAACACGCGCTCGGCCTCTGCCCACTGTTTTTGCTCGTACAGTGCCCACGCGATCGGTTCGGCCGGATCGCCACCGGCCGCTCGACTGGCCTGAATGGCCACCATACCGGTATCCAAATCCCCTTCTTGGAAGATCGCCCGCTGGGCGCGCGCCGCGTGGGTTGCCGCGATGCCGGCGCGGGCCGCTTCATGCTGGCCCCATCGGTCGGCAAGCTCGAACCAGGTCAAGGCGGCCGGAGTGTCGCCTTGTGCCAGCTTGCGCCAACCGACCAACAATGCCGCGGCAGCATCGTTGCGTTGGCGTATTTGTTGCGCCAGCTCGTCTGACCAGTCTGCCGGTAGCTTAGCGCCGTCGTCGTGGGCGAACATCTCCAGGCGGAGCGCGTAAAGGCGTTGTTCCACCACGGCGCGCACCGCCGGCGCCAGGCGTTTGGTGGGTAGCGCCTCCAGACGTGCGACCTGCTCGGAAAGCCGCCGGCCGCGCAACAGCTTGGTGAGCGTGCCTTCGGCGATACCGGGGTCCGGGCAGCGTAGCAACATGGCCACGAGCGGTTTGCGTCGGCCGGCGGCTTTCCGCCAGGCCGCCTGCGGATCGGCGCACGCAGACACCGCTTTGCCTGTGCTGAAGGCAGCGGGTGCGGCCGGTGCGGCGGGAGTGAGCAGGCGGTCGATGGCGCGACGCAAGTCTCCCTTTGGCGTCCAGTTCGGATGCAGGGCACGCAGGCGCTGTAACTCCAGCTTCACCATGGCGCGGTCGGCGCGGTGCAGGTGATACCAGAGACTGCGTTCATCGACCGCCGCGGCCCCGCTTGTCGCGGGCGTCGAAGCAGGGCCTATGCGCGGTAAGGTGTTGCTTGGGGCGACGGCGCGTTCGACCGGGTTGGGGATGCGCTCGATGTCGACCGCCGCTTGCGCCCAGGCCAGCACACTATGCGAGGCAAAGATGCAGACCATGACGCACTGTGGCCAGTATCGCGACGGTCTGCCCAGGTGGGCGCGATATGGCACATCGACGGGCTTCATCGATCGGTTTCGTGTGCGGCAATGCGAGTCAGCATGGCGAGACTCCAGGAATAGTAGCGGTCATGCTCGCCCAATGCAGGCCATTCGGTCCGTTCGGGTGGCCAGCCTTCACTGACGCTTCGGACGAACCGCGCGATGGCCTGTGCGCCGGCCGATGCACCGAACGGGGCGGTCGCGCCGGTGTGTAGATCTATCCAGGCAGGAAAAGACTGGTTGGGGAAGTGGGCCCACCACGCCAAAAATGGTTTGAGGTCGTCTGCCTGCCAGCGCTTGCGGCCCCAGGTCAAATGCAGCGGGACGCGTAGGGCATTGAAACCGTAGACGGGGTCGAAACCGGGCGCCGGGCCGATGATCGTGCCACGCGACGGGTCGACCGCCAGCCAGTCCGGCGGCAGGCCCATGGTGCCGAAGCGGGCCAGGCGCAGTAAGGTTTGACCGCTTTGCGCCAGCGTTTCCCAGGGTTGATCCGGAAACACCCGGGCCAGATCGTCCAGCGCCGGAAACACCCAGTACGAGGGATTGACCACCAGGTAGCCGGGGTGGCCGTCCGATGGCGGATGAATGAAACCCTGCGCGCCCGGCAGCAGCAGTAAGCCTTGATTCCAGGGGATCATCGAGTGGCGGACGGTGGCTTCGGCCAAGCGCCGGGCTTGGCTGAGATAACGTGGTTCGTCCCAGCGCTCGGCCGCTCTGATCAGCGCCCAGGCCACCAGGATATCGCCGTCGCTGGCGTTATTCGCATCGTTGACACACTGTCCGTGTTCGACGACCGGCTCGCGGCCGAGTGCGGCGGCAACTGCAGCGCGGGCGTCGGCTGCGGGGCATGGACCGAAGCGCCACGCGAGCAAACCGTCTGAGCGTTGAAGCCGGTCTAGGGTCCAGTCGAGCAGGCGGTCGAAAGTCGGGCGGTCCCCCGCGGCTTCGGCCAGCAGCATGCCGTACCCTTGCGCCTCGCTGTGGGTGATGCCGCCGTTGTCGACATCGATGACCCGCCCGTCGCGGATGAACGCCTGACGGTAGCTTTCCCAGAGAAGAAGATAGTCGGCATCCGGTGTAGGCCGCTGGGCGGTTCCGGGCATATTACGCTCACATCCTCCGCTGGCCAGCGCCAAAATGACCAGCAGGACAGGCAGCCATGGCGTGCGCATCGGGGGTCAGCGGTGCATGCCGTGCTGCCGGCGCTTTAGCCACGCGTTGATGGCAAGCGCCAACAGCAGCGCACCCACCAACACCAGTGCCAGCCAGTACCACGGCTTGTTCGATAACCACAGGCGCAGCAGCAGCCAGTTGGAGCCTGTGCCCATTTCGAAACGGTCGACCACCTGGGCGCTGATGACCGGCGAATCCGCGTTTTGCCATAACAGCACGCTGCCGTCGAGCTGAGACCACACCTGAGGCTGGACGAGCGCGTTGACACGCTCATCCAAGCGCTCCGCGTCCTCGGCGGTCACCACCAGCACCGCTGCCCCCGGCTTGGCCAGTGGATTGGCAAGCAAAACCAGCCCGCCCAGCGGACCGAGTCCGGACACCTGTTCAACATGGCCCTGAAGCATGTCCTGAAACGGCGCAGCGGGTTTGGGTGTGGCTTGCAAACCGAGTTGTTGGATCAGCCAGGCTGAAAAGCTGTCGCGCTGTGCTTCGCCGGCGGTCCGGGTATCGTTGATGGCCGTATAGGGCCAGCGCAGGGCGCGTCCGAATGCGACGGACGAATCCGCAAACAGCGCCTCGGGCAGGGCGGAGATCGGGGCCAGCACGATGCTTCGGGTACTGCGGTCGATGTTCTCCAAACCCGTGTGCAGGCGCCAGCCATCGTGTGGCGCGCCCGATGCCTGGGCGATGCGGCCGATCAAGGTCAGCGCAGCCCCGGTCTGGACAGGATGGTCGATAAAAAGGTCGAAGCGGGTGTCGGCGTATTCGCTGCTGAAGGGAAAACCCGTACTGCCCAACAGCCGCAGATTCGGTTGCGATGAAGCCGCGCCAAATGCGGGCAGGGTTAGGCTGGAGGTGTCCAAAATTTGCGCGACCAGGTGACGGCCATCCAGACCGGCGCATTCGCCCGGAACCGTTTCCGGACGCAGGGTCAATTCGAAGTCGATCTTGTTCCGACCGGGCACGAAGCGTCTGGCCGGCAGCACGATGCGATAGCGGTTGAAGGTGGCGCCATGGGCTTCATCGAGCAAACGTCCATGAACGAAGTCGCCGTTCAAAAATACGTTCATGACCGAACCCGGTCCCATGCCGGCGCCATAAGCCAGGTCGAGCAACAGTTCGACCTGTGCCGAATCGTGAGTATAGAAATCGGCCGGCAGACGGACATCCACGCCAACACGCCGGCTGCCGAACCCTTTGAGCGTCTGGGTGGGGAAACCCAGGTCGGCGAAGGTGTAGCTGCGCTCTGGCTGCAGCACCAGGCGCGACAAGGGCGAGATTGCCGCAGGACGTTGCCGGCGGTCGATGACCGTCGATGTGGCCACCGGGTTGTACGCATCGTCCATCAGCGCGAGCGTGCGCGCAGCCTCGATCACTTCTGCGGCATGGCGGCCGGTCACCAGCAACTGCAAGCGAGCTGGGCTGACCAGGCGGCCGCGCTCATCGCGAACCGGCGGTGTGCGTGAAATGGCCAAGTGCGGTCCGTCTACCGCGGGCGCCGGCTCGCCGGTCAATTCGGCAATCTTTTCGGCAGTGCCTACGATGACCAGCGGGTCGGCGGCGCTGGCTGGGTACTGCGCCTCGGGCCAAGCGATGTGATCGACCGTCAGTGGCACGAAGCGACGCCGCAAGGCCAGCGCCTGGGCGACCAACGGCAGCGCGGCGGCATTGATCTCGTCCGCGCCGGCAAAGGACAACACGGTGACTTTTCCGAATGCGCCAATACCGGGGCCAAACGCGGCACCAAGATCGCTCAGTGTCGGTTGTTCAGTGCGGGCGACCCGCTCGAACTGCAGGCGGGATTCGTGCAGATCGAGCTCGGTCCACAGTTCCGGCGAAAGGTTGTCCTCGCAGCGGTCGGTGTAATGCTGGATGACGCCGATGGTCAGGCGGTTGAACCCCGGCTGCCATAAGTCGTCGGGTACCGAAAAGCGCGCCACCCCGCCAGGCTGCGCCGGGTCGACCGGAATCTGCGCCACCGTGATGTCGTTTAGCCGCACCAAGAGGTAGGAGCGTTCCCGGCGCAGGGCGATCGAGTGGGTGTAGCGCAAACTGATCCGCGCGCCCTGCAATGCAACCATGGACGATACCGGGATGAATAAATCCACCGAGGAGGTGACATCGGTCAATCTGACCGGCCCGGGCTGTGCGGTAAATGACGATAAGCGCAGGGTTTCTCCCGCCGGATTTTGCGCATGGACAGCGATACCCGACAGCATGAGCCAAGCGAGACACAGCGCCAGCCGCGCGTTCTTCAACAAACCGGTGGGAAACGAGAGGACCATAGGATAGCCGTCAAAAATACTGGGTGTCGATCATCGATATTGGGCGGTCAAGCGCTGCGGCCGGATTGCTCGGCGGCCACTTCAGGCCGCCATCGGGCAGCCATCGCCTTGAGATGGAGGAAAAACGGCCTCCAGACCAGAGAGAGCATGATTGTCAGACCCTGAAAAAAGGTGATCGGCCGGGCGCGCCGCTCCTGAAAATACAGCCAGCGTGCGCTGTCGCCATAGGCAAAGGCAACCGCCTCATCGATGCGCGCGGGCTCGAGGTTGTCGAACGCCACGCCAATGACCAAACCGTCGTCTGAGCTGCGCGTACGGATACGTGCCGGTAATTCGATCGGTCGCTGCAGGGCATGCGCATAGGCGCACAGCGCCACCGGCTGTCCGGGTTCGAGCGCAACGGGTGTGTCGATACGCACACGGGCGCCTTGGGCCGATAGATCCTCGATAGTGCAGCGCAAGGGGGCCTGCCCCGGCCATGCAATGTTTGCCGGCTCAGTCACTGGCATCCGGGGGGATGTCCGTCGTTGCTGGCGCTCCAGCAATGCGCCCAAGGCCCCTAGCAGGGTGACGAAATTGAAAACGTTCCACAGCAGCACCACAACGGTCATATCCCGGGTCAATGGATACTCCACCAGCCGGTAGGCGCCAAACGCAAAGCCAGCCAAGGTCAGCACAAAGAGTATGTGAAAGGGGCGGGCAAGCGGAGAGAGTGTGTCCCGGTCGAGTATTTCCCCTTTGGGGGTGACCACAAAAGCGGGCTTGTGCGGATTGAGCACCACCTTGAAGATCGCCGCTGCCGAAAACAGACACTGCATGACTTCATACAGTTCGGAAACCAGTGGCCAGCGGGTGCGGCCGTAGAGCATGTCGGCAATCACGTAGGTGGCCACCACATGGGGAACCGTGTAGGCCAGAATCTGCATGATCGACGCGTTATAGACATCCATGCCCAGGATCAGATAGGCGAGCGGAGCGACCAGAAAAACGATGCGCGAGAACGGAAACAGCCAGAACAAGATCGCACTCAGATACCCCAAGCGCTGAGGCAGGCTGAGTTCGGCGCACATGAAAGGGCGTTTGAGCAACAAAATCTGCACCATGCCCTGCGCCCAGCGCATGCGCTGGGTCACGAATGCGGAAAATGTCTCGGGCGCCAGCCCCGCCACCATGGGACGGTCCACGTACACCGAGCGGTAGCCGCGGCGGTGCAGTTCAAAAGCGGTCTCGGCGTCCTCGGTCACGGTGTCTCCGCACAGACCGCCAACCTCCTCCAGATGCTTGCGCCGCAAGACCGCGGCAGAACCGCAAAAGAAAGACGCCCCCCAGGCATCCAGCCCGCGCTGGATGTCACGGTAGAACATGTCGTTTTCCGCCGGCATCCGCGAAAAACGCCGCAGCATGTTGCGATCCACCGGGTCTGGATTGATCATGAAGTGCGGGGTTTGCACCAGGAACACATCCGGCTGCAGTACCAGCCAGGGCACGGTGCGGTCCAGAAAATCGACCGTGGGAATGTGATCCGCATCAAGCACTACGATCAGCTCCCCCCGGGTGTGCGCCAGCGCGTGGTTGAGATTACCGGCCTTGGCGCGCTCATTGCGCGCACGGGTGATGTAGTGTGCGCCCAGCCGCGCGCACAGCGCCTGCAGCGCGGATCGGCGTGCTTGCGCGGCGGCGGCGATCTGCGGGTCGGGATGGGCAATACGCTGGTCGGTGCCGCCGTCGTCGAGCAGATACACCTTTAGACGATCCGCTGGATAGCGCATCTGCAGCGCGGCACGCAGTGTGATTTCGAGCAGCGCCGGGTCTTCGTTGTATGAGGGGATTAGCACATCGACGCTCGGCAGGGCGATTTCAGCGGGAAGATCGTCGATGCTCAGCAAGGGTCGCCGCGCCGGTGCAATGTTGATGAATCCGCCCAAGAAATGGATCCCCGCCGAATAAAGCTCAGCGCCAAAGAGCAACAACACTGCCACCAGGCTGAACACATCGGCGCCGTAGAGCGTATAGCCGGCTCGCCAACTGAGATAACGCAGCGTGATGAAGCCGCCGATCGCCAACGCCAGAATGCGAAAGAATTCCGGCGCACCCGAACCGTCCGTTTCGATCCGCGCCGCGCACAATATCGCCACCAGCGGCACAGCAATGACCAGTTGGGCAAAAGCGTCGATTGGCAAAATCAAGGCGGCCGCCAGCAGCGCGAATCCCGTGCCGCCGGCAGCCAGCACCGCGCGGCTGCCGAAAAGTCCGGATGCAAGGGCTGGCGGCAATGACCGCAGCGGGATATTCCTTGAATTCTCCATTCAATCCCTGTGGGGCAGTGTATCGAGTGACGCGACCAGGGTCGGATGCGGGGTATTGGTCACAATCGTTTTCTGCTCGACACGCAGGCCGCAGCGGTAGAGCTGGCGCACGATTGCATGTCTTTGCAGTCTGAGCGTGCGCCGCAGCCAAAAGGTATAAATCGTCACCACGGGGCCGAGCGTTGCGGTCAAGAGTATTGCCGCCAGCACAATCGGGGTCACGTAGTGCTCGCCGATCCAGAAAAACGCAAGCAGCGCCATGGCGGCGATGGCAAAGCCGGCCGAAAGCGCGCGCACCCGCCGCGCGAACAGATCGAGCGCATCGAGCCGGATAATGGTTGCCAGCGCTTGATGAATCCAAAGTTCATGATCCTCCCAGGGCAATCGCACCTTCATGTCATAACTCCGAGCAACTCGGCCCGAAATTCGTCAATAGTGGCAGCCAGCATGCGCTTGGACTTGATGCTCGCCTTACGGGTCGTGTTCAGCCGCAGCAGGTTCATCACGATGTGGCGAACAACAGCCAAGTTGTTGGCCGCGTAACCGCTGCGCACCCGGGACTGATCCTCGTTGAACTGCACATCCAGACACCAGTGAAGCCGATTCTCCACCTCCCAGTGGCTGCGAACTGCTTTGGCGATGCGCTCGGCGTCCGCGGGCAGGCTGCTCAGGTAGTAGGCACGCTCGGTGCTGGTTTTGTTGCCGACAGTGCGCACCCGCTCGATCAAGGCGAAGCTCGCGACGTCCTTCCACTCTTCGCCCTTGTAGAGCCGATCGGTGGCGTCGTACGCAACGCAGCGGCGGATCTCCGTGCGTCCATGGCCAAGATTCGTGGTTTCATGCGTCGAGGCCGGCGTGAGCGGTCCCCGTGGATCCGCGACGCCGGCAAAGCGGATCGAGTCGAGCAACTTCGGGTGGTTGTCCTTCACGCACAGCACGTAGTGGGCGCCGCGTTCGCGGATCGTGCGCGCAATCTTCGCCTGTGTGCCCATCGCGTCGATCGTCACCACGCAGCCTTCCAGGGCGAGCTTCGAGAGCAACTCGGGAATGGCGGTGATCTCGTTGGATTTCTCGGCCGTGGCCCTCTGGCCCAACACCACGCCCATCCCGGCGGCGAACGCGCTGACCATGTGCAGGGCACTTGCAGGGGTCTTGCCCTTGCTTGCCGTTCTTCGGCTGCTCTTGCCGTCGATCGCAACGACCGTGTCTTCGGCCAGCACCGGCACGACCATGCCGACCCAGCGCCGAAACGCCGCCTCGAACTCGTCAGGCTCAATCAGGCCGAACACGCGCCCGATCGTGTCGTGCGAAGGGATGCCATGCTCAAGCTTCATGAACCCTCGCAGCCAATCGATCTTGGCCTTGGCCCACAACTCGATGTCGACGAAGTCGTCCACGCCCGAGAGCACTGCACACACCGCGACCGTGAGCAGTTCGGACAGGTCGTGGCGTGTGTGGCGCTTGCTGCGCGGGTCGGAAACCGAGACGAACACCTGCGTCAGCGGCATGATGCTTACTGCCTTCATGGGATCCCCAAAAAGACAGTAAGCTACACAAAATATGACGCTGTGAACAGGGGGTGCCTAAGTGCATGATCGTAAACGGCTTATCTGTTATGCGTATGATAAGTAGGTGCGATTGCCCTGATGATCCTCCGATGACGCGGGCACCTGTGCGGTGCGCAAGGCACAGCCCGGTCCGCCGCCGGCCGGGGCCGCCAGTGCGGCGTTGCTTGGCAAAAAGAGGTAGTGCGTGCGGCTCATCGATGGGTATCGTGGTGTAGGGTCATTCCGATAAGAGAAATGGATTCAGGGCGAGTGCGATGGCTTCATTCGATTATCACGAAAGGTATAAAGCTCGACATCATCTCCACGGGCCGCGCATCCTATCAGGCCAACCGCGCGCTCACGCAGCAAAACATCACAGGTGGCGATAGACGACCACGACCGCCCCTTGATCGGACTTGGCTCAAAAATCATCATGCACCGCCGGCCCGGTTGGATTGCGATTGGTCATGGTTTCTGAGGCGCCTTGGCGGCGTGGCTCGTCAGCGCAACAGCGGTGGTGTAGACTGCGCCCGTCCTGATTATTTGCATGGACTAGGCATGAACGATCGCGCCGCGCCTCCCGAACGCCGACTCGACCGCCGTATTCCGCTCGGCTGCGCCGCCGCCATACATTTGCCGGGCGGCGACACCGTGGCTGCGCAATGCACCGAACTGAGCATCGGCGGTATGACCTTGCATTCTACCTATGTACCCGGACAGCATGAGGTGCTGGAAGTGTCGGTCAATTCGCCGACCGGTGCGGCCCCGCTGCGCGCCCGGCTGGAAGTGAAGCGCTGCCATGCGTTGGGGGGCGGCCGCTATGAGATTGGCGGAGCGATTGTAGAAGTGCTGGGTTAGCAGGCCGGCAGTCCGATCTGCGGCCGCTTGCTCAATATCCGCGCCGGGGCGGCTGGCGGAACAGCATGAAGCAGGCCAGCAGCGCGATCAAAACAAAATTCACCAACGACCAGTTGGCGATCGACAGTCCCAGAAAGGTCCAGTCGATTGCGGTGCATTCGCCCGCGCCGCGGAAAATCATGGGTAGCGCGTCGGCCAGACCGAAGCTCTCCACCATGAATTCCAGCCCCGGTCCACATTCCGGTATATCCGGCGGAAAGCGCTGAATCCAGCTCTGCCGTGCGGCCACTCCGCCACCGGCAAGGCTCACCAGCAGAATCAGCGCGGCATAGACCCGTGCGCCGGCCTTGCGCGGCCCATGCAGCGCGCCCAGCAGGGCGATCATCCCCACCAGCGCCAACGCATAGCGCTGCATGATGCACATCGGGCATGGCTCCAACCCCTGGACATGCTGCAAATAGAGACCAAAGCCCAGCAGGCCGATGCAAAACAGGAACAGCGCAAGAAAAATTGCGCGTGCGGACAGATGGATGCGCATCAGGATAGGTGCCGATCAGTAGAAGCGGCCATTTTAGGCGGTCAACCGCGCAATCGGTCAAACATGCAAACGTTACCGGTGCCATCAGCCGCGGGCCAGCGCCGCCAGCGCCTGCGCCTGTTCTTGTAACGGCCGCGGAATTGGGCGTTCGCCGTTCAACATGGCGCGGATCAGCAGCGCGTTTTCGGCCACGGTCGGGCAGTCTGGCAGATCGACCAGAGGTGGGGCGCCGCCTTCTTCGCCCGGCCAGGCGATGCGCGCCGCGCCGTCGGCGAACACTTGCATTGGCGGGCGTCGGCGCGGGTTGGCAAAGGCTTCGCCCTCGGTGCCGCGCAACAACATCGCCCGTCCACCGTCGGCGCACAGAAACTCATGCATGCGTGCCAAATACTCGGGATGGGTGACCGCCACCACCCGCACACTATGCCCGCGGCAGGGGTCGATCAGCTTGGCCATGGTATGCGCGCTGCCGCGCACGCCTAGGCGCAGACGCAGCGCCAGCAAGCGGTCCAGGCCGGGCAACAAGGTGTCGAGCTTGAGGCAGGCCAGATGATTGGCGGCTAACGCCGCACTGGCAGCGTGAAGATTGGTCGCCGGGTGGATGCCCAGCGCAGCCAGCAGTTCGAAGGGGTTGGTGCGGTTGTCGAAATCGTGCCGGCCGTGAATCAGCACCGGCACCCGCTGGCGCGCCAGCATCAGCGCCAACAGCGGCATCAGATTGGCCTGCCGGCGTGCGCCGTTGTAGGTCGGCAACACCACACAGCGCGGCCCTGCGGGCACGACGAGCTGCGGCGTGCGGGCATCCAAAGCGCGCTTGAAGCCGATGAGTTCCTCGGTGGATTCGCCCTTGATACGCAGCGCGATGACGATGGCGCCCAACTCCAGTTCGGGCACCTTGCCGTCGAGCATGTCGCCAAAGACGCTTTCCGCCTGGGCGGCGTCCAGTGGCCGCGCACCCTTGGCGCCTCGACCGATTTCCTTGATGATTGGGGCGTAGCTCATGCGGGCATTATCCGCTGGAAAACCAGCGGCGAGCCAGCGGCAACCGAGAGGAGAACACCATGGAAGTTGGATTCATCGGTCTGGGCCTGATGGGGCGCCCGATGGCGCTCAATCTGATCAAAGCCGGTCACACGGTGCACGTGTGGAGCCGCCGGCGCGCCTCGATGCAACCGTTGCTCGAGGCCGGTGCAGGCGACTGCGCCAGTGCCGCCGAGGTGGCACGCCGTGCGCCGCTGACCATCAGCATGGTCGCCGATGCCCCGGACGTTGAGCAAGTCACCCTGGGTCCGGATGGCGTGGCCGATGGCGCCGGCGCCGGTCATATCCATGTGGACATGAGCACCATCGCCCCGGCTGCGGCGCAAAAGATCGCCGGCGCGCTCGCCGGGCGCGGCGTCACCATGCTGGATGCGCCGGTCTCCGGCGGCGAGGTTGGTGCGATTGCCGGCAAGCTCACTATCATGGTCGGCGGCGATGCTGCCGCCTTCGACAAAGTCAGGCCGGTTTTGGAGGCGATGGGCCAGTCGGTCACCCTGATCGGCGCTTCGGGTGCCGGACAGGTGGCCAAGGCCTGCAACCAGATTCTGACCGGTGTCGGCGTGGCAGCGGTGGCCGAAGCGCTCAACTTTGCCACCCAAAGCGGCGTGGATGCGGCCAAGGTGCGCGAAGCCCTGCTTGGCGGCTTTGCCTACTCGCGGATTCTGGAAAACCACGGCCAACGCATGCTGGACCGCAACTTCAAGCCTGGTTTCAAGGCCTGGATGCACCAGAAGGACATGCGCATCGTCATGGAGGAGGCTCATCGCCTCGGTCTCGCGCTACCCGCGTCGGCCGCGGCTACGCAAATGTTCAACGCGCTGGTGGGCAGCGGCATGGGCGAAGAGGATTCGATTGCCATGCTCAAGTTGCTCGAACGGATGAGCGGCGGGGAGGGCGCATGAGGGTCGGCTTCATCGGCCTGGGCGTCATGGGTGCGCCCATGGCCGGCCTCCTGCTCGATGCCGGGCACGAGCTCGCGGTGTGGGCGCGCCGCCCGGAGGCGACCACCGCGCTCGCTGCGCGGGGTGCCCATGTGTGCGCCACGCCGGCGGCGCTCGCCGCACGTTGCGAGGTGGTAATTACCATCGTCACCAGCAGCGCGGACGTCGAGGCGCTGGCCTTCGGGCCGGAAGGGCTGGCCGAAGGTCTCGCTCCTGGTGCGGTGCATGTGGACATGAGCACCATCGCTCCCGGTATGGCTCGCAATCTGGCCGCGCGTTACGCCGCGTGCGGCATCGGCTGGCTGGATGCGCCGGTCTCAGGTGGCGAGCAGGCCGCCCGGGCCGGGGCGCTGGCGATCATGGTCGGTGGGGAGGCTGCGGTGTTGGAGCGGGTGCGTCCGTTGTTGGAGGCCGTGGGTAAGCGCATCGTCCATGTGGGTGAGGCCGGTGCCGGTCAGGTGGCCAAGGCCTGCAACCAGATGATCATGGTCAATGTCATCCAGGCTTGCGCCGAGGCGATGCACTTGGCGCACGCCCACGGGGTGGATTTGGCCGCGGTGCGCCACGCGCTGATGGGCGGTTCGGCCGCCTCCCGGGTGCTCGAAGTCATGGGCGAACGCATGGTCACTCGCGCCTTTGGCGCTGGCATCGAAGCCCGTCTGCACCACAAGGATTTTGGCCTGTTGCTGGCTGAAGCGGCCCGCCTGGGGGTGCCTTTACCGATAGCGGCGCAGACTGGCCAGCAGCTCAATGCGTTGATGGCCGCCGGCTGGGGGCGGCAGGACACGGCCAGCCTGCTGCGGGTGCTGGAGGCCGGCAGCCGGCCTGTCAGCGGCGGTCCTGCGGCTGACCGTACCAGCTGAAGCGCTCGATTACTTCGGCCATCTCAGCATCCGACAGCAACGCCGGCTCGCCCAGTTGCAGGGTGCGCCAGTACTGTTCGCATAGCATCTCGAACTCGATGGCCAGCGCCAGCGCGTGCGCGGCGTCGCGCCCAAAGGCCACCATGCCGTGGTTGGCCAGCAGACAGGCACAGCGCTCTTCCAGCGCGGCCAGCGCCAGATCGGAAAGCGCCTGGGTGCCAAAGGTGGCATAGCCGGCGCAGCGCACCGTGGCGCCGCCAAAGCGGGCGATCATGTAGTGGAAAGGCGGGATGTCCGCACGCCGGCAGGCCAACGCGGTGGCAAAGGGCGGGTGGGCGTGCACGATGGCCCCTGCCTCGGGGCGGCGGGCATAGATGTCGTGGTGTAGCCGCCATTCGGAAGAAGGGGCGCGCGCACCGTGCGGCGTACCATCTGGCGTCATGACCACCAAGTCTGCCGGGGTGTAGGCTTCCGGCGGCAGACCGGTAGGAGTGATCAGGTAACTGCCGTCGGCACCGAGCCGCAGGCTGGCGTTGCCCGCGGTGCCGACATTGAGCCGCGCCGCGCTCATTGCGCGCGCGGTGGCGAGCAGAGCCTCGCGCTGGGCGGCGTTGGCATCCATCAGGCGGGCACGTCCTCGGCCGGGTAGAGCGTGCGCAGCGCGCCCGGGGAGGCGATACCGCGCTCGGTAATGATGCCGGCGATCAATCGCGCGGGGGTTACGTCGAAGGCCGGGTTGCGCACCGCGGTGTCGGCCGGCGCCTGGCGCAACTGCCGCAGGTGCCCTTCTTCATCCATGCCGCACACGCACAGCAGTTCATCGGCTTCGCGGTCTTCGATCGGGATCGCGCTGCCGGTGGGGCAGGCGAAGTCCAGCGTGGAAAAGGGCGCGGCAATGTAGAAAGGCACGCCAGCATCCTGCGCGGCGAGCGCCTTGAGGTAGGTGCCGATCTTGTTGGCGCTGTCGCCGTTGGCGGCCACGCGGTCGGCGCCGGTGATCACCAGGTCGACCTCGCCGCGCGCGAGCAGCAGCCCCGCGGCATTGTCGGCGATCAGGCTGTGCGCCACGCCGGCTTGGCGCAGCTCCCAGGCGGTGAGCAGGCCTTGGTTGCGCGGGCGGGTTTCGGAGACCAGCACTTCGACCCCAATACCGTGTGCGTGTGCCGCATACACCGGCGCCAGCGCGGTGCCGGCCCCGCAGGTGGCCACCCAGCCGGCGTTGCAGTGGGTCATCACCCGCACCGGGCCGGGGCGCCGGGCAGCGAGCGCTTCGATCAGCGTCAGGCCGTGGCGGCCAATGGCGGCGCAGGTTTCCATATCTTGCAGGCGGATCGCCTCGGCTTCGTCCCATGCGGCCGCCACCCGGGCGACCGGGGCCAGGGCAAGCAGGCGGGCGGCCATACGGCCCAGCGCCCAGTGCAGGTTGACCGCGGTCGGGCGGGTGGCGGCCAGTACTTCCAGGGCGGTTTCCAGCGCGCGATCGCCCGCGTCGTGGGTCATCGCAATCGCCACGCCATACGCAGCGGTGGCGCCGATCAGCGGCGCGCCGCGCACCTGCATGCTGCGGATGGCGTGGGCCACCTCGTCGAGGCAGGACAGATGCCGCAATTCGGTGCGGTGCGGCAACAGGGTCTGGTCCAGGATGACGGCGCAGTCGCCGTCACGGCGAATGGTGGGGATGGGTTGCTTGAAGCTCATGTGGGGGATTCTACCAAGCGCGGTGCGGCCGTTTCCAAAGCCCGCCGGCCTCTGCCACAATCGGCGCTCCAGTCCTTCCCGCCGTCGTGCCCGCCGCCATGCCGAATTTTCCTGCCCCGGTCGCCTCGCGTCTGCCCAAGGTCGGCACCACCATCTTCACGGTCATGTCCAGGCTTGCCCAGGAATGCGGCGCCATCAACCTGTCGCAGGGCTATCCCGACTTCAACGCCGAAGACCTGCTGTTCGAGCGCGTCGCGCACTGGATGCGCGCCGGGGCCAACCAGTACCCGCCGATGGCGGGCGTGCCTGCGCTGCGCGAGGCAATCGCGCGCAAGGTCGAGGCGCTCTACGGTGCCGCCTATGACGTGGACAGCGAGATCACCGTGACCGCGGGCGCCACCCAGGCGCTGTTTACCGCGGTGGCGGCGCTGGTGCATCCGGGTGACGAGGTGATCGTCTTCGAGCCGGCATATGACGCCTACGCCCCGGCCATCGAGCTGCAGGGCGGACACGTGGTGCGCATGCGCCTGTCCGCTCCCGACTATCGCCCGGACTGGGCGGCGGTGGCTGCCGCCATCACCCCGCGTACCCGCATGATCATGATCAACTCGCCGCACAACCCCACCGCCACGGTGTGGAGTGCGGACGATATGGCACAGCTGGCCGCGCTCATCCGCAATACCGGCATCGTGGTGGTGTCCGATGAGGTCTATGAGCACATCGTCTTCGACGGCATCCACCATGAGAGCTGCGCCCGCCACCCGGAGCTGGCCGCGCGCAGCCTGATCGTTTCCAGCTTCGGCAAGACCTATCACATCACCGGCTGGAAGGTGGGCTACGTGGTCGGCCCACGCGAGCTGATGGCCGAGTTCCGCAAGGTGCACCAGTTCAACGTGTTCACCGTGAACACCCCGGTGCAGCACGCCCTGGCCGACTACATGGCGGACGCCAGTCGCCACCTCGGCCTGGCCGCCTTCTACCAGGACAAGCGCGACTTTTTCCGCAATGCGCTCTCCGCGTCGGGCTTCGAGCTGCTGCCCTCGCGCGGCACCTATTTCCAGCTTGCGCGCTATCACGCGCTTTCCGATTTGCCGGACACCGCCTTTTGCGAGTACCTGACCCGCGAGATTGGTGTGGCGGCGATTCCGCTCTCCGCGTTCTTTGCCGATGGCCATGACGAGCGCGTGGTGCGTTTCTGCTTTGCCAAGCAATCCGATACCCTGGCGCGCGCCTGTGAGCGGTTGGTCAAGCTGAATGATGCCCGGTGAGTGCAGCGGGGGCTGCTGGCCGTGCGGCCGGCGCCCCGTGCTACACTGCGCGCGCATGAATGTTCCTGACTGCCGCGTGCTGCCGTGCGCAATCTGCTGATTTTTCTCCTTGCTCTGATCCTTATCTGGTGGGTGCGACGCGCGCTGCAAAGGCCGGGTGCCGGCCGGGCGCGGCAAGGCACCGCCTCGGAGCGTCGGCGCGCGCCGGAGCGCATGCTGGCCTGTGCGCATTGCGGCGTGCATGTGCCAGAAAGCGAAGGCGTGTGGGCGGGCGAGCAGTTCTATTGCTGCGAGGCGCACCGCAAGCTGGGCGCTCGATCGAGCTGAATGGAGCGGGCCATGGCGGCCGGCAGCGGCGAGTTTGACCACGCGCGTCACGCGTCGCTGCGGTATTTCAACCTTTTCCGTCTGATTCTGGCCGGGGCGTTTGTGGTGGCCGGCGAGGAACTCAACCTCGGCAGGCAAGCGCCGCACATCTTTTTTGCGACCTCGGCCACCTATCTTGCCGCGGTACTGCTACTGGGCTTTCCCGACGCGGTGCGACGCATCGGCTTCGACCGCATGGCCAACCTGCAAGGCGTTATCGACATCTGCGTATTGGCCGTGTTGATGTGGGCCAGCGGTGGATATCGCAGCGGCCTGACGGTGCTGATGATGACGATGCTTGCCGGCTCCGGGCTGGTGTCGCGCGAGCGTACGGTACTTTTCCACGCAGCGCTAGCCACCGTGCTGGTGCTGGCGGAAAACGCTTGGCGTTATATTGGCGACGGTACGCCGGCGGATTTCTTTCAGGTCGGCATGGCCTGCGCGGGTTTCTTTGTCATCGCCATCGTTGCCCGCCTGCTGGCCCGCCGAGCCCGGGCCAACGAATCGCTGGCTGCGCGTCGCGGCGCCGAACTGGCCAGCCAGCAGGCCGTCAACGAGCGCATCATCCGCGACATGCAAGATGGCGTGATCGTGCTCGACGCCGACGGGCGCATCCGCCACGCCAACCCGCGCGCATCTGAATTGCTGGGCAGGGCGCTGCCCGAAGGCGCCTTACTGGCCGAGCTGGACCCCACCCTGTTGGCCTGTATGCTGCAAGGCGATTGCGGACAAACCGGGTTGGTTCGCGTCGGGCGTGCCGGCCGCAGTGTGCGTTGCCGCATGGTCGGCGCCGGCAACGGTGCGGACGGCAGTGCCGACACCGTGATCTACCTGACCGATTTTGAAGAAATCCAGCGCCAGATCCAGCAGTCGAAGCTCGCCGCGTTGGGCCGGCTGACCGCCAGCATGGCGCACGAAATCCGCAATCCGCTGTCGGCGGTGGCCCAGGCGGCGGAGCTATTGGAAGAAGAAAAGCGCGCCGACATGCAGGCGCGCCTGATCCGTATCATCAACGACAACACCCGCCGCATCGAACGCATGGTGCGCGACGTGCTTGCACTTGGCCGGCGTGACCAAGTACTGCCCGACGCCATCGCATTGCGTGAGTTCGTCATCGCCTTGGTTGAGGAATCCTGCCTGGGGCGCGACGATGAGCGCCTGATCTACCGGGTCGACATCGATCCGGCACTCACCTTTGCGGCCGATCGCGCACACTTGCAACAGATTCTCGCCAATCTGACCGGAAACGCACGGCGCTATTGCAGCGGCAATCCAGGAGCCATCCGGTTATGGGCCCATGCGCCCCAGCCCGGCACCGTGGTTTTGCACGTGGTCGACGATGGCCCCGGTATTGCGCCGGGCGACCGCGCTAAAATCTTTGAACCCTTCTTTACTTCCCATCCCAAGGGAACGGGGCTGGGTCTGTACATTGCCCGCGAACTGGCCGAAGCCAACGGCGCAGTGCTGGAACTGGCGCAAAGCGACACCGGCGCCCACTTCATCCTAGTAGGGCGGAGTACACCATGATCAACGAAGACCGCAGGGCTCCCCCGCGCGCCGCCGATGTGTTGGTGGTCGATGACGAAGACGACATCCGCGAACTGATCGAACTGTCATTGCTGCGCATGGGCTTGGCCTGCGACACTGCCGGCTCGGTGGGCGAGGCACGCGCGCTGTTGGCGGCGCGCCGCTACCGCCTGTGCCTGACCGACATGCGTCTGCCCGATGGCGACGGGCTGGAACTGGTCGAATACATCCAGTGCCACCAGCCTGGCTCACAAGTGGCGGTGATTACCGCCTATGGCTGCATCGACACCGCCATTCGCGCGCTCAAACTGGGCGCCTTCGACTTCGTTACCAAACCGGTGGAACTCAAGCGGCTGCGCCAGCTGGTCGCCCATGCCTTGCGCAGCCCCGCCGAAAATACGCTGGATGCCGGCGGGCGTCAGCTCATTGGCCGGTCGGCCGCGCTCGAACAACTGCGTGGTCAAGTCGTCAAGCTGGCGCGTAACCAGGCGCCGGTTTTCATTTATGGCGAATCGGGCACCGGCAAGGAGGTCATCGCCCGCCTGATCCACACGCTGGGCCCACGCGCAGGCGGTCCCTTCGTGCCGGTCAATTGCGGCGCCATCTCGCCCGAGCTGATGGAAAGCGAGTTCTTTGGCCATAAAAAGGGCAGCTTTACCGGTGCCGCCAGCGACAAACAGGGCCTGTTTCAGGCCGCCCACGGCGGCACCTTGTTTCTGGACGAGGTTGCCGAACTGCCGCTTGCCATGCAGGTGAAGCTCTTGCGTGCCATTCAGGAGCGCGCCGTGCGCCCAGTGGGTGCGCATGGCGAAGAACCGGTGGATGTACGCATTCTGTCCGCTTCGCACCGCGACCTGGCCCAATTGGTGGCCGACAACCGCTTTCGCCAAGACCTCTACTTTCGCATCAACGTCATCACCCTGCGGGTGCCGCCCTTACGCGAACGCCCGGAAGACATTCCGGACCTGGCCGCTCATGTGCTGGCCCGTCTGGCCGAGCGCGAAGGCACCGCCCCGCGCCGCCTGTCGCCTGCCGCGCTGGCGGCCCTTCAGCAGTACGCCTTCCCGGGCAATGTGCGCGAGCTGGAAAACCTTCTGGAGCGTGCCTGCGCCTTGTGTGAGGGCGACGAAATCGGACCGCAGGACGTCGATCTCTATCCAACCGAAGGCTTGCTGCGTGCTATGCAGCGCCCGGACACTGGTGAATTCGAATCTCGCGCCGAGCCGCGCGCGCTGGACGAAGATAACGATGACGAACGCATCCGGGTGCTGCGTATGTTGGATGAAACCCGTTGGAACCGCTCCGCGGCGGCGCGCCGCTTGGGGATGACCCTGCGGCAGCTACGCTACCGGTTGCAGAAGTGGGGGATGGAGTAAGTCGATGAGAAGGGGGGCGGGCGCGAACGCTGGACGGCGATTCATTGCTAGAGCGCGTGCACGCGGTCGTGCTGCTCCGTTAATTCCGGGGGGATTGCCAGGGCAGGCCGATCAATTGTAGCGGTTAGACGGCAAAGTCGGTGCGGGCGTGACGGCACTAGGTGTTGGGTTTTCCAGTACCTCGTTGATATCGACACAGCAAGTCGTTCGCTCACCACGCCCGACACCTTATTCCTATCCGGTGGATGCTGAACAAAATTCACCGTCTGGAGCAACTCGGTTACCTTCACACTATGGATACCTGGCGAACTTTGCGCGAGATTTGCAACCGCCTCACCCTATAACTCATCCAAATGGTGCCAGACGGAACGCCCCGAGTAACCCTTCTACGAGTCGGAGTCACCGGTGATTTGTAAACAAATATCATTAGAAAAGCATCTTAAGCTGTATCTGCAAGGCTTGCGCAGGACCCCTGTTCATCCGCAATGGCTAGTATTTCTCTACGCACACAACACGGTTGCCGGGTTTTTACGACAATTGGATGGTATCGTCCTCGATATCGGCTGCGGTAATCGCTGGATAGAGCGCGAACTCAGTCACCACTGCTATTACGTGGGTCTTGACTATCCCGGTACCGTCGCTTTGGGGTATCAAGGTAGGCCGCACTTATTCGGTGACGGTCAGAGCCTGCCTATTAAGGATGCAAGTGTTGAGGCCGTTGTCATGTTGGATGTGCTCGAGCACATTCCCAAACCAGCAAAAGCGCTTGCAGAAGCCAAGCGGGTACTCAAGCCCGGTGGAACCCTTGTCATCCAAGTGCCCTTTCTCTATCCGCTTCATGATGAGCCCTATGACTTTCAGCGTTGGACTGAGCATGGGCTGAACGAACTCATGCAAAACCACGGATTGGAATGCCAGCGAATCGAGAGCCAAGGCGCCCCGATCGAAACAGCCGCAGCACTGGGTGCCATCGCCCTGGCCAAGGCGATGCTGGATGCTCTGACCAACAAGCGCATCAGCCTGTTGCTCGCCCCCTTGCTCATCAGCGCCATACCGTTACTTAACATCGGCGGCTGGTTGCTAGCCAGACTCACGCCCAGTAGCCGCCTCATGCCCCTTAGTTACCTCGTCCTGGCGAAAAAGCTCCAATGAAATCCCTCCTTCTGGTCACCACCAGTTACCCGGTTCGGGGCGAAGGGGAAGCCGCAGCCGGCACCTTTGTGCGCGACTTTGCCCACGCCTTGCGGCGCGAAGGTCTGGCAGTCAGCCTGGCGGCGCCCGCCGAGCGACCCAGTGAAGGAGAAGAACAGGGCTTGTGGGTCAAACGCTTCAAAGTGCCCCGACTGCCACTTTCCCTGCTCAAGCCTCTGCGCCCGACCGATTGGGCAGCCATTTACCAAACCCTCAGCGCTGGCGCGCAGGCGGTCGACCGAATCTGCCAGCAACGCAGACCGGACCACATCCTGGCGCTTTGGGCCTTGCCCAGCGGCGCTTGGGCACGAGCTGCCGCCAAAATATACGGCATGGGCTACAGCACATGGGCACTGGGAAGCGACATCTGGACACTGGGCAAAATCCCCCTGCTGCGGCACTATCTAGGTAGCGTCCTCCAGAACGCAACACACCGCTTTGCCGACGGCTACCAACTGGCTGCGGATGTAGAAGCCTTGGCGGGCAAGCCGTGTGCCTTTTTGCCCAGCAGTCGAGACTTCGGCGACCCACTACCGCGAAGGCCCAGAGAGACTCCCCCGTACCGGCTCGCGTTTTTGGGCCGCTGGCACCCCAACAAGGGTATCGATCTACTCATCGAAGCCCTAAAACTACTTGACGACGAGACTTGGGCGCACATCGAGATGGTTCGAATTCATGGTGGTGGGCCACTAGAGCAAGAGGTTCGACACGGTGGGCACGCCCTGGAAAAGGCTGGACGTCCCATCCAGATTGGTGGTTACCTCGATCTTGCCGGAGCGCGGGAACTGTTCAACTGGACTGACTTTGTTCTCATCCCCTCCCGCATCGAAAGCATCCCGGTGATATTTTCCGACGCCATGCAGGCGTGCCGCCCGGTGATCGCCACCCCGGTGGGGGATCTGCCACGGCTGGTCAATTCCCTGAAATGCGGCCATTTGACAGAAGCGGTGACAGCCGCAGGCATTGCTACAGGCATCAGCCGAGCGGTAGAAAGATCGGCCGGCACGTCTGCAACAGTGCTCGCTGAGGCCGCCAAAGGCTTTCAGGTGCAAACGGCCGCCAGAACCCTGCGCAATACCCTGGAGAGTTGATGTAAAAGAACCCCGACGTAACCTCGCAAGACCGCGCTGGGGCAGTCAGGACCGGCCGCAAAAGGCCGAAGCCATCTTGCGCACCCTACCGCACTTCGCCGGCCCGCGTATCGGCAAAGGACAATGGGGGACCTGGGTTACGGCGTTGGTGGCATTGCCGCCGCCCTGGTGCCGAGAGTGGAACGCATCATGGGACTGGAGCCGGAACGCTGGCAACGCTGGGAGAACTTTCAGCGCCAACATCCCAACCTCAGTTTTCTACAAGAAAGCGTTGAAAACCTGAGCCTGGCAGATGCCGGCAAAGATGTGGTTACTGAGTTTCCCATAAGTAGTGTCATGTGAGCGATAATATGGCCTATGAAATGCAAACGACTTTCCGACGGCCGAGCTCTCGATCATCACACCTTGCAGGTCATGCGGCAGCAGGCCGTCAAAGCGGTACGTGACGGGCAGACGGTGCAAAGCGTCGCGGCGGCGTATGGCGTGAATGAGCGCAGCGTTTTCCGGTGGCTCGCCGATTTTGCCAATGGCGGACAGAACGCATTGCTCGCCAAGCCGATTCCGGGACGCCCGAGCAAACTCAGCGCCGAGGAGCTTTCGTGGATTGCCAATGCGGTTCGTGACCACAACCCGCAGCAGTTCAAGTTCGAGTTCGGCTTGTGGACGCTGTCTCTGATTCGTCACTTGATCAAACGCCAATTCAAGAAAGAGCTGTCGGTCTCCTCGGTTCACCGCCTGATGAAGATCCTGGGTTTCAGCGCCCAGAAGCCGCTCTACCAGGCGTGGCAGCAAGACCCCGTCCTGGTGCGCACTTGGGAGACGGAGACCTACCCCGCGATTCGCGCTGAAGCCAAGCGGCTCGGAGCAACGATCTACTTTGGCGACGAGTCGGGCATCCGCTCGGACTACCACACCGGCACGACTTGGGCGCCACAAGGCCGGACGCCGGTGGTGCAGGCGACGGGTCGGCGCTTCTCGCTGAACATGATCTCGGCCGTCGGCACGCAGGGCGAATTTCGGTTCATGCTGCATGAGGGCTCGGTCGGTGCGAAAGTGTTCGTCGAGTTCCTCAAGCGCTTGATGCTCAATGCCGAGAAACCGGTCTTTCTGATCGTCGATGGTCATCCGATTCACAAGGCAAAGATGGTCAAGAGCTACATCGAGAGCTTGGACGGCAAGCTCAAGTTGTTCTATTTGCCGCCTTACTCGCCGCAGCTGAACCCGGACGAAACAGTCTGGGCTCATGTGAAGCGGAAGGTTTCGAGCCAGTTGGTCGAGAGCGCCGAGGAGATGAAGCGACTCGCACTCCGTGCTTTGCGTAGCATCCAGAAGCTCCCCGAACTCGTGAAGTCATTTTTTAGGCAGCCAGAGTGCCGCTATATCCTGGGCTGACACTACTTATTGAAAAGTTAGTATTTCTAATCAGGTATGCGAGCATGTTCCGGTCCATCAGCGGCTGATGAATGAGACTCACCGCGTATTGAAAACAGGCGGTTCGCTATTTAGCCATGCTTATGGTGAGTGTTACATTCACCTCACCAGGAAAACAAGATTAGCACTATACTGGTCTAGGTTATGCGATCTATGAAAAAAGCTTTTTATATGTTTATCGAATTAATTCTTAGGGTTGTAATTAGCCCTTATTTTCGTGCATCAGTTTTGCGTATATTTGGCGCAAAAATTGGTAGAAATGTACGAATATATGAAATTAAATTGATCAATCTTGATAGTGGTTTCTCTAACTTGGAGGTTGGGAGTGATGTTCATATAGGAACTGGTTGTTGTATCGACCTAAAGGCTCGTGTCAATATAGGCGATGGCACAGTAATATCGCCGAACGTTACTATTTTGACTCACTCCGATCCTGGGAGTTACCACGGGTCACCAATTTGTAACTTCTTTCCGCCATTTGAAGCCGAAGTTTTAATTAAGGAGCACTGCTGGATTGGCGCAAATTCAACAATATTGGCCGGGAGTGTAATCAACGCAAAAGCGGTTGTTGGTGCCTGCAGTTTGGTAAGAGGAAAGCTCGATGGGGACTCATTATATATTGGCGTTCCGGTGAAAAAGGTTAAGAGTTTATAGTAAATCGACCGGAGTTGGTTGGTGACGATTCAAAGCAGTGGAACGATTTTTACTAGTCGCATTGCCTACGTTGATACCAATCAGAACTGCATGCTTCCGTTCTTTTTCTGCCTGTGTGCGAAGAAGATCGCTGGCAATACGATTCCTGCGCTAATAACATCTTGGACTAAATTGATCAAGCGGACCAGCATAGCCACCGAGGCCAATGTTGCAGTGTCGGCCGGAAGTGAAAATGCGTGGCTAAGGCCGATAAAAGCTATTTCTCGGATACCAATCCCGCTAGGCACAATAACTGCGAGGTTTCCGATCACCCATGAAAGAAATACGCTCGCTGTCGCAATAAGTAGGTATTGAGCATTGAAATCTATGGTTGCAGTGAGTAAAACCAAAACGAACGAAGTATAGATTATGGCATGCAAAAAACCAGCCGCGGCAAACGGCTTCCAAGAAAAGCCAAGAACCGATGGTTGGTATTGCCGAAACGTATATTGAGTTCGTTTGTGTAAAAACTTTGCAACAACGCGGGCGAGAAGTGCTTTGGATGAGAGGTGAGAAACTGCAGTGAACGTTACGGCGCCGATCACAATGGCTCCTAGCCACGTGAATTGCGCGATCAGAATAGCGACGCCGATGCCTGTCAGGGTGAGCATGATGAACATCGATGTATCAATTCCTGCAACTAGCAGACTGCCTAATCGATTGATTCCAGATAGCTGGGCTTGCATGACGGCCGACCAGACTTTACCCGGTATGTATTTTGCGATCTGCGCGGCGAGTTGGAGCGAAGCCGCGGTGTGGAAGGTGATGCTCACCCCGTGTTGGGCAAGAAAAAGACGAAATGGAAAGCCTGTTATATAGTTAGCTAATATTCCTAGCGCGATCGACAGGCACAGAAGTACAGGGTTTGAATTGGTGATAAGCGCAAGAAGGTCGAGCCAATAACGCCATGCTAGCCAAAGAAGTAGGGTGCCAGCAGTCGTTCCAAGCGCAACGCGAAAAATTCTGCTATTTGTCAGGGCTTCTTGCGCACGTTCGATAAGTACTTGTACTTTTCTCACAGTTTAAGGAATGCGGCGAGAACTTCTAAAATCACTTGATTTGTTAGCGTCGTTTCTAGCTTCGCAGATAACGGTAGACTCACCGTTTCCCGTCCGACAAGCATTGCATTAGGCCACTGCTCCGGACGCCAGCCATAGCGTTGCTGGTAGTAAGGATGTTCGGCGATGGAAAGGTAATGCACTCCTGTACCGATCCCCCTTTCATGCATCCGCTGCAAAAAGCCATCCCTCGAAATGCCGCTGCGTTCTTCATCGATCAGTAACGTGTAGAGATGATAGGCATGCCGAGTGTCAGGCTCCGGCTCCTGAGGTCGGGTGACCGGTAGATTGGCAAAGGCTTGTTGATAACGGTTCCAGATGGCCTGGCGTTTCAGCCAATTTTCCTCGACGCGGGCTAGTTGATGGATGCCCAGCGCGGCTTGCAGGTCCATCATGTTGTACTTGAAACCGCACTCCACCACTTGATAGTGCTTATAACCGCTGTCGCTGAAGCGGCGCCAGGCGTCCTTGCTCATGCCGTGCAGGGCCAGGGTCTTGATACGGGCAATGTCTTCCTCCCGCTTCGCGATGACCATGCCGCCCTCGCCAGTGGCAACGTTTTTGGTGACATAGAAGCTGAAGCAGCCGAAATCGCCAAAGGTGCCGGTTTTCTGGCCCTTGTATTCGCTCTCGATGGCGTGGGCGCAGTCTTCGATGACCTTCAGATTGTGACGCCGGGCGATGTCCATGATGGCGTGCATGTCGCAGGGGCGGCCAGCGAAATGCACGGGAAGGATGGCGCGGGTGCGCGGGGTGATGCGGCGTTCGATGTCGGCAGGGTCAATGTTCCAGGTGTAGGGATCGATGTCAGCCAATACCGGGGTGCCGCCGGCATGGATGATGGCGTTGACGGTGGCGCAGAAGGTCATGGCGGTGGTGATGACCTCATCGCCCGGCTGGATACCCGCAGCGATCATGCTTAGGTGAAGCGCGGCCGTGCAGGAATTCACCGCTGCGACAAAATGCTCATCCACACCCTTGTAGGAAGCGAATTCCCGCTCGAAGCGTGCGACCTTAGGGCCCGTACCAAGCCATCCCCTGTGAAGGCTATCGACGACCTCGTCAATTTCCGCTTGCCGAATATCAGGAGCGCCGAAGATCAAGTACTTATCGGTCATTATTTATTTCAGAGTCGCAACGGAATAAAATTGAGCTATCGATTATTGCGCCGCGCCACTAAGAATATCAGAAGCCTAAACTCAGTATAGAAAAATTTAGCAGTGATCGCCTTTCAGTTTGGCTTTGATGTTGCCTTTTCGTTATGGTGCCGACTCGTGTAGGAAAATACCGCTTCGAAAATGCCTGAGTTGTTCGAGATTGCTTAGCATTTGAAAAAGAGTTAATAAACTAGCCTAGTTATCGCTGTGGTTATTCTTATACATCAGCGTAGTAATTTGTTCTGAAAGCAACCCCATTAAGAATACAATCACGCTAGCACTCATCAAGAATGCGCTCATGTTCGTAAAACGCCCCTGAGTGGCGTAGGTATGGGCGTACCATCCCAGCCCCGAGACAAAAAAACTGAGCGCCACCGGCCCGAAGAGTTTGAGGGGCGAGTAAAGCGTGGCGATCTTGAAAATGATTAGCAGAAAGCGAACGCCGTCGCGTAGCGGCCGGATATGGCTCTTACCGACTCGCTTGTGGGCAGTGATTGGTAGGTAGGCCACCGGATAGCCGCTGCGGAAAAAGGCCATAGTGATCGTCGTGGGGTAAGAGAAGCCGTTGGGGAGTAAATAGAGAAAGTTCCTAAACTTGGCTGCGCGTACCGCTCGAAAGCCGGAGGTCAAGTCGGCGATACGATGTCCGGCCATGTAGCTGGCCAGCCGATTGTAGAGCCGATTGGCAAGCCCGCGGCCGATGCTTGCCTGGGAGGCGCACCCGCGGGCACCCACCGCCATGTCGTAGCCCTCTTCGAGCTTGGCAAGGAGCCGCGGGATGTCGGCGGGGTCGTGCTGGCCGTCGGCGTCCATGAAGACGAGCACCTCGCCGTTGGCCTCGCGAGCGCCGCTTTTGATTGCCGCACCGTTGCCTATGCCATAGGGGTGGCGGATGACATGCGCGCCTGCCGCTTCTGCAACGGCCGCCGTATCGTCGGTCGAACCGTCGTCGACCACGATGATGTCAGGAGACGGCACGGCGGCAAAAATTCGTGGCAATAAGCTTTTAAGCGCGGCCGACTCGTTGCGAGCAGGGAGAATGATCGTAACTCTCGGACTCATGGTGCAGCGGAGATAAACTTTCCTTGGGTACGAGCATAAGCTTGTAGCTCGTTGATCCACTCGTCGTAGGAGCTTTCTTTCAGGTCCGTGAACATCTGCAGGACGGCTGGGTCGTCGATCTTGCCTACCCGTATAACATCACGCATATATTCGATGGCTTGTTCCGGGTCGGTGGTGTAGTTATGGATGAAATACGCGATATTCAGATAGTCGCGCGCGGAAAAAGTAGTCCGGGAGGTAATCACTTTGATTGCGTCGGCAACGCGATCTGGGTCGAGTCGAAGCTGTGTCTGTCCGGTGCTGTTGCTAATTAGGCTCCAAATGATTTGTTTTGTTCCGGGTGTTATGGTGACCGTTTTGAGCCGTTTCAGTAAATTCTCCCAGTCTGCAGGGCTAAGGGTGCCTTGCAATCCTTTATATATCACGATGTTCGTCTGAGAGATTGCATCGTAGCCCAATGCGTGACCAACGGTGCAGGTATCGATGGCTTTCTGGAGCATTGGGTGATCGGGTTGCCCCTTGCTAAGATCGTAATACCGATTGCACAAGTCAACCCAAGCGCGGGCCGAATCGGGGGCGATGTTTGCGTGATACTGCGCGAGTCTCATGCCGTCGCTCCATTGGTAGGCCCGATAGATAGTGGCAGTGCCGGCCGCTAAAATAATTGCCGTCAGCGTTCCCCCAAGTGCAACAACACTCGACCGACTGGATATTTGAGAGGGTTGAAAAATAGTGCGCAAAATATCGGCCCCCACCAGGCAGAGGCCAGCAAGCGGGAGGTGGTTGCGATGTTCAAAGACGAGCTCTAACGGAATGATGGTGGACGTCAACGCATGGCCGGCGAAAAACCACAAGATTCCGAGCGCACGCAGGGGATAATCATGGCGAGCCCGCCAAGCGTAATGTAGCAACCAGAGAATACCAAGCAACGCCGGTAAAGTCGTGATTGGATTGACGAGGCTGCGCGAGATGGGGTAGTAATCGTAATAAAAAGTAAGATAATCCGGGTGCGGTAAAACTATCTGAAATATGTAAAGCCATAAGACACGGGTTTGTGTGAGTAGGCGCTCGATGGTATTGAAGTCGCGGCCTGGGTAAGGGGTAGTAGTGCCAAAGTAGGGCAGCGCGACTGATAGAAACAGTAGAACACTTGCGATTCCGAGTAACAAATAGGTGCCACGCCAAATTTTTGCTATTTGTGCGGACTTGGCCGCGAATTTGAGTAGGGTTAGCTCGATGATGGCTGTGTAAAGGGGGAGCAGGATTGCGTCCTCTTTCGATAAAAAAGCCAAACCTGCCCATAGAAATGTGAGTAGAAAGCTGCGCCGGCTGGCGTGCCCTGATATTTGCGCGATGCGCGTGTTGAGGTAGGTGGTGATCGCCAGTAAGGTAAAGAGCGTCGACAGAATCTGCATGCGCTGGACGGCATACAGAACGGTGGAAACGTGTAGTGGGTGGAGGGCCCACAGGGCGGCTATGGCAACGGCGATCCATCCGACGTGTTCGTTGCGGTTCCAGGCGAGGGTCAAAATTTTGCGGAACAGCGCTGCAAGAACCACTGCGCAGGCTGCGTGCAGTGCGATGTTGGTGGCTTTGAACGCCTCGGGCTCAAGCCCGCCGCGCCAATAGTCGAGCATGAAGGTCAGCATCGCTAGAGAACGCGTGCCTCCGCCGGGCTGGAAGCTGTAGACAGCGTAGAGAATGGAGTTGAGGTCGCTGGGATTGGCTAGTAAAAGAGCGCCGTTTTTTTCAATATTGGCGTTGTCGTCGAGCACGAAGGCGCCGGGTAGTCCAATTTGGTAAATGACGAAAACCAATGCTGCGAGAGACACCACGAGAGCACAGTCTATTAGGCGGGAACGTGCGTTAAGTGATGTGATTGGCATTGAGGTTAACCTGAGATCGTTTTACCTAGTATGACTTCGAGATACCAATTAATGTGGTCCGTGAGCCGCGGCTACGACCAAACTAAATAACTGGGTTGGCGTCCTAAGTCCTGTTCGACATCGCCAGGCCTAAAACTGCAGGTTGTCGCTCGACGAAATCGGCGATTCTGCGAGTTGGACGGGAGGCATTTATGGACACACTGGCATGGAAATGTCCGGTTAGGGTGTTGGAGTGTGTCCTGAGTGCAGGTTGAAGGGTTTTACTTGGTAGCGTTTTTTGTCGCCTGATCGCTGGCAGTGGCTAGATTTCCGGTCTGGCTGGTAGCATTTGCTGGTTAGCCAAGCTCAGGGTTTGCGTTTCAGCGATTGATATAATGGCAAAAGATGATTTGATTTTAGAGATTATCGAGCTCGGCAGAGTTTTGATTGACTAAAAGGCCGAGCAAGCAGCCCCGAAAAGCCCGCTCACCCGACCTTGGTTGGTAGCACTATTATCGCAATTATTGCAACTGGCAAGCTCCGGTTCCTGCGCTGCAGCGGACGTTACGAAGCAAAGCCGCAGTGCCACGTTGGGGCGTGGTGAAGGTAATGGTCGTGTTGGCAGCGTAGTTAGCGGTTGTGGGCGTTGCACTGATGGCGCTGCATGCGGAAGGCGTATACGTACCTGCAGCAACGTTGTTAGCCAAGTTAGCGACCGCCGCGCCCATGTAAGCCTTGGCTTCACCCAAGCAGGCCGAGTTGGCTGAGCGCTGGGTGTAGTCACGGTATTGCGGCAGCGCAATCGCCGCCAGAATGCCGATGATCGCCACGACGATCATCAGTTCGATGAGGGTAAAACCTTGTTGAACGCGTTTCATGTTTTGGCTCCTATGATGGATAAACAGCCCCTCGTCGAGGGGTTGCTAGCATCATAGCATAAGTCGTGCCAGCGGTTTAGGTGCCGCTGCGAAGCCGGCTTGGGTGCAGGATTTGGGGGATTTGGCGGGGCAGCGGGGGGAGGGTGTGCGGTTTGCAGATGTCAAAAGTTGACGTCAAAATCTGACAAAAATGACAAAAGCATTCAATGGGCGCTACGGCCGTTTGCTCGCTGTCGTCCGCGCCGCTAGGGTTGCCGGTGTTTGGCTGCGGGTTGGTGCGGCTTAGATCCAGGCTAGCGGGTCTTCGTCAGGTGTTGGGCGCAGTCCGGGGTGTTCGATGAATAGGCGGTGCCAGATGGCAAATTGCAGCAGGCACATGATTTCGCGGCTGGCGCTGCGGCCGGCGCGTTGGTCGGCGAACAGGCGGCGCACGCCGGCAAGGTTGAACCATGTTTGGATGGCGGGGCTGGCCGGGAGCTTTTCGGCCAGCGCGTCGAGCACCGGGCCGCGCAGCCACTCGCCGATGGGCACGTGAAAGCCGCGCTTGGGTCGATAGAGGTGATCGGCCGGCAAATGGCGCTCTGCCCAGCGTTTGAGGAATAGCTTGCCTTGGCCGGAGCGGATCTTTAGTTCGTCCGGCAGCGCCAGGCCGAACTCGACAATGCGGTGGTCGAGGAAAGGCACCCGGCCTTCCAGGCCAAAAGCCATCAGCATGCGGTCGGCCTTGAGCAGCAGATTGTCAGGCAAGGCGGTGACCAGATCGGTGTATTGGCAGCGCTGGGTATGGGACCAGTCGGCCGGGGTGTCGCACCAGGCGCCAATGAAGGGGGTGCGTGCGGTGCGCCGTTGCAGCCTCAATTGAGTACCCAGGGCGTCCCGATGGCGTGCTTGCCACTGCCCGCGGGTGCGAAAGCCGCCGGTGCCCGGCGCGCGCAGTTGTTTGAAGAAGCGTGCGACTGGCGATTCGCGGTAGCGTCCGTAGCCTGCAAAGACTTCGTCTCCGCCTTCGCCGGTTAGAACCACTTTGAGTTCCTGACTAGCGTGTTGGGCCAGCAGCGAGGTGGGCAGGCAGGCGTAGTCGCGCATCAGTTCATCGGCAGCCCAAACCATATGGGGGATGCGACGCAAGATGGCGTTGCCATCGACCTCTAAGGCGGTGTGTTCGGTGCCGAAGCGCTGCGCGATGCGGGCGGCGTCATCCAGTTCGTCAGCTTGGCGCACGCCGCGGTAGCCGATGGAGAAGCTGCGGATGGGCTGGTCTTGGTAGCGGTGCAGCATGGCGGCAAGCACTGCGGAGTCTACGCCGCCGGATAGAAACAAGCCGTAGGGCACGTCGGCGCGCATGTGTTCGCGCATGACCTGTTCCATCAGGGTGTCGAATTCGGCGGCGGCGTCTTCAAAGCCTATGCGCCGCGGACGCACGGCGAGCGCGGACCAGTAGCGCCAACGCTGGATTCGCAGGTCGGCATCGATGGCGAGCGCTTCGCCGGGCAGCACGCGGCGGATGCCACGCACACAGGTTTGCTCGCCGCTGCTGAACTGGTTTTCGAGAAACTGTGCCAGGGCACCTTCGTGAATTTGCGGTGGGTGGGGCAGGATCGAGAGCAGGGCTTTGATTTCCGAGGCAAACGCCACACGGTCGGGCAGTTCGACGTAGTACAGCGGCTTGATGCCGAGGCGGTCGCGCGCCAGGATAAGCTGGTTTTGCGCTGCATCGTAGAGCGCAAAGGCAAACATGCCGTGTAGGTGCTGCAGAAAGTCACGCCGGTACACCGCGTAGGCGTGCAAGATGGTTTCGGAGTCCGAAGCGGTTTGAAAGCGGCGCCCTTGCCGGGTCAGCGTGGCGGTGAGTTCGGGGTAGTTGTAAATCTCGCCATTGGCCACCAGGGTGAGTTTACCTGCGGTGTCCGCCAAGGGCTGATGGCCGCCTTGCAGGTCGATGATGGATAAGCGGGTGTGGGCCAGTCCCACCGGGCCGCTGACATGCACCCCGGCATCGTCCGGCCCGCGGTGGCGCAGGGCGTTGGCCATGCGCCAAAGCTCGTCGGTGTCGGGGGTTTGGTTTTTGCAAAAGTAGCCAGCGATTCCGCACATTGTAATCAAATTGGGGACAGACCACGGTATTTCCGCGCCATCGGGACTTGCTTTGCGCTGCGGTTGGGTAGGAGCGGCCAGCCTCGCTGCCTAGCAGGCCGTTGAAAAACTACTGCGGTGGGCCATCTGCGGCGTTGCGCGGTGCGCGCTCGCTCGCCTGTCTATATGATAGGCTGTGGTCGCTGCGCCCCGTACGCCTTGCATCTGGCCATCCTCGCTACGTTTTTCAACGGCCTGCTAGGTCAGATCCTCGAACGCCTCCGCCACGCTAAGCTTCATCGCCACGCTTTCCAGCGACAGCGTGCCGTCCGTTCCGGCCTCGAAGAACAGCCAGTGGTCGGCCTCGCGGCGGTACAGTTCCAGGCGCCGATGGTCTACATCCACCAGCAAATATTCCTGCAGGCTGGGCAGTTTACGGTAAGCGGCGAATTTTGTGCCGCGATCATACGCGGCGGTCGAATCCGAGAGCACCTCGACCACCAGCACCGGATGCTCGATGACCAGGTCCGCACGGCGGTCGCGCTCGTCGCAGGTCACCATCACGTCCGGGTAGAAATAGGCCTCTGCCGCTTCGACGAACAACTTCATGTCGGCCACGAAGGCCTGGCAGGGGGTGCCTTTCAGGTGGTTGCGCAATGCCGCGTGTAGCGCCCCAGCGACAAGGGCATGTTCCCGCCGTACACCCACCATCGCAAACACCTCGCCGGCAAGGTATTCGTGCTTTTCGGGCTGTTCGGCTTCCCAGCTCAGATAGGCTTCGCGGTTCAGCGGGGCTGCCGGTTGTGCTTTTCCCATGGCGGTACTCCAGTCTGCGTGGGGTGTGGTCACCCGGAGACTGTAT
Organism: Pseudothauera hydrothermalis; assembly: GCF_003345255.1. Classification (GTDB taxonomy): domain Bacteria; phylum Pseudomonadota; class Gammaproteobacteria; order Burkholderiales; family Rhodocyclaceae; genus Pseudothauera; species Pseudothauera hydrothermalis. The sequence goes on along the minus strand of NZ_CP029331.1, from coordinate 2,713,158 downwards.
TGGACCTCACCGGGGTGGTCAATTCAGCTGGGGGCAGACCACGTTTTCAGGTGGCATGATACGTCCTGAAAATATGCATAACAGTTAAACTGCGGTCCGTGACCAGCGTGGAGGCCAAGCATGCCCCGTCGTCCCCGTCTGTCCCTGCCAGGGGTGCCTATGCACATCGTCCAGCGCGGCAACAACCGCCAGGCCTGCTTCTTTGCCGAGGAGGACTACATCCTTTACCTCGACTGGCTGCGGGAGTACGCACAGCGTGAAGCTTGCCGCATCCACGCCTATGTGCTCATGACGAATCACGTGCACCTCCTGCTCAGTGCTGACCGTGCCGAAGGCCCCGGCGCAACCATGAAAGCCCTGGGGCAGCGCTACGTTCAGTATGTCAACCGCAGCTATCGTCGAAGCGGAAGCCTTTGGGATGGGCGCTATCGTTCCTGCCTGGTCCAGGATGACGCCTATCTTATCAACTGCATGCATTACATCGAATTGAACCCGGTGCGTGCCGGCATGGTGGATCGGCCGGATAGCTATCGCTGGTCGAGCTACCGGGCCAACGCACTTGCGGCGCATGATCCGGTGGTGTCACCCCACGACACCTACTTAGCATTTGGAGGAACACCAGCTGAGCGAGCCGAACGCTACCGGAGCCAGTTCCCGCACATGCCGGACCCCGCGACCATCTCCGAGATTCGTGCTGCTACCAATGGCAACTACGCCCTAGGCAACGACCGCTTCGCCGCAGAAATTGCCCTGGCGCTGGGAAGGCGCGTTACGCCGGGCAAGCCACGAAAGCCGGCCAACGACAGCAGCGGCTCGTTGTTGGAGTAGTGCAGTAGGAAAGTGGGGGTAGAAAACGTGGTCTGTCCCCTGTTCAGTTCAGGGGTAGAAAACGTGGTCTGTCCCCTGTTCACAAAGAAAACGAACGGGCGCCGAAGCGCCCGTTTTGTGTTCCGTACCGTACGGGGACGATTAGAACTTGTGGTTCACACCCAGCGCGTAAGCCGTTTCGTTCTCGCCAGTGGCGCCGAGAACAGAACCGAACGCGGCGTTGTCGTCGTTGCTGGTGCGGTTGATGCCGGCGTACAGGGTGGTACGCTTGGACAGGCCGTAGGTGTAGGCCAGCGCGTAGGAGGTGGCATCGCGGTCGGCGCGGTCATCCGAACGCTTGCCCACCGCGGCATGGATGTTGCCAGCGCCCACCGGAATGATGGCGCCCAGGTAGGCCACTTTGGCGTCGTAGTCGGAACCCGCAGCCGGTTCGAAGTTGGCCACTTGATAGCTGGCAATCAGCTTGGCCACGCCGAAGTCATAGGAAGCGCCGATGTAGTGCTCGGCAACTTCGTTCTTGGTCAGATCTTCGGTGTTGTGGTAGACATAGCTGATGCCCAACGGACCGTTCTTGTAGTCCAGACCCAGGCCGAGGTCATTGCTGTCGTTACGGTCGTCGCCGACTTCAGTGCCGCTGGTACCGGTGAACGAGTAGATGGCGCTGGCGGTGAAGCCGCTCATGCTCGGGGTCTTGTAGGTCAGCGAGTTATCCCAGCGCGCAGCCGAACCCGGGTTGATGGACAGGCCGGCGCTCAGCACGGCTTGCGGATCCAGCGGACCGGCAGAGACGGCCGAATGCGTGACGGTGGCGAAATAGCCCGGGGCATACTGGCGGCCCAGGGCGACCGCACCAAAGCCGCCTTCCAGGCCCACCCAGGCTTGACGGTGGAATTGACGGCTGCTATTCGGCTCGCCGTCGTCGATGTTGAAGCCTTGCTCCAGGACGAAGGAAGCCTTCAGGCCGTTGCCGAGGTCTTCAGTGCCCTTGAAGCCGATGCGGTTGCCAGCCAGGCCGCCGCTGATCAGGCCGGTGGCTTTTTCGTCGCCGGCCTTGGAATAGCCAACGAAGGTATCCAGAACGCCGTAGATGGTCACGTTGGACTGGGCGAACGCCGGAGCGGAAACCAGGCCGGCGACAGCCAGCGCGATCAGTTTCTTCTGCATGTAATTCTCCTCTTGCTTGAAGTGGAGGTCGCGGTGTCCCGCGGCCTGTTGAGACCTCTCATAACGAGAAGTTGGCCCGATTCTGCGAATACAGCTGGGTGTGTGCAAGCTTTGGTGGCAGAAAAGCGCTGATTTCATTCAAACTTGTTGCATCGGTGCAACATGCGTGGGCGGCTCGTAGTCGGCGGCGGGGGGGGGGGCGAAGCGTGGGATAATCGGCGCCATTTTCGCAGCCGGGTGTCGAATTCATGCTTTCTGCCTTGCCTTCTTTCGAGGATGTCCGCGTGCTGGTGGTGGGCGATGTGATGTTGGACCGCTACTGGCACGGTGCGACTGCGCGTATTTCGCCCGAGGCGCCGGTGCCGGTGGTGCAGGTGTGCGCCGATGAGCTGCGCGCCGGCGGTGCCGGCAACGTGGCGATCAACGCCGCGGCGCTCGGTTGTCAGGCAACGGTGGTGGGTTTGGTGGGGGAAGATGAAGCCGGCAGCGTGCTGGGTGAGCGCCTGCGCGCGCAGGGCGTGGCTTGCCGCCTGGAAGCCGTGGCCGGGGTGCCGACGATTACCAAATTGCGGGTCATCAGCCGGCATCAGCAGCTGATCCGACTGGATTTCGAGGAACGCTTCGATGCCCGGCACGCGCCGCGGGTGACCGCTGCGGCGCTTGAGGCTTTGCCCGGCATGCAGGCGCTGATTCTGTCTGATTACGCCAAGGGCACGCTGGCCGAGGTAGCGGCGCTGATTGCAGCGGCTCGCCAGCGGCGCATTCCGGTGGTGGTCGATCCCAAGGGGACGGATTTTGCGCGCTACCGGGGGGCCACCGTGGTCAAGCCCAATTTGGCCGAATTCGAGGCGGTGGTGGGGCGGTGTGCGGATGAGGCCGAGTTGGCCGCGCGCGGCGCGGGTTTGTGTGAGGCGCTGGAATTGGAGGCGCTGCTGATTACCCGCAGCGAACGCGGGGTGACATTGATTACCCGCGGTCAGCCGGCCTGGCATTTGCCGGCGCGAGCCAAAGAGGTGTTCGATGTGACCGGCGCGGGCGATACGGTGGCAGCGGTGCTGGGGTGCGCGCTGGCCGCAGGCTTAGGGTTGCGGGATGCGACCGCGCTGGCCAATCTGGCTGCCGGCATCGTGGTGGGCAAGCTGGGCACCGCGGCGGTGTCGGTGGCCGAACTGCGGGCCGAGTTGAGCGCACAGGCACCGCTACCGCAAGGGGTGATCGATACCGCACAGGCGGTCGAGGCGGTGGCCAAGGCGCGTGCGCAAGGCGAGCGCACGGTGCTGGCCGCGGGGCGGTTTACGCCTTTCGATGCGCAGTCTCTGGCCTGGCTGGAGGCGGCCGCGGCGCTGGGCGAGCGCCTGTTGGTGGCGCCGCTGGCGGACGCGCAGGCGGTGGCTATTTTGGCGGCCTTGCGAGCGGTGGATTGGGTGGTGCCGCTTACCGATACGGCCGCGCTGACAACCCTGGCGGCAGCGGCACGACCGGATGTGCTGGCCGTGCCTTGCGGCACCGCGCTGCCGGCAATGGCGGCCGGTGTGACGGTGGTGGAGCTGCCGGCCGGCCGCGCGCTGGGATGAGTTACTGCGGCCGGCCAATGGCGTGATAGGTCCAGCCTTCGGCGCGTAGGCGCTCCGGGGGGTAGAGGTTGCGGCCGTCGAAAATCAGCTTGGCTTTGAGCCGGTTTTGCATTTCATCGAAGTCCGGTGCGCGGAATTGCTGCCATTCGGTGCAGATGGCCAGCGCATCGGCGCCGTCGAGCGCGGCGTATTTGTCGGCGGTGAGCACGAAGTCCGGCCGCTCGCCGTAGATGCGGCGGGCTTCGCGCATGGCCACCGGATCGAAGGCGCGTACCGTGGCGCCAGCTTGCCACAGTGCTTCGAGCAGGGTACGACTGGGCGCTTCGCGCATGTCGTCGGTATTGGGCTTGAAAGACAGCCCCCAGAGGGCAAAGGTCTTGCCGGCCAGTGCTGCTTCGCCGCCGAAGTGGCGGGCGATTTTGCCGAACAGCACGGTTTTTTGACGGTTGTTGACCGTCTCCACGGCGCGGATCAGCGGTGCGTCGTAGCCGATCTGGCGGGCGGTGCGCTCCAGTGCCTGCACGTCCTTGGGGAAGCAACTGCCGCCATAGCCGCAGCCGGGGTAGATGAAGTGGTAGCCGATGCGTGGGTCTGCGCCGATGCCTTTGCGCACTTCTTCGATGTCCGCACCAAGGCGTTCGGCCATGTTGGCCAATTCGTTCATGAAACTGATCTTGGTGGCCAACATGGCGTTGGCGGCGTATTTGGTGAGTTCGGCGCTTTTGACGTCCATGAACAGCGTGCGCTCATGGTTGCGGTTGAACGGTTGGTAGAGTTCGCGCATCAGCTCGCGGGCGCGCGCCGAATCGGTGCCGATGACGATGCGGTCGGGCTTGAGAAAGTCGCCCACGGCCGCACCCTCTTTGAGAAATTCCGGATTGGAGACCACATCGAAGGGCAGGCGCAAAGCGCGTGTTTCCAGGGTTTGTGCGATGCGGGCGCGCACTTTGTCGGCGGTGCCGACCGGCACCGTGGATTTATTGACGATGACCCGGTAGTCGGTCATGTGCGCGGCGATGCTCTCGGCCACGGCCAGCACGTATTGCAGATCGGCCGAGCCGTCTTCGTCCGGCGGCGTGCCCACAGCGATGAACTGGATGGTGCCGTGGGCGACGGCGCGCGCGATGTCGGTGGTGAAGGCCAACCGGCCCTCGGCGACGTTGCGTTCGACGATAGCGTCCAGGCCGGGCTCCCAGATGGGCAGGATGCCGCGGTTGAGTTGGTCCACTTTGTCGCGGTCGATGTCGATGCAGACCACGTCGTGGCCGACTTCAGCCAGGCAGGCGCCGGTGACGAGGCCGACATAGCCGGTTCCGAAAATACTGAGTTTCATGTTGGCGGCAATTGGTTGAGACGGTCAGACGGTGGCCGGGCGCAATGCGCGCGCCCGGCGCAGGGTGTGTGGCGAGTGCTCAGTGCGCAGTGTATACCGTGGGCGGGGGCGCGGATCAGTCCGGGTCGAAACGGTAGCCGAAAATGCGGATGTCCGCCGCGAAGTGCTGGGCGACCCGCTCGGCCAGTTCGTCGCTGTAATAGCTGCGGTAATCCTTGCGCCGGTCGGTGGCTTGGCGCTTGTGCAGCAGTTTGGGCGCCGGAATGCCGATGCGCCGGCAGGCTTCGTTGAAATCGTCGGTCAGTCGCTCGTAGCGGCCGATGAAATCGACCAGGACGTTGCCGCGCAGGTCGATCACGTAGTCGCTTTGCAGTTCGATGCTGGTGTCCACATGAAACTGGTAGGGGCGTTGCGGATCGAGTTTCCAGCGCATGAATTGGTCGAAGGTTTCGATATGGCGCATCAGGTGCGGCCGTTCGCGGCGGATGTGGTGGAAAGAGCTGACCTGCAAATCCCACGGGTTGCGCACAAAGACAAATTTGAACAGTTTGTCGAAGGTTTCTGCCGGCAGCATTTCTTTGGCGGCAATGATCTTGGCGTGACGCGGGAATTTGATTCCCAGCCGATGGCCGGACAGGGCCGACAGCCGGGAGCATAAAAACTGCACCGGGTACCAGGGATCGCGCAGGCGCAGCGGCCGCAGGGAGTCGCGCACCGAGGTGCCGCCGGTTTTGGCGATGTGGACGAACAGGAAGTTGTATTTCAGTGACAAGAGCATTGGGCGGTCTCCATGCCCGGTCAAACCAGGCCGAGGGCATCCAGATAAGCCGCGGCGGCAGCGTCGCGGTGGTAGGCGGCTACGGCGCTTTTCAAGGTGGCCGCCGGCAGAGGGGCGTCGAGGGTACGCGCCATGGCTTCGGCCAGCGCGTCGGCATCGCCGACCGGCACCAGGGGGCCGAAGCGGCCGCCGTCGAGCAGCTCGCGCGGGCCGCTGGGGCAGTCGGTGGCCACGCTGGGCGTGCCCAGCGCCAGCGCTTCGGTCAGCACATTGGGCGAACCTTCCCAGGCGGAACTCAAGACGAACAAATCGGCGCGCGCCATCCAGGCGTAGGGATTGGGTGTGAAGCCCGGCAGGGCCACGTCGGCGGCCACGCCCAGCGCTGCGGCGAGCGCTTGCAGCCGGCTCCGTTGACGGCCTTCGCCGAGAATCACCAGCCGGGCCGGGCGCTGTGCGCGCAGGCGGGCAAACGCGCGTATCAGGGTGGGAAAGTCCTTTTGCTCGGTGAGTCGGCCGGCGCCGAGGATCAGCGGACAGCCCCGCGTGTCAAACCACGGATGGTCGACCGGCTGCGCGGCCAGTTCGGTCAGGCGCGGGCTCACCACAGGATTGCGGATCACTTGCAGGCGTTGGCGCGGCAGGCCGGTCAGTTGCAGGGTGTCGTCGAGCACGCCGGCCGACACGCAGACCAGTCGATCGACCGCGGGGTAGAGCAGCCGCATCGGGGTGACTCTGAGCCAGCGGGCCAGGCCGGAACGTCCTTCGAGCGCGGCCGACAGATTGGTGCCGAGCCGGCCGACGATGCGCACCGGGCTTCTGGCCAGCCAGCGGGCCAGAACGGCTGCGCGGATCGCCCGGTCCTTGGCGGCCAGCAGCGCAGCCGGACGGCTGCGGCGCAAGTAACGCGCCAACGGCCACACCGCCAGGGCGCTATGGCGCACACCGAGATCGACCAGGCGCACGCCGGGCGGCAGCGCGCCAAGATGCGCACTGTCGGCGCGAATGGCCAGCAGATCGACAATGATGCCGCGCGCGGCAAAGCCTTCGATCAGGTTCAAAACCATGCGTTCGACGCCGCCTTCGCCGGAAAACGAGACCAGGACCGCCAGAGGATTCACTGAAACTCCCCAAAGCCCAACGCGGCCAGATAAGCGCGGGCGCTGGCTTCTGCGGTGTAGCCCTGGACCGCGGCGCGTGAGACCGCTGCCGGGGTTGGCGTATCGAGTTGCCGCAGCAAGCCGGCGGCAACCGCGGCGATATCGCCCACCGGCGCCAGCGCGCCATGACGCCCGCCATCGAGCACTTCGCGCGGTCCGCTCGGGCAGTCACAGGCGACGCTGGGCGTGCCCAGCGCCAGCGCTTCGATGAGCACCACGGGCATTCCTTCCCAGCGCGAGGTCAGCGCAAACACGGCCGCCTTGGCCATCCATGGATAGGGGTTGGGGCAAAAACCGGGCAGTGCCACGTCGGCGGCCACGCCCAAGTCGACCGCCAGCTTTTCCAGCGCAACCCGTCGGCGGCCTTCGCCCAGAATCATCAGACGACAGGGGCGGCACGCGCGCACTTGGGCAAATGCGTGTAACAGGGTGGCAAAGTCTTTGCGCTCTGACAGTTCGCCGACGCCCAGAATCAGCGGCGGCTGCCCGGCCGCAGCCCAAGGGTGATCGATGGGTTCGGCCGCCTTGGCCGACAGTTCCGGGGTGACGATCGGGCTGGGCACCACGCGAATGGCTTCGCGCGCTACACCGGCGAAGGCGGCCAGATCGTCGGCGGCCCCGTGCGAGGGCACGAGCAGGCCGTCGGCCAGGCGGTACAAGGTGCGCATCGACCAGCTTTGTACCCAGCGGTCGGTGAGGCCCCGGCTGGCCAGATCCACCGATACGGTCGTGCCTTGCCGGAAATACAGGCGGGTAGCGGTGCGGGCCAGTCTTTGGGCGCAGAGCGCTGTTCGGTTGACCCGGTCTTTGTCGGTCAGCAGAGCCTGTGGGCGTGTGCGGCGCAGGTAGCGGACCAGCGCCGGCAAGGCGGTGTAGACATGACGTGCGCCCAGCCGCAGGTGACGCATGCCGTCGGGCAGCGCATCGAAGTGCGGGCCGTGGCCGTCGATGCCCAGCACATCCACCCGCAGGCCCAGGCGGGCGATTTCCGGCACCAGGTTGCGCAGCACCCGATCGACGCCGCTGTGCCCGGAGGTGGCGGCGAAAATGGCCAAATCGATCTTCATGCGCACCGGGCTCCGTCGGCCAGCAGGCGCTGGAACAAGTCGTGATAACGTCGGGCGCAGGTCTGAACGGTGTATTCGCCCACTGCATCGATGCGGCGCTGAGCGTCGCCGGGTTCGTCCAGCGCCCTCGCCATGGCGGCTGCAAGGGCGGGGACATCGTCGACCGGCACCAGCGGCGCGACTTCGCCGCCGCGCAGAATCTCGGATGGGCCGCTCGGGCAATCGGTTGCCACCACCGGCACGCCGATCGCGAGCGCCTCGGTGAGCGCATTGGGCGATCCTTCCCAGCGCGAGGACAAGACGAACAGAGCGGCCCGCGCGAGATAGCGGTATGGATTGGCATCGAAGCCCGGCAAAGCGAAGTCTGCGGCCACACCCAGCCGCACGGCCAGTTCGGACAACGGCCGGCGCAATCGGCCTTCGCCAAGAATCATCAAACGACAGGGACGTTGGGCGCGCACCCGGGCAAAGGCCGATAGCAGGGTGTCAAAGCCCTTCGCGGTGCGCAGCCCGCCAACGGCGACGATCACCGGCGGTTGTCCGGGGGCAAACCAGGCATGGTCGAGCGCCTCGGCCGCATACTGCTGCAGGGCGGGTGTTATCACCGGATTGCGGATCAGGTGCGTGCGTTCGGCCGGAAGATGGGCAATGGCGGCAATGTCGCGCACCACGCCCTCGGAATTGCCCACCACCGCTGCCGCTGCGCCGTAGACCTTGCGGATCAGGCGATAGGCGTACCAGCGCTTGAATCTGCTTCGCCGGGCCAGACGCTCGGACACCGTGGTGCCGGGGCGCATCACCAGCTGAAACGGCACACCCGACCAGCGCCGGGCCAGCACCGCCGCGCGCCCGGCCTTGTCTTTGCCGCACAGTACGAAATCGGGACGGAACTCCTTGAGGTAGCGGCGCATGAAGGGCTGAATCTCGAACACGCCCGAGCGTGCCGATTCGATCAGGCGAACGTGCGGGTGAAGTCGGTCCAGATAAGGCGCCTGCCGGGACCGCGTGAGGAAATCGACTTCCACACCCAGATCCGCAAGGCCGCCGGCGAGATTGACCAGCATGCGCTCGACGCCGCCATCACCATACGAGGGGATGAAAATTGTTAGGCGCATTTACGGGCTCCAGGCGAAGGGCGAGAGTATACCCAAGCCTTGCGCCCAGTCCATGCTGGCCCGGGCGGCCGAGCCGTGCGGCTATAATCCCGGCTCTTTGATCCAGCCCATGGGCGTGATGCCGCCACAGATCATTTACCTTGCCCGAGGTCGTCCGCAGCGGCCACGGGCCAATCTGATCCAAACCTTGCATACGGTTCAGGCCCTCGATGAGGCCGGCGCACGTGTGCGCTTGTATGTGCCGCCGGTGCCGCAGGGGTTCGATATGCCGGGGTTTCTGGCGGGAATGGGCATTCATCGCCCAATCGACATCCGCCCCACGTGGATGCTGCACAGCCGCTGGCGGGCTTGGCCCATGCTGTGGCCGATGCGCGCTGCGCTGCGCCGGGCCGAGGTGGTCTATACCCGCGTACCCGAAATTTCGCTACAGCTGGTGCGTGCCAGGGTGGCGCATTTCCTGGAAGTCCATGATACCGCCAGCCTTGCGGCCGAAGGCTGGATCGCACCGCTGCGTGCCGCGCAGTCGAGCGGTTTGCTGCGCGGTTTGACGGTGATCTCCGGCGCGGGCCGGGAGGCGTTGGTCGCAGCGGGCTTCGATCGCGCACGCATGGCGGTGCTGCCCAGCGGCGTGGATGTGCAGGCTTTTTCTCGCGTGCCGCCGCCTGCGGTGGAGGATTTCGCCCGTCCCACGCTTGTTTATGTCGGTCGGATCAGCGCCGATCGCGGCCTGCCGTTGTTCGAGCGCATTGCCGCGGCAGGTTTTCCGGTTGTGCTCATCGGCCCGCAGGACGATGCGGTGAGCTGTCGCTTGGACAACCTTGTGCTCGAACCGGCCGTCGCCCACGCCGAGGTGCCATCTGCGCTCGCGCGGGGTGCCGTGGCGCTGATGCCTTATCAAACCGACTTGCGTCACGCGGCAACGATCAGCCCGATCAAGCTCTTCGAGGCGATGGCCGCCGGCCGGCTGGTGGTGGCCTCCGATCTGCCGCCGATCAGGGAGGTTGTTCGGCATGGCGAAAACGGTGTGCTGGTGCCGCCGAACGATCCGGGTGCGTGGATCGAAGCGCTGCATCGGATCAAAAACGACCCAGTTGCCGCGAAAGCGATGGCCGAGGCAGGACGGCATGCCGCCCGGGCGTATGGCTGGGATAGCCGCGCCAGAAAATTACTGTCCTTCGTGGGCGTCGAGGCTGTGCGCGCATGAACCGACTGTATCGAGTCGGCATTTTCGGCCTGGGCGTGTTCGCGTTGTCGTGCGTCTGGAAAACCGCTCCGGGCCATCTCGGCCTTGCGTTGAGCCTGCCGGCCGCCTTGGTCGCCGTTTGGCAAGACCGTCGCCGGTTTTGGGACGCAGCAAATCTGCTCGCTGCAGTCCTGGCAGTGTGGCTGTGCGTGCGTTACCTGCTGCAAACCTGGGGCGGGCTGGCCGAGGCTGGATTGCTGAAACCCACCGATGTTTTCATCGACTGGCTCTGGCCGCTGCTGTTTGCCCCCTTGGCAATGCTGCCTTGCCAGGATCCGCTGCGTCGCTTGAAGAATCTGTGGCTGTTGGCCATGCTCGGCTTCAGTTTTGGAATTGGCGCTTACCTTTGGCAGCGCGGCCTGGATGTGCTGTGGTCGGGCGAGCGGTTGGGGTTTCATCTGGACCGTCCGCTGGGCGTTGGCCTCTATGCCGGCAGCTTTGCCTTGGTGTTGATTGCCACGGCGCGCCAGTGGTGGGCGGTCACCGGCGCATGGCGCTGGCCGGCGCGCATGGCCGGGGTGGTGCTCGTTGCGCTCAATCTGCAAGTGCTGTTGTCCACTCAGAATCGCAGCACCTTCTTGGCGCTAGCGGTCGTCGGGGTGGGAATGGTCGCGGTCGCGGGCTGGCAGGTGTTGCAAGGCCGTCATCGGCTGCGTCTGCCGCCGTCCTTGGGGGCGGTTGGCGCGCTGATTGCGGCCGTATTGCTGAGCGGCAATTTTTACCTCGTCCAGCAGCGTATCGACGCGGAGGTCGCTGTCATCCAAACCGTGTTCGACGACGGACTGGAGGCGGCGCCCGCGGCTTCGGCCACGGTGCGGCTGCGTTTGTGGCAGTACGCTTGGCAGCGCTTTGCCGATGCGCCGTTGGTCGGTCACGGTTTTGGCGATGTCAGGGAGATCATCGAGCGCGATCTGAGGCCGCGTGCGGCGCTATTGGAAGGCGAGCGCTATGACCATTTGCACAACAGTTATCTGCAAACTTTGTGGAGCCAGGGGACGATCGGCTCGGTGTTGTGGCTGGCCTTGGCATGGGTGCTGGTGCGCGATGCCGTGCGCGCCGCACGTGGGCAACCTCAGTGTCGGGCAATGCTGCCCGCGATGTGGGCGGTACTGACCTTCACCGCGGTCTGGGCGATGTTCGACTATCGGCTCTCGCATCCGGATATGCGCTTTTTCTCGATTCTGTTGCTCTTGTCGTTGCGTTTGCTGGGCATGTGCCGTGCGCAGGAGGAACAATGAACCGCGTACTTCTCGTCCGCAGCTCCGCCATTGGCGATGTGGTGTTTGCCTCGCCTTTTGCCGCGGCAATCAAGCGCACCTGGCCGCAGGCGTATGTGGCGTGGCTGGTGGAGCCAGGCATTCATGAGTTGCTGGCGGCCGACCCCTGCATCGATGAATTGATCCTGTGGCCCAAAGGCGAGTGGAAGCAGCTTTGGCAGGCGCGGCGGTTCGCAGCGCTATTTCAGCGCATCCGCGCATTCCGTGCCCTGTTGCGGGCCAAGCGCTTCGATGTCGCCATCGATATGCAGAGCCTGCTCAAAAGCGGTCTGCTGACTTGGTTGTCCGGTGCGCCGCGCCGTATTGGGCTGGGTTCGCGTGAGGGCAGCCAATGGTTGATGACCGAGTGCGTGCCCAAAGGCGGTATTCCGGGGCGCATCGGCGCCGAATACCGCGCTCTGGCCGAACGGCTGGGGCTGGAGGCCGGTGAGTTTTTGCCGCGGCTGTGCATTGGCGAGGCCACCGAGGCCCGAGTTCAGGCGCTGATGACCGTGCATGGACTCAGACCTTCGCGTTTTGCGGTGTTTGCGCCCTTTACCACGCGCGCGCAAAAGCACTGGTTTGAGGATGCCTGGCAGGCGCTGGCGGCCAAGGTGCGCGATGAGCTGGGGCTCACCCCGGTGATTCTGGGCGGTCCGGCAGACCGCGAGGCCGCAGCGCGCTTGGCTGCGGCTACAGCCGGCACGATCGCTCTGGCCGGTGACACCCGCCTGCCCGAGGCGGCCGGCCTGATCCGTCATGCCGGTTTGCTGGTGGGCGTCGACACCGGGCTCACCCATATGGGCGCGGCCTTTGCCACGCCCACCGTGGCGCTGTTCGGCTCCACCCGCCCTTACCTGGATACCGGCCGCGCCAATGGCCGGGTGATCTGGCTGGGGCTGGCGTGCTCGCCCTGTCGCCGCCGCCCGACCTGCAACGGGGCGTTTACCTGTTTGCGTGAGATTACCGCCGAGCGTGTCATCGAGCAGGCCCGGGCCGTACTCGGCGTGGCGAACAGGTCATGAAAGTGCTGCATATCGAAGCCGGTCGCCATCTCTACGGCGGCGCCCGGCAGGTGCTCTATATCGTCGAAGGGCTGGCGCGGCGCGGGGTCGAAAACCTGCTCGCCTGCCCGACCGGCAGCCATATTGCGCGCGCCGCGAACGCCCATGCCCGGGTGGTGGAGCTGCCGATGAAGGGCGATCTGGACATCGGGCTGGCGGTTCGCTTGCGCCGCCTGATCGCCGCTGAGCGCCCCGATCTGGTTCATGTGCATAGCCGCCGCGGCGCGGACCTGTGGGGCGGGGTGGCCGCCCGCCTGGCCGGGGTGCCATGCGTGCTGTCGCGCCGCGTGGATAACCCCGAGGCGCGCTGGGTGGTGGCAACCAAGTACCGGCTGTACGATCATGTGCTGACCATTTCGGAAGGCATCCGCCAAGTGTTGCTGGCCGAAGGGCTTGCGCCCGAGCGGGTGTCTTGCGTGCGCAGCGCGGTCGATCCCACGCCCTATCTGATCGATTACGACCCGTGCGCCTATCGCGCGCAGCTGGGGTTGCCGCCGGATACCTTGCTGGTCGGTATGGTGGCGCAATTGATTGCCCGAAAGGGGCATCGCTATCTTTTGGCTGCACTCCATGAGGTGCTGCCCCGACACCCGCGGCTCAAAGTGTTGTTCTTTGGTCGCGGTCCGCTCGAAGCGGCGCTGCGCCAAGCCATTGCGGAGCAGGGGCTGGCCGACACGGTCCGCCTGATGGGCTTTGTGGACAACCTGCCGGACATCCTGGGCTGTCTGGATTTGCTGGTGCATCCGGCCGACATGGAAGGCTTGGGGGTGTCGTTGTTGCAGGCCGCAGCCGCCCGGGTGCCGATCATCGCCAGCCGTGCGGGCGGAATGCCCGAGGTGGTGCGCGACGGCGAAAACGGTCTGCTGATTGCGCCCGGCGATGTGCCGGCCTTGGCCGCGGCGATGAACCGATTGTTGGACGATGCGCACTTGCGCGCGCGCATGGGCGAAGCCGGCCGGACGCTGGTGCTGCGCGAATTCTCGATCGAGGCGATGTGCGAGGGTAATCTCGCCATCTACCGTAAGGTTCTGGAGAAGCTCGGATGAAATCCCTGCACATGATCGGCAGTGCGCAAATGGGCGGTGCCGAGCGCTGGTTCCTGCGCTTTGTCGCGGCCATGCGGCGTCATGGCCAAGCCGTGGAGGTGGCGGTGCGGCGCGGCTCCGAACTGGCCCGGCATCACCTTGCCGGTATGGCCTGCCACGAATTGCCGTACCGCACGGTGTGGGATCCGTTTTCGCGCCATGCCGTCTCCCGGCTGATCGCCCGCAGCGATGCGCCGATCGTGCAGACCTACATGGGCCGCGCCACCCGCTTGGCCCATCTCGAACCCGGTCGCGGCAAGGTCCATGTGGCGCGCCTGGGGGGGTATTACAAACTCGACCCCTTCCGCCATGCCCACGCCTGGATTGGCAATACCAAGGGGTTGTGCGACTGGATGATCCGCGGCGGCCTGCCGGCCGGGCGGGTGTTTCATATCACCAATTTTGCCGATCCGGTGCGTGCGGTGGCCGACGACGAGCTGGCGGCGCTGCGTAGGCGTATCGACCTGCGCCCGGAAGATTGCATTTTGCTCACCGCCGGGCGGCTGATCGAGGTCAAAGGCCACCGCTACTTGATCGATGCGATGAGCCGTTTGCCCGCCGAAATCGGCGGCCGGCGTGTGCGTCTGGTGGTGCTGGGCGACGGCGAATTGGCCGACCGGCTGGCCGAACAGGCGCGCCAGGCCGGTGTGGCGGAGCGCATCCTGTGGGCGGGTTGGCAACATGATCCGGCGCCTTGGTTTCATGTGGCCGACATGGTGGTGTTCCCTTCGCGGGATGCCGAGACCCTGGGTAACGTCATCCTGGAGGCCTGGGCCTATGGCAAACCGCTGGTGGTCAGCGCCTTCCGGGGCGCGCGCGAGATCACCCGGCCGGGCGAAGACGCCTGGGTGGTGCCCTGCGACGATGCGGCGGCGCTGGCGGCGGGCATCGAGCAGGTTCTGCGCAACCCCGACCTCCAGGCGCGGATGGTGGCCAACAGCCGGGCCCGGATTGCGCGCGACTTTTCCGAAGCCGCGGTGATTGCCCAATACCGTGAGTTGTACGCCCAATTGCTGGACAATCGATAAGATGCACCAGGGTATCAACATCCTCATGTATCACCAGGTGGGCGAGTTTGCGCCGATGAAGGCGCACCGCTCGACGTACTGCGATCATCGCCGTTTTGCCCGTCAAATGGCCTACCTGGCCCGTTTTGGCTACACCGTGCTGTCGATGGACCAGGTGTTGGCTTGTTTGCGCGGCCAGGCGCCGGTGCCGCCGCGCGCGGTGGCACTGACCTTCGATGACGGCTATGAGAATTTCTACGAGTACGCCTATCCGGTGCTCCGCCAGCATGGCTTTCCGGCCATGGTGTATGTGATCTCGGGGCTGCTCGGTCAGCCGTCGAGCTGGTTTGCCAAGGATGGCCGCGATACGCCGCCGTTGATGAGCGCTGCGCGGATTCGTCAATTGCATCGTGAGGGCATCGACTTTGGCGCGCATTCGCTTACCCATGTCAAACTGGCCGAGCAGCACCCGCAGCGTATCCGTGAAGAAGTCGTCGGTTCCAAGCATGCTCTGGAAGACGTGCTGGGGGCTGCGGTCGGGCATTTCTGCTATCCCTATGGCAGTCATGACCTGCGGGTGGTCGACGCGGTGGCCGAAGCCGGCTACCAGTGCGCCACCACCTGCGTGCGCGCGCCGGCGACCCGCGATGACGATCCGCTGACGCTGCCGCGCAAAGCGGTGTCCTGGGGTGACAACCTGGTTGGCTTGTTCTGGCGGTTGCACTTCAAAAACACCCCCAAAACGGCGCCGATCCGCCGTCCCGGGCAATCTTTCGCAGCTCAGCGCTGAGCCGCGGGGGGCTGGCCGCGCTCTTCCAGCCCCATCGCTTGCAGGCGCGCATAAACGCCTGCGCGCGCCACCAGTTCCGCATGTGTGCCGCGTTCGACGATGCGCCCCGCCTCCATGACCAGAATCTGGTCGGCGCGCTCGATGGTGGATAGGCGGTGGGCGATGACCAGGGTGGTCCGCCCGGCCATCAGGCGCTCGATCGCGTCCTGGATCAAGCGTTCGGACTCGGTGTCGAGCGCCGAGGTGGCTTCGTCCAGGATCAAAATCGGGGCGTTTTTCAGTAGTGCGCGGGCGATGGCGATGCGTTGGCGCTGACCGCCGGAGAGCAGCACGCCGTTTTCCCCGATTTGGGTATCGAAGCCTTGCGGCAGGCGCTCGATGAACTCCCGGGCGTTGGCGGCCTCGGCCGCGGCAACGATCTGGTCGCGGCTGGCGCCGGCCAGCTCGCCGTAGGCGATGTTCTCGGCCACGGTGCCGTTGAACAGCGTGACCTGTTGGGTGACCAGCGCGATGTGACGGCGCAGGTTGGCCAGCCGATAGTCGCCGACCTCGATGCCGTCGATCAGAATGCTTCCCTCGCTGTGGGTATAAAAGCGCGGAATCAGGCTGGCGAGCGTGGATTTACCGCTGCCGGACTTGCCCACCAAGGCGATCATCTGTCCCGGCTCGGCGCTGAAGCTGATGTCGCTGAGCACTGGTCGGTCGTGCCCCGGATAAGTAAAGGCCAGCCCGCGCACTTCGATGCGGCCTGCGATGCGCGCACGCTCGACGGTGCCGTGATCCGGTTCGCGCGGCTGATCCAGTTGTTCGAAAATACTTTCGGCCGCGGCTACACCCTTCTGGATTTTGGCGCTCACCCCGCCGAGCAACTGAATGGCGCGCGGCAGCAAACCGGCGGCGGTGATATAGGCCACCACATCGCCCGCGGTCGCATCGCCGCGTGTTTTGAGCACCATGAACAACAGCGCGCCCATGGCGGCGTAGATGAGCAGGCTCATCAGCATCGAAAAGGTTTCTTCGGTGCGCACCATTTTGAGCTGGCGGGCGATGTTGGCCTGATTGGCGCGCTCGAAGCGCTCGCTTTCATAGCGTTCGCCGCCAAAGCTGCGCACCACGCGATAGCCCTGGATGGTCTCGGAGGCCACATGGGTGACATCGCCCATCGACGCCTGGATGCGTTTGCTCAGTTTGCGGAACTTGCGGCTGGCCGCGGACACCAGCCAGGCAATCAGCGGCAGCACCACCAGCAGCGCGATGGTCAGCCGCCAGTTCATCCACAGCAGATAGGCCACCAGGGCCACAACGGTGAGCCCTTCGCGGAACAACACCTTGACCGCATCGGTGGCTGCGGCGGTGACCATGGTGACGTTGTAGGTCACCCGCGAGACCAGATGGCCGGAGTTATGCGCATCGTAGTAACGGTTGGGTAAGACCAGAAAGCTGTCGAACAACTGTTTGCGCAGGTCATGGATCAGCCCCAGCGACAGTTTGGACATGCTGTAGTTGCCCAGGAAGGAGCCTGCCCCTTGCCACAGTGCAATGGCCACCACCATGACCGGCACGGCGAACACCAGCTCCAGGCGGTCGATCCAGGCCACGCCGGTGCCGATCGGCTGCTCGGGGTTGGCCAGTCCATCGACGAAAAACTTGAACACGCTGGCCAGCGCGGCCTTGGCCGAGCCGGCAATGGCAAAGCCGATTACGCTCAAACCAAAGAAGCCGATATATGGGCGTACATAACCGAGCAGGCGCAGATAGATGCGCAGGCCGCTGGCGCCATCTTGCGCACCGGGCCGATAAGGGGCGGTTTTCATGGCGCGCATGGTATCACCGTGCGCCGTCCGCCACGCCGGGTTGCGCCAATGGGGGGCGGTGCGCAAACCGGCTTGCGGCCGCTAGCGGTTGAACCATTTCAGCACTACGCCCCAGGGCGCAACGTCCAGCCGGGTGGCGTGACCGCAGGCAAAATCCAGCCCCAGCCAGCGTTCGGCCGGCAGGCCAAGCAGATGCCCGGCAATGACCCGCAGCGGGCCGCCATGGGCCACCACCACGACGGCCTGTTGCGGGCCGGCGGCCATCAGTTCGTCCAGCCAGGCCAGCACCCGGGTGCTCATTTCGCGGGCGGATTCGCCACCCGGCGCGCGAAAGCCCAGCGGGTCGCGCGACCATTGGTCGAGCGCGCTGCCCAGGCTGTCGAAAGTCCGGCCTTCCCACTGACCGAAGGACATCTCTTTGAGGCGCGCATCCAGACGCGGCTCGCCCAGCGCTTCGGCCAGCAGGCGGGCGCGCGTCAGTGGGCTGGCGTGCAGTGCGTACTCGGCCGGCAGCAGCGGGCGCAGGCGTTCGGCCACCGCGGCGGCCGGCTCAGCCAGGCCGATGTCTTGCTGGCCGTAACAGATGCCGGGGGCGATGTCCGGCTTGGGGTGGCGGATCAGGTGTAGTTCCATGCAAGCAAAATCCCAAGATAGCAGGCCAGCTCGCTGCCCTGCTGGGCGGCACCGAGCAGATCGCCGGTGTAGCCGCCAAGGCGGCGCAGAAAGACGCGCGCCGCCCACAGCGTGAGCGCGGCCACCGCAGCCAGCGCGGCGGCCGCTTGCAGCGGTGCCAGCAGCACCAATGGGGCAAGACCGCAAGCGGCTGCGGTAAGCAGCTCACTCGGGCGCAAGGCGCGCGCCAGAGGTTTGGATTTCGAGCTTTCGTCTTCGCGCACATAAGGCAGCCAATGGATCAGGCTGGTCGAGGCCAGCCGCGACAGCGGATGCGCGGCGAACACTGCGAGTGCCGCGGCGGCGTGGCTGTGCGCGGCCAGCTCCACCAACGCCGCCGCCTTGGCAAGTAGCATCAGCATCACGCCCACGGTACCGTAGCTGCCAATGCGCGAGTCTTTCATGATGCTGAGCACTTGCGCCTTGTCCCAGCCGCCGCCCAGCCCATCGCAGGTATCGGCCCAGCCGTCTTCATGGAAGGCGCCGGTGAGCCGGATGGTGGCTGCCATCGACAGGATCACCGCCAGTGAAACCGGCAGCACCTGTGCAAGCGCGAGGAAGGCGCCCGCGCCTACTGCGCCCACCACCCAGCCGACCAGCGGAAAATAACGGGCGGCGTGGTTGAGGCGCTCCGGTGACCACGGCACCCAGGCCGGCACCGGGATGCGGGTGAAAAAGCCCAGGGCGATGAAAAAGAGTTCGAGCTGGTAGCGCATGGGGGCCGGATCAGGCGCTGCGGCCGCTCACGCTGGCCGATTCGAAGCTTGCCATTTCGGTGAGAAAGCCCACCGCGGCTTGCACCAGCGCAAAGGCCAGCGCTGCGCCGGTGCCTTCGCCCAGGCGCAGGTCGAGGTCCATCAGCGGCTCGGCCTGCAGATGGGCAAGCTGTACCCGGTGGCCGGGCTCCTGCGAACGGTGGGCGAACACGCAATAGGGCAGCAGCGCCGGGTCGATGGCATGGGCGGCGAGCAGCGCGGCGGTGACGATGAAGCCGTCGATCAATAGCAGCATGCGGCGCTCGGCCGCGCCCAGCATGGCGCCGGCCATCATGGCGATCTCGAAGCCGCCATATTCGGCCAGTGCCGCGATGGGGTCGGTGGGGCGGCCGCCACGCGCCAGCGCGGTCTCCAGCAGCGCGCGCTTGCGGGCTAGACCTGCGTCATCCAGCCCGGTGCCGCGCCCGGTGACCGTGGACAATGCCGCGCCGGTCAGGCAGTGGGTAAGCAGTGAGGCGGAGGCGGTGTTGCCGATGCCCATTTCGCCAAAGCCTACGCAATTGCAGCCGTTGGCGGCCAGGGCGTGGGCGAGTTCGCGGCCGCGGCTGAGGGCGGGGCGCACCGTTTCGACATCCATTGCCGGCCGCTCCAGGTAGTTGGCGGTGCCGGGGCCGAGCTTGGCGTCGATCAATCCAGGGCGGCGGCCAAAGTGGTGATTCACCCCGGCGTCGATCACGGTGAGGCCCAGTCCCATCTGCCGGCAGAACACGTTGATTGCCGCGCCGCCGGCAAGAAAGTTCTCCACCATCTGCCAGGTGACGTCCTGCGGATAAGCGGACACTCCAACGCGGGCTGCGCCGTGATCGCCGGCAAATACCATGATGTGCGGCTGACGCAGTGCCGGCGCTTCCGTGCCTTGCACCAGGCCGATCTGCAGCGCCAATGCCTCCAGGCGGCCGAGCGCGCCGGGGGGCTTGGTTTTGCGGTCGATTTTGTGCTGCAACGCTTGGGTCAGCGTGGTGTCGGGCGTTGGGATGGCAAATTGCATATCGTGGGCGGGTGGGTTGGGCAAGTCGCGGTAGCGCTTGGTCAGTGGCCAGCCGATGGCTGGCGCAGGCAAGGCGACATCGAGTGTCCGGTTTGCGCGCTGCGCAAAGTCTAACCTTGCTTGAGCACCAGCGGCAGACCGGCGGCGACGAAGGTGACGGTGTCGGCCAGCTGCGCAAGTTGCTGGTTGAGGCGGCCGGCTTCATCGCGAAACAGACGCCCGAGCGGGGTGTCTGGCACCAGCCCCAGCCCGACTTCGTTGGCCACCAGGATGATTTGGCCGGGCAGTTGCGGTAAGGTGCTCAGCAGCGCGTCGCGCTCTGCGGCAAAAACAGGCAATGCGCTGGCGTCTTGGCCGGGCGGCAGTGCGTCGGCGCCTTCGAGTAGATTGGCCAGCCACAGGGTGAGGCAGTCGACGATCAGGCAGTGGCCTGGGGCGGCCTCGCGGCGCAAGGTGGCGGCCAGCTCGCGCGGGGTTTCCAGGGTACGCCAGGCCGATGGCCGGTCTTGCCGGTGGCGGCGGATGCGTGCGGCCATCTCCTGATCCAGGGCTTGCGCGGTGGCAATGACGGTGACGGCCGCGCCGCTGGCCCGCGCACGCTGTTCGGCGTGGCGGCTTTTGCCGGAGCGGGCGCCACCGAGAATCAACTCGACGCTCATCAGCGGTTGCGCTCTACAAGTGGTGACGAACGCGCTATTATCCGCCCCGCACCCGTACAGGGTGCAAGGCGTTTCAGGTGCCCGGCGGCGGTCCGCGCCAAAGGGTTAAACGGGAAACAGGTGCGCGGCTCTTTGCCGCTAGTCCTGTGCTGCCCCCGCAACGGTAGGTGAGCGTAAGGCGCATCAGACACGGCCACTGGGTCGATCGGGACCCGGGAAGGCGATGCGCTGCGTCCGCACGGCAAATATCCGTGCCGGCTCAGCTCACAAGCCCGGATACCGGCCTCGAACGCACTGGCGGATGTGCCGCGGGGTGGCGGCGACGGGCGCGTTTCCTCACTGCTCTCGATTGCCCTCGCGTGCGCATCGTATCGACGGTTGCCGCGTCGTGCGGGGACGCCTGGCGCGGTTGAGGGAGCATGAATCGAATGAAAACCTGTTTGTCCGCGGCGGCTCTTACGCTGGCTGCCGCTCTGCCATGTTCGGTGTCGGCGCAGGCGAGCGTAGAAAAAATCGCCGAGCCGGTGGTGGTGACCGCTACCCGTCAGGCCCAGCGTGCCGACGAAGTGTTGGCCAGTGTCGAAGTGATCGAGCGCGAACAGATCGAACGCGCGGGTCAATCGACCCTGATCGACTTGCTACGTGCGGTCGCCGGCGTGCGTGTGGCCAGCAACGGCGGGCCGGGTTCGAATGCCAGCGTGTTCATCCGCGGTGCCGAGGCGCGCCACGCGCTGCTGTTGATCGACGGTGTGCGCGTCGGTTCGGCAACCACTGGGCAGGCTACGCTGGAGGCGATTCCGCTGGCCATGGTCGAGCGCATCGAAGTGCTGCGCGGTCCGGCCAGCGCGCTGTACGGTTCCGAGGCCATCGGTGGCGTGATCCAGGTGTTTACCCGCAAAGGCCGCAGCGGCTTCGATCCGCAGGTTTTCCTGGGTTATGGCAGCGACGACACCCTCGAGGCCAATGCATCGCTGTCGGGCGGCGTCGAGCGCTTCCGCTATAGTCTCACCCTGGGGCAGGACCGCACGCGCGGTTTCGACGCCCGCAGCACAGGCGCGCATGATCCCGACCGGGATGGTTTTCGCAACGCCTTCGTGAGCGCCAATCTGGCGCTCGGGCTGCGCGAGCGCGACGAGATCGGCATCGATCTTTATCAGTCCGACGGGCGCAACTGGTACGACGCCAACCTGAGCTACAACGCCTATCTCGACAAGCGTCTCGATACGGTGGGGGTTTATGCCATCAACCAGCTTGCCGAAGGGTGGCGCAGCACGGTGCGGGTGGCGCGCAGCCGCGACCGCCTAGACAACCGAAGCTCCACAGCGCAAGCGTCGAAGTTTTACACCACCCAGGACCAGTTCTCCTGGCAGCATGACATCGACTTGCCGTTGGGCGTGCTGATGGCGGCTTTCGATTACGTCAAGAGTCAAGTGGATAGCACCACCGCCTATACGGTCGATGAGCGTACCGTCAAGGCGTGGTTGCTGGGCTGGTCGGCGAAGGCGGGCGCGCACAGTGTGCAAGTCAATCTGCGGCGTGACGACAATTCGCAGTTCGGGGGCAAGACCACCGGCCTGCTGGCCTATGGCTATGACATCGATCCGGCGTGGAGCGTGCGCGGCAGCATCGCCACCGCTTTCAATGCGCCGACCTTCAATCAACTCTACTGGCCGGATACCGGCTGGGGCGGCGGTAATCCCGAGCTCGAACCCGAGCGTGCGCTCAACCGCGAAATCGGCCTGCGCTGGAAAGATGGCCGGCAAAGCGTGGAAGCGACCTACTATGACAACAAGGTGCGCGACCTGATCAGCGGTTGGCCGCCGGTCAATGTGAACGAAGCCCGGCTCAAGGGCCTGGAGCTGGCTTATCGGGTGGCGCTGGGCGAGCTCGACCTGCAAGTGGGCATGGACTGGTTGCGTGCCCGGGATGAGGCCACCGGCAAGCGTCTGGCACGCCGGGCGCGCAGCGCGGCCTTCGTGAAAGTGGATCATCGCGTCGGCAAATGGTCTTATGGCATCGACCTCAACGGCCAGGGGGATCGTTTCGACAACGCCAGCAACAGCGAGCGCTTGGCCGGCTACGGTGTGGTCGATGCTTATGTGCATTACCGTCTGACCCCGGATTGGCGCGTGGAAATGCGGGCGAACAACGTGCTGGACAAGCAGTATGAACTGGCCAAAGGTTATGCCACGGCCGGTGCCAGCTATTTTGTCGGCTTGCGCTACGCGCCGCGTTGACGCCCCGTGGCCACCGTCGATCAGCGTCTCGCCCAGGGTCTCCGGTTGCCGGGCCGGCGGCGCGCGTGGGCGGTGATCGCGGGCTTGGTGCTGGCCGGTGCGCTGGCCCATGTTTGGGCGCTGGCCGCCGGTGAGCTGGATATTCCCGCCGGTGAGGTGGTCGCGGCCTTGTTTGGCGGTGGCCAAGGCATGGAGGCGGAAGTGGTGCGCCAATTGCGCCTGCCGCGCGCGCTGGCGGTGTATGCCGCCGGCGGTCTGCTGGCGCTGGCCGGTGCGCTGATGCAGGTGTTGCTGCGCAATCCGCTGGCCGATCCCTATGTGCTGGGCATCTCCGGTGGGGCGGCGGTGGGGGCTTTGGCGGCGATGCTGTGTGGTCTCGCGCCGATGTTGATCGACGGCGCGGCCTTTGGCGGGGCGTTGGTGGCGATGCTGTTGGTGTTCGGTCTGGCGCATGGCGACGGTTCATGGACCCAGACCCGGTTGCTTTTGACCGGGGTGATCGTTGCCGCCGGCTGCGGGGCGGTGGTCACCTTGATGCTGGCGCTGGCCCCTGACACCCGGGTGCAGTCGATGTTGTTTTGGCTGATGGGCGACGCTTCGGGCGCCAGCCGTCCGTGGCCGGCGCTGCTGGCGATGGGGGCGGGCCTGTGCATCGCACTGCCTTTTGCGCGCGAACTCAACCTGCTCACCCGCGGCGAACTGACCGCGCGGGCGCTGGGCGTACACGTACTTCGCCTGCGTTACTTGCTGTATGCGCTCGCCTCGCTATTTACCGCCGTGGCGGTGACCTTGGTCGGCTCGGTCGGTTTCGTCGGCTTGGTGGTGCCGCACCTGGTGCGCTTTGTGGTCGGCAACGACCAGCGCGCGCTGCTGCCCGCGACCATGCTGGCCGGCGGCGCGCTGCTCACCTTGGCCGACACCGCGGCCCGCACCGTGATTGCGCCGCAGCAACTGCCAGTGGGGGTACTGACTGCGCTGATTGGCGTGCCGCTGTTTCTTTTTCTTCTGGCAAAGCGACAACCATGACCACGTCCGCCGTCCCCTTGCTGGAAGCGGACCGGCTGGCTCTGCAGGTTGGCGGGCGCTGGCTGTGTTGCGAGTTCAGTTTGACCCTGGCGGCTGGCCAGTGTCTGGTGCTGCTCGGTCCCAACGGCGCCGGCAAAACCATGTTGCTGCATACCTTGGCCGGGCTGCGGGAACCCACCGTGGGCAGCGTGTTGTTGGGCGGGCTGCCGTATGCTGCGTGGCGTGCCGCCGAGGTGGCGCGGTTTCGAGGGTTGCTGCCTCAGCAGCAGGCGGACCATTTCTCCTCCACCGTGCTGGAAACGGTGCTGGTCGGGCGCCACCCTTATCTGGGGCGCTGGGGCTGGGAAGGACCGCAGGACGTGCGCATCGCGCGCGCGGCTTTGGCCGATGTGGGGCTGGCCGAATTGGCCGAGCGCGACATCCTGACCCTGTCGGGCGGCGAGCGGCAGCGTGTGGCGGTGGCGGCGCTCCTTGCCCAGTCGCCGCGGCTGCTGTTGCTCGACGAACCCACCAATCACCTCGACCTGCACTACCAGATTGCGGTGCTCGATCTGATGCGCGGATTGGCCGATGCCGGGCGCAGCGTGGTCATGGTGTTGCACGACATCAACCTGGCGGCGCGCTACGCCGACCAGATCATCTTGCTCGACGGCCGTGGCGGGGTACGTGCCGGCGCGCGCGACGAGGTGTTGCAGCCTGAACTGTTGAGCGCCGCTTTTGGCCACCCGCTGCGCCGTTACTGCTTAGATGGGCGGGTGAGCTTCATCCCCGATTGATGTCATGCACCAAGGCGCTATGCTCACCCCGATGTACCGCGCGCGCGGCGACGGTCCGCCGCGCCCCAGACAAACTTCGGTCCCGGAAATGAACCTTTATGTCACTGCCTGAACTTGCCTGTGTTCGTCCGGGTCCGCAGCCCGGTCATGTCTATCTGGTTGGCGCCGGTCCGGGCGACCCGGAACTACTTACCCTGCGCGGCGCGCGTCTGGTGGCGGGCGCCGAGGTGGTGATCTACGACAACCTGGTCAGTCCGCTGATCGTCGACTTGGCGCCGGCTGCGGCCGAGCGGATATACGTGGGCAAGAAAGCGGCTGACCATACGCTGCCGCAGGAGGAAATCAATGCCCTGCTGGTCCGTCACGCCCGCGCCGGACGACGGGTGGTGCGGCTCAAAGGGGGGGACCCTTTCATTTTTGGCCGCGGCGGCGAGGAGATGGAGGCGCTGATGACGGCCGGCCTCACCGTGGAAGTGGTGCCCGGCGTCACCGCGGCGGCCGGTATCGCCGCTTACGCCGGTATCCCGCTCACTCACCGCGATCATGCGCAGTCGGTTGTGTTTGCCACCGGCTTTCTCAAGGATGGCGCGCTCGAGCTGGACTGGCCGATGCTCGCCCGTCCCCATCAGACCCTGGTGATCTATATGGGCATTTCCCGTCTGGGCGAGATCTGTGCCCGCTTGATCGAACACGGCCTGCCGGCCAGTACCCCTGCCGGCGTCATCGAGCGCGGCACCACCCCTCAGCAGCGGGTGGCGGTGGCGACGCTGGGCAGTTTGGCCGAGGAGGTGGCCCGCGCCGGCATCCGCCCGCCGGCACTGACCGTGGTGGGCGGGGTGGTGGGCTTGTATCCGCGCCTGGCGTGGTTTCAGCCGGATGCGGGCGCGCCCTCGGCCTATCCGCCGCATGCGGGCTGCACTGCCGTTCATCGCGGGGTGACTTATGACTGAGCGCTGTCCGGCGCTTTTCGTGGCGGCCCCGGCCTCCGGCCAGGGCAAGACCACGGTCACCGCGGCGCTGGCCCGTTTGCACGCGCGGCAGGGGCGGCGGGTGCGGGTGTTCAAGTGCGGCCCGGATTTTCTCGATCCGCAGATTCATACAGTGGCCAGCGGCGCACCGGTCTATAACCTGGATTTCGGCATGTGCGGTGAGCCAGATGCCGCCTGGCGGCTATATGCCGCAGCGCGCGAGGCCGATTTGATCCTGGTCGAAGGCGTCATGGGCTTGTACGATGGCCAACCCTCGGGCGCGGACATTGCGCGGCGCTTTGGCATCCCGGTGATGGCCGTGATCGACGCCCGGGCGATGGCGCAAACCTTTGCTGCGGTGGCTTTTGGTTTGGCCCACTACAGGCCCGGACTGTCGTTTTCCGGCGTACTCGCCAACCGGGTGGGCAGCGCCCGCCATGCCGACATGCTGCGTGAGGCGCTGCCAGACGGTATGCGCTGGTATGGCGCGGTGCCGCGCGAGGCTGCTGCAGTCCTGCCCGAGCGCCACCTCGGACTGTTGCAGGCGGCAGAGATCGCCGATCTCATCCAGCGTTTGGACCGCATGGCCGATGCGTTGGCCACGACTGGCGTGGTGGATTTGCCGCCTGCGGTCGATTTTGCGCCCGCGCCGGCGCCTGCGCCCGCGCCGCTTCTGTCCGGTCGTACCGTGGCGGTGGCCCGCGATGCGGCTTACGGCTTCATTTACCCGGCCAACCTAGACACGCTCAGCGCGCTCGGTGCCCAAATGATCTTTTTTTCTCCTCTGGCCGGCGACCGTCTGCCAGGCTGCGATGCGGTTTGGCTGCCGGGCGGTTATCCGGAACTGCACGCCGCACGATTGGCTGAAAACCAAGGGTTCTGGGCCGATCTGCGCGCGCATGTGGACGCCGGCAAGCCCCTCTTGGCCGAATGCGGGGGGATGATGAGTCTGTTCGAGGCGGTGGTCGATCAGGCCGGTGTTGCGCATGCCTTCGGCGGCCTGTTGCCGGGGCGCGCAGTGATGCAGCCGCGCCTGTCGGCTTTGGGGCTACAGGTGGCCGACTTGCCCGAAGGGCGGCTTGCCGGTCACACCTTTCATTACTCCAAGGCGGAAACGCCGCTGGCACCGTTGATCCATGCCCATCGCCCGGACGGGGGCGAAGGGGAGGCCATTTACCGGTGCGCCCGGCTGACCGCCTCGTATGTGCATTTTTATTTTCCGTCCGCACCGCAGGTGGTGGCCCGCCTGCTGGGCCAGTGAACCTGGGTTGGCCGTGGCCCCACGCGCCGCCCAATGGATGTCGGAGGAGTCGATCTTGCAGTCCAGTGCCGAACTAGTCCTTGCCCGGCCTTTCGATCGAGCGGAGCGCGAAGCGGTGTATCGGGCGATTGCCGAACGGCGTGACATGCGTCATTTTTTGCCCGATCCGGTCGCCCCGGATGTGCTGCAGCGACTGCTGTGGGCGGCGCATCATGCGCCTAGCGTGGGCTACATGCAGCCCTGGCGTTTTATCCGCATTACCGACCGGGCCCTGCGCGTGGCGCTGCATGCCTTGGTAGAAGAAGAGCGCTTGGCCACTGCGCAGGCCCTGGGCGAGCGCAAGGACGCGTTCATGCGTCTGAAGGTGGAAGGCGTGCTGGAGGCGGGCGAAGTGCTGGTGGTGTCATTGGCCGATGGCCGCGAACATCACGTGTTTGGGCGGCGCACCTTGCCGGAGATGGATCTCGCCTCGGTCGCCTGCGCCATTCAGAACATGTGGCTGGCCGCGCGGGCGGAGGGCCTGGGCTTGGGTTGGGTGTCGATATTCGACCCGCGCAAGGTGGCTGCTTTGCTGGCGATGCCCGATGGCGCCAAACCGGTGGCCATCGTCTGCCTGGGCCATGTGGCGGCTTACTATGCGCGGCCGATGCTGGAAATCGAACGTTGGGCCGAACGTATGCCGCTGAGCGCGGTGGTGGGTGAAAACGCTTGGCCCAGCGGGTAGGTAAGCCGTCGAAAAACTAACAGGCCGTTGGAAGCAGTGGGCCATCTGCGGCGTTGCGCGGCGCTCACTTCTCTGCCGATCTTTTTGATGAGCGATGGAGCGCGCACCGTGCATTGGGCCATCCGCGCGACGTTTTTCAAACGGCCTGTTGGCGCCGGACCGTTACGGCATTACTTGGCCGCGTTGCGCGCGCCGACGGTGATCTGGCTACCCAGTTGGGCGACGGTTTTCTCGCCAATACCCGGCACTTTGGCAAGATCGGCGGGGCTGGCGAACGGACCATGCTGCTTGCGGTAATCGACGATGGCTTTGGCCTTGGCGGGGCCGATGCCCTTGAGTTGCTCCAGCGCCGCGGCGTCTGCGGTGTTGATATTGACCGGCTCGCCGGCCAGGGCGAGCGCGGGGCCCAATGTCAGCGCCAGGACGAGAATACGCAGAAAACGCTTCATGGCAGTGCCTCCTCGGTGAATGACAAAGGTATTATTGGGTGCGCGTCACGATGCTGTCAATATTGATAAAGCATTATGAAATATGATCGAAAAGATGCAGAACGCATCGTTGATGGTTGGTTGAGTGGGGTACGTCGGCAGCCGTCGCCGCATTGCGACGACCGCCCCGATGGGGTAGCGGTCGACTTGGTCGTGGTGCATGCAATCAGCCTGCCGCCGAATGAATTTGGCGGCCCGGGCATCGAACAGCTCTTTACCGGCTGCCTGGATCCGGCCGAGCATCCCTATTACGCCCAGATCCATGGGCTGCGGGTGTCGGCGCATTTTCTCATCCGCCGCGACGGCGAACTGGTGCAGTTCGTCCCGGTAACCCGGCGGGCCTGGCACGCCGGCGTATCGAACTGGAACGGCCGTGAGCGCTGCAACGACTTTTCGGTCGGCATCGAGTTGGAAGGGTGCGACACCCAGCCCTTCGAGCCGGTGCAGTATCGTCGTCTGGCCGAACTCATTTCCCTTTTGCAAAGCGTTTTCCCGTTGGCCGGAGTGGTCGGGCACGCGGATATCGCACCGGGGCGTAAGACCGACCCCGGCCCCTGCTTCGACTGGGCGACACTGCGCAGCCTGCTGCCACAAGCGCATCCGTTGTTTGACAAAAACCAGATAAATCAATAGCATCCTAACTTTATTGCATTGCAGCAAATACAGTTTCGGTGCTTCGCCTGCGCAGCGGCGGGCCTGTCGATAGGCCGCTGGCGCCAAGCATCGCTCGACCGCCCCGGTGGGCCGTCCTGATCCTGATCCCTCGACGACGCGTTGCTTGCGTACGCGGTGCGCTCGTTCGAAGCGGAGGTCGAAACGGGAGAAACATCATGCACGCAGCTCGTTTCAAGCATTTCGTTCGCAACCTCGGCGAGGTTCTACTGCACGCTGCCCACGGTCTGGTGCTCAGTGCTGGGCTGGTGGCGCTGGCCGTGATGGCTGCCGGCGCGCTGGAGCGCGGCCCGCTGCGGTTTTTTGACGGCAGTATGGCCCAAGCGCATGCTGCGGTTGGTTCCCGCTACGACTTTGGCACCGTCGACGCGCAACCGGCCGCCCCAGTCGGCTTGTCTGCCGAGATGGCGCGTGTGCGCGACTACATCGCCCGCCGCTACCGTGTTTCGTCATTGGCGCTGGAGCCGGTGCTGCAGGCCGTCGAGGACAGCGCCCGCAGCGTGGGCATCGATCCGCTCTTGGTGGTGGCGGTGATTGCGGTGGAGTCGAGCTTCAATCCGTTTGCCGAAAGCCATGTTGGCGCGCAGGGACTGATGCAGGTGATTCCACGCTTTCATATGGACAAAATCGGGGATGATGTCGGCGAAGACGCGCTGTTCGATCCGACGCTCAATGTGCGCGTCGGCACCCTCGTCCTGGATGAGGGGTTGCGACGTTTCGGTTCGCTCAAGGCCGCCTTGCAGTACTACGGCGGTGCGCGCGACGACCCCACGGCGGCTTATTACCGCCGGGTGATGGCCATGAAGCAGCGTCTGATTGCGGTAGCCGGTCGTAACCCGGCGGCGGTGAGCGTCGGCGCTTGATTGCTGCACCCCGGCGTCGGCCGGCGCCGTTCAGTCGAGCACGGTGCGGATGCGTTCGCAGGCTTCCAAAAGGCGTGCTGCGCGCGTGGTATAGGCAATCCGTAAGTGGCGGTGCGGCGCATTGTCGCCAAAGTCCAAGCCGGGCGTGGTGGCCACGCCGGCTTCCTCGATCAGCCGGCGGGCAAGGGTCTCGCTGTCGCCGCCCAAACGGTCTACGTTGGTGTAAATGTAGAAAGCCCCCTGCGGTTCGACAGCGATGTTGAAACCTAGCTCGCGCAAGGCGGGCAGCAGGGTGTCGCGGCGGCAGGCAAACTCTTGCCGACGTTCTTCCAGAATCTCCAAGGTGGCCGGTGCAAAAGCCGCCAGTGCGGCATGCTGGGCCGGGGTGGAGGCGGAAATGAAGAAGTGCTGGGCCAGCTTTTCGACTTCACGCACCCAGCCAGGTGGCACCACCAGCCAGCCCAGCCGCCAACCGGTCATGCCGAAATACTTGGAGAAGCTGTTGACCACGAACAGATCGTCGACTGCGGCGAGCGCCGGCTGGGCGAGCACGGTGGAGGCCGGCACGCCGTAGGTAAGCCCCTGGTAGATCTCGTCGACCAGCAGCACGCCGCCGCGGGCATGGGTTTCGGCGTGCAGCGCGGCCAGTTCTGCGGCGGTCAGCAGGGTGCCGGTGGGGTTGGACGGGCTGGCCACCATCAGGCCGCGGGTGCCAGGCCGCCAGGCGCTGCCGACCTGCCCGGGCGTGGGCTGGTAGCGGCTTGCCGCATTCACCGGCAGGGCGCGGGCACGTCCTTCGACGCTGCGCACCAGGTGACGGTTGGACGGATAGCCGGGATCGGGCAGCAGCCATTCGTCGCCCGGATTGGTGGACACCGCCAGGGCCAGCATCAGTGCGCCGGAAGCCCCTGGGGTGATGACGATGCGCTCGGGCGCGATGTCGGCGGCGAAGCGGTCGTGGTAGAAGCGCGCGATCGCCTCGCGCAAAGCCGGCAGGCCAAGCGCGGCGGTGTAGTGCACCTCACCGCTGGAGAGGAAGCGCGTGGCCGCCTCGATGATGGGTTGCGGCGTTGGGAAATCGGGTTCGCCGACCTCCATGTGGATGATGTCGCGCCCCTGCGCCTCGAGTTCGCGCGCGCGGCGCAGCAGCTCCATGACGTGGAAGGGCTGGATGTCGGTCATGCGAGCAGCGGGTTTGCAGTTCATGATGTCGCTTTGTGATGGACGGTTCGGGAACAAGCAAAAAAGCGCCGGCCGCAGCCGACGCTTTTTGAGGGCCGGTCTTGCACCGGCGCCGCGATCAGACCGATAGCGCTAGTTCGAACAGCTCGCGCTTGAGTACGAGCTGACGCGGCAAGCGGTCTTGCAATTTGTCGAACCACTCCTTGTGCAGTTCCAGCTCTTTTTTCCAGGCGTCCGCGTCGACTTGGGTCAGCGCCTCGAACTCTGCCTGGGTGACATCCGAGCCGCGCCAGTCGATGTCCTCGAAGCGCGGCATCCAGCCCAGCGCGGTTTCCTTGGCGGCGACCCTGCCTTTGACGCGGTCGACGATCCATTTGAGCACCCGCATGTTTTCGCCGAAGCCCGGCCACATGAAGTTGCCCTTTTCATCCATGCGGAACCAGTTCACGCAAAAGATCTTGGGCGTGTGCTCGACCACATGCCCCATTCTCAGCCAGTGGTTGAAGTAATCGCCCATGTGGTAGCCGCAGAAGGGCAGCATGGCAAAGGGGTCGCGGCGCACCACGCCCTGCGCGCCGAAGGCCGCGGCAGTGGTCTCCGAGCCCAGCGTGGCGGCCATGTACACACCGAAGTTCCAGTTGAAGGCTTGATACACCAACGGCACGGTGGTGGCGCGCCGGCCGCCGAAGATGAAGGCCGAAATCGGCACGCCGGCGGGGTCTTCCCAGGCCGGATCGATCGACGGGCATTGGCTGGCCGGCGCGGTGAAGCGGGCATTGGGGTGCGCCGCTTTACGGCCGGTTTCCTTGGCGATTTCCGGTGTCCAGTCCTTGCCCTGCCAATCGATCAGGTGGGCGGGCGGCTCTTTGGTCATGCCTTCCCACCATACGTCGCCGTCGTCGGTGAGCGCCACATTGGTAAAGATGATGTTTTCCTTGAGCGTCGCCATGGCGTTGTAATTGGTTTTTTCCGAGGTGCCGGGTGCGACGCCGAAGTAGCCGGCTTCCGGGTTGATGGCGTAGAACCTGCCGTCTTTGCCCGGTTTGATCCAGGCGATGTCATCGCCCACGGTGGTGACCTTCCAGCCGTCGAAACTCTTGGGCGGAATCAGCATGGCGAAGTTGGTCTTGCCGCAGGCCGAGGGAAAGGCTGCTGCCACATAGGTTTTTTCGCCATCCGGGGATTCCACGCCAAGGATCAGCATGTGCTCGGCCAGCCAACCTTCGTCACGCGCCATGGTGGAGGCAATACGCAGCGCAAAACACTTTTTGCCCAACAGTGCGTTACCGCCGTAGCCGGAGCCGTAGGACCAAATCTCACGGGTTTCGGGGAAATGCACGATGTATTTGGTGTCCGGGTTGCACGGCCAGCGGCTGTCTTTTTCGCCGGCGGCCAGCGGCGCGCCGACCGAATGCACGCAGGGCACGAACTCGCCGTCGCTGCCCAACACTTCGACGGCACCACGGCCCATCCGGGTCATGGTGCGCATATTGACCACCACATAAGGGCTATCGGAGATTTCCACGCCGATATGGGCGATCGGGCTGCCCAGCGGACCCATCGAGAACGGGATCACATACATGGTGCGCCCATGCATGCAGCCTTTGAACAAACCGTTGAGGGTTTCGCGCATCACCGCCGGGTCTTCCCAGTTGTTGGTGGGGCCGGCGTCATCCTTGTTTTTCGAGCAGATGAAGGTGCGGTCTTCCACCCGGGCGACGTCCGAAGGGTCGGACCAGGCGAGGTAGGAATTCTTGCGCTTTTCCGGGTTCAGCTTGATCAACATGCCGGATGCGACCATTTCGGCGCACAGGCGGTCGTACTCTTCCTGCGACCCGTCACACCACACCACGCGATCGGGCTCGGTGAGTGCGGCAATTTCGGCGACCCACTGCTTCAAGCCTTGGTGGCGAACATAATCGGGGGCGGCGGCCAGGGCGGCCTCGGAAAAGCGTTGGGACATGGTGGATGACTCTCCAGGTTGCGGTTGCTAAACCAGTCCCCGTCGGTCGGGCAGCGCAGCGTGCGGCCGGCGGGCTGCGGGGAAGAGCTGTGCCCCGCTACCGCGACTTGCGGAAAATACTAGGGTAAACCGCAGTCGGCGAAAGCCTAATATTATGCCACGCACCGGAGGACAGCGGATAGTCGGCTTCCGGTGCGCCACGCCAACCGGACCCTGAGAGAAGACAGAACACGCTATGGATGAACTGATCCGCGCAGCAGCGCTCGACTACCACCGTAACCCCAGCCCAGGCAAGATTTCGGTAACCCCGACCAAGGTGCTCAGCAACCAGCGTGATCTTTCGCTGGCCTATTCGCCGGGGGTGGCCGCAGCCTGCGAGGCCATCGTTGCCGATTCCGCGCAGGCGGCTGCGCTGACTGCGCGCTCCAATCTGATCGGTGTGGTCACCAACGGTACCGCGGTGCTCGGCCTGGGCAATATCGGGCCGCTGGCGGCCAAGCCGGTCATGGAAGGCAAGGGGGTGTTGTTCAAGAAGTTTGCCGGCATCGATGTGTTCGACCTGGAGATCAACGAATCCGACCCGGATCGTCTGATCGACATGATCGCCGCGTTGGAGCCCACATTTGGCGGTATCAATCTGGAAGACATCAAGGCGCCCGAGTGCTTCTACATCGAAAGCAAGCTGCGTGAGCGCATGAAGATTCCGGTGTTTCATGACGATCAGCACGGCACCGCCATCGTGGTCGGCGCGGCCATCCTCAACGGCTTGCAGATACAAGGCAAGGCGCTCGAGCATGTCAAGCTGGTCACCTCCGGCGCGGGGGCTGCGGCGTTGGCCTGCCTGGGCTTACTGGTCAAGCTGGGCTTGCCGGTGGACAACATTTGGGTGACCGATATCGAGGGCGTGGTCTATGAAGGCCGCAGCGCACTGATGGACCCGATCAAGGCGCGTTACGCCAAGCGCACCGAAGCGCGCACCTTGGCCGAGGTGATCGAAGGTGCGGATGTCTTTCTGGGTTTGTCCGCCGGTGGCGTGCTCAAGCCCGAGATGGTAGCCAAGATGGCGGGCAAGCCGCTGATCCTGGCGCTCGCCAACCCCACCCCGGAGATTCTGCCCGAGGCGGTCAAAGCGGTGCGTGACGATGCCATCATCGCCACCGGGCGTTCGGATTATCCGAACCAGGTCAATAACGTGCTGTGCTTTCCGTTCATCTTCCGCGGTGCGCTGGACGTGGGGGCGACCACCATCACCGACGAGATGCAGCTTGCCGCAGTGCGTGCGATCGCCGAACTGGCGCGCGCCGAGCAAAGCGACATCGTCGCCGCGGCCTACGGCGAGAAGGTCGGCGGCTTCGGCCCCGAATACATCATTCCCCGTCCCTTCGACCCGCGCCTGATCGTCAAGATCGCCCCGGCGGTGGCCGAAGCGGCGATGGCCTCCGGCGTGGCCACCCGGCCGATCACAGATTGGGACGCTTATCGCAGCCAGCTCAACAATTTCGTCTGGCACTCCGGGCTGATCATGAAACCGGTGTTTGCGGCTGCGCGGAAAAATCCCAAGCGCATCATTTTCTCGGAAGGCGAGTCCGAAAAAGTGCTGCGTGCGGTGCAGACCGTGGTGGACGAGGGGCTGGCGCGACCGATTCTGATCGGCCGTCCGGAGGTGGTGAAAAACAATATCGAACGTTTTGGCTTGCGAATTGCCGCCGAGCGTGACTTCGAGCTGGTCAATCCCGACTCCGATTCGCGCTTCAACGAGCTGTGGCAGCACTACCACAGCCTGATGGAGCGCCGCGGCGTGTCGGTGGAGTACGCCAAAAAAGAAGTGCGCCGACGCACCACGCTGATCGGCACCTTGTTGCTCAAATTCGGCTATGGCGACGGGCTGATCTGCGGCACCTACGGCATGCACCGTCTGCACCGCGAGTTTGTCGAGACCGTCCTGGGCCGGCGCCCCGGCGTGGAGCATTTATATACCGTGAACCTGCTCAGCCTGCCGGGCCGCACCTTGTTTCTGGCCGACACTTACGTGAACTACGATCCCACACCGGCGCAAATCGTCGAGATGACGCTGCTGGCCGCCCAGGAGATGAAAGGCTTTGGCATCGAGCCGCGGGTGGCGTTGCTGTCGCATTCTTCGTTCGGTTCGGCCGATTCGCCCACGGCCGAAAAGATGCGCACTGCGCTGCGCATCCTGCATGAAAAGCATCCTGAGCTGCCGGTGGAAGGCGAAATGCATGGCGATGCGGCGCTCGATGCCAAGCACCGGCTGCAAATCTTCCCCAATGCCCGGATGCGAGAAGACGCCAATTTGCTGATTTTCCCGACCCTGGATGCGGCCAACATCGCCTTCAATCTGCTCAAAAACGCGGCCGGCGGGGGAATGACCGTCGGCCCGATTCTGCTCGGTGCGGCCAAGCCGGTGCACATCCTGACGCCGTCGGCCACGGTGCGGCGCATCGTCAATATGACTGCGCTGACCGTGGTGGAGGCCGGACAGGGCGAATGAGCCACTGCCCCGTTGAGGGCAGCGCGGCGTTACAAGGCGATTCGCGGTAGCATGCCGGCAGCCGATTTTGGGGGGACGCGATGACGCAGGCGGCAGAACGGGCAGCACTCGTTTTGACCGGCGGCGGTGCACGCGCCGCCTACCAGGTTGGTGTGCTGGCCGCAATCCGCGAACTCTACGGGCGCCGCGCCGACAATCCGTTTCCCATCCTGTGCGGCACCTCCGCCGGCGGTATCAACGCCGCCGCCCTGGCGGTGTATGCGGCCGATTTCAATGCCGCGGTGCGCCGGTTGGTGTGGATCTGGCGCAACCTCTATGTCGAACAGGTGTACCGTACCGACCCGGTGGCCTTGTTTGGCACCGGTTTGCGCTGGGGGGCGGCGCTCACCTTGGGCTGGGCGGTGCGTCAGACGCCGCGTTCTTTGTTGGATAACACCCCGCTACGGTGTTTGCTGCAGCGCGTGCTGGATTTTTCCGCGATCGGCCGCGCGATCGATGCCGGACAACTGTATGCGCTGTCGGTGACCGCCTCCGGTTACACCTCGGGCGAAAGCCTGACATTCTTCCAGGCCGCGCCCGAAGTTCAACCCTGGCGGCGTACCCAGCGTATCGGCATACGGGCGCAGATCGGCGTCGACCATTTGCTGGCCACCAGCGCGCTGCCGTTCGTATTTCCCGCGGTAAAGATCAACCGCGAATACTTCGGCGACGGCTCGATGCGCCAACTCGCCCCGATCAGTCCGGCCATCCATCTCGGGGCCGACCGCATTCTGGTCATCGGCGCCGGACGGATTGCGCAAGAAGGACGGCAACGCACCGAAAGCTATCCTTCGCTGGCGCAGATCGCCGGCCATGCACTGTCGAGTATTTTCCTCGATAGCCTGGCGGTGGATCTGGAGCGTCTGACGCGGATCAACGCCACGGTGGGGGCGATGAGTCCGGCGCAGCGCAAAGCGGCCGGTATCGCGCTGCGCCCGATCGAAACCCTGGTGATCTCTCCTTCGCAGCGTCTGGACACCATGGCCGGCCGCCACCGGCGCAGTCTGCCGCGTCTGCTCAGTGCAGTGTTGCGCGGTATTGGCGCCATGCGCAGGGAAGGCTCCACCTTGCTGTCGTATCTGTTGTTCGAACCCGCCTACACCCGCGCGCTGATCGAGCTGGGATACCGCGACGCCCTGGCGCGGCGTAGTGAAGTAGTTGATTTTTTGCGTATTTGAGTGGGCAAAACAGCGGATAATGGCCACGCGATTGCATCCGGTGTTGCCAATCCACATCAAAAACACTTGATATCTGTTTCTTTTTATTAAGAATACTAGGGTGTGCCTGCCGCCTGGGACTGGTCATGCGCCATCAAACTTCATCAACCGCGTTTTTTTTCTTCGTCGTCTTGCTGTCGGTCTGGGTATCGTGGATCCCGCCAGCCGAGGCCAGGCAGAACGGTAAAGTCTCCGCCGCGCCCCATACATCGGCACACGCCCAAGACATCGGCAGCCTCGGGTTGCATTCGGGTGCTTTCGTGGTGGCGCATCAGCTCACCGGGGAGATTCTCGCCGAGCGCGACGGGGCGTCGGTGTTGCCGATTGCCTCGATCACCAAGCTGATGACGGCCATGGTGGTGCTCGATGCCGGGTTGCCCTTGTCAGAGGTTTTGACGGTGAGCAACGCGGATATCGACACCCTCAAGGGGACCGGTTCGCGTCTGCCCATTGGTGCCCGTCTGAGCCGCGAGCAGATGCTCTTGCTGGCTTTGATGTCTTCGGAAAACCGTGCTGCATCGGCCTTGGCCCGCCATTATCCCGGTGGCGAGCCGGCTTTCATTCAGGCGATGAACGTCAAAGCGCGCATGATCGGTCTCAAGGACACCCGGTTCTACGACAGCACCGGGCTGAATCCGCGCAATGTCTCCAGTCCGCGCGATCTGGTCAAACTGGCCGCAGCTGCCGCCGAATATCCGCTGATCCGTGAGTTCACCACGTCGGACGAGCGCCAGGTGCGCGTTGGCGGCAAGGTGCTGCAGTACCGCAACAGCAACAGCCTGGTGCGCGACCCAAGTTGGGAGATCGGCCTGTCCAAGACCGGTTTCATCCGTGAAGCCGGGCGTTGCGTGGTGATGCAAACCCGGCTCAAGGGCGAGCCGGTGATCATCGTGCTGATGAACGCCAGCAGCCGCTGGGCGCGCGACGACGACGCCAAGCGGCTGCGCGAATGGTTGCAAACCGCAGGGCTGCAACGTCTGGCGCTGGCCGCCGGCCGGCGCGAAGGTTGAATCGGTCGCACGCCAGGTTGGCAGCCGCGCGTTCAGCGTTCTACATAGCCCAATGCGCGCGAAATGTCGTCGGCGGTCTGGCGTACCAGCGGCGCCCAATCCGGGTTGAAGCGTTCGGACGGTGTCGACAAGGACAGACCGGCGACCAGTTCGCCGCTATCGTCGCGAATGCCGGCGGCAATGCAGCGCACGCCGGTTTCCACTTCATCGAGGTCAAACGCCACCTGATGGCGGCGGACCTTGTCCAGCTCCTTCTCCAGCGCCTGCAGCGTGGTGATCGAGCTGGGCGTGGAAGCAGGCAGGCCGGTGCGGCGCGCGTAGTCGCGCACCCGCTCGGCGCCATCTTCCGCCAGAAAGAGTTTGCCGGTGGCTGTGGTGTGCAAGGGCGCGCGGGCGCCGACGATATGCACCACCCGCACCGCCGAGCGGCCGCTGGAGGTGCGTTCTACGTAAACGATTTCATCGCCGTCGCGGATGCCGAGGTTCACGCTTTCGCCGGTGGCCGCGTGCAGCTTGAGCATCGAGGGCATGGCGGTTTCGCGCAGCGAAATGCGCGATTTGACCAGGCTGCCCAACTCCAGCAGGCGGATGCCAAGCCGATAGACGCCCGGCTCGGTACGTTCGACAAAGCCGCTCTGGCTCATCGCCCCGAGAATGCGATGGGCGGTGGAAGGGTGTAGACCGGTGTCCAGCGCCAGTTGCTTGAGCGGCGCTGGATCGGGGTGGCGGGCCAGTGCGTCGAGCAGTTTCATCATCCGCTCGATGACCTGAATGGGGTTTTTGGCCTCCGGCGTCGCGGTGGCCGGCGTTGTTGTTTTATTGGGTGACACGTCGATCCTGCGGGTTTTCCAGAATGCGGCAATGTTAGCCGGCCGGCTTGATTTCGCCTAGTGAAACGATGCCATGGGTTCGCCGGGGCGAAAGCATGTCATCGGGCTCAGACGGCGCCTGACGCGAAGTGGATGCAGCCGGGATCGATACCGTTCGATGCCGAATCCGATGGTGCGCATCCTTTGCCGCCGATATACTTTGCCGCAATAGGGTCTGCCGCAGTTCGTGCCCGAACTTCCCATGGCCGGGGTAGTCTGCCCGGCCGTTTTTACGCACGTGTTATCGGGTTTTGTCGATGAGTCTTGCCCTGATCGTCATGCTGCCCTTCATCGGCGCGATGTTGCCGGCGCTGATGATCCGCGCCGGCCGCAATGCCTGCGCACTGGCCACCGGTTTCATCACCCTGCTGGCCTTTGCGCTATTGATGGTCCACGCCCCGGCGGTGGTACTGCGCGGCGAGGTGGTTCAGGCGCAGTGGCATTGGCTGCCGGCGCTGGGGCTGAACGCCAACTTTTTCCTCGACGGTTTGGGCTTTCTGTTTGCCACGCTGATCCTTGGCATCGGCCTTCTGATCATCACCTACGCCCGCTTCTACCTGGCCAAAGAAGACCCGATGGGCAGCTTCTACAGCTACCTGCTGCTCTTCCAGGGCGCCATGGTGGGCATCGTGCTCTCGGACAACATCCTGCTGCTGCTGGTGTTCTGGGAACTCACCAGCCTGTCGTCCTTTCTGCTGATCGGCTACTGGAAGCATTTGCCGGAAGGCCGCCAGGGCGCACGCATGGCGCTTGCGGTGACCGGCGCCGGCGGGTTGGCAATGATCGCCGGCATGCTGATCCTGGGTCAGATCGCGGGCTCTTACGACCTGTCGGTGATCCTGCAGCACGGCGAGGCGATTCGGGCATCGGATCTGTACCTGCCGGCGTTGCTGCTGATTCTCGCCGGCTGCTTTACCAAAAGTGCGCAGTTTCCTTTCCACTTCTGGCTGCCGCACGCGATGGCCGCGCCCACTCCGGTGTCGGCTTATCTGCACTCGGCCACCATGGTGAAGGCGGGGCTTTTTCTGATGGCGCGGCTGTGGCCGGTGTTGGCCGGCACCGAGGCGTGGTTCTACCTGGTGGCGACGACCGGTCTGGCGACCATGGTGATCGGCGCCTTCATCGCGCTCTTCAAGGACGACCTCAAGGGCCTGCTGGCCTTCTCCACGGTCAGTCACCTGGGGCTGGTGACCATGCTGCTGGGCTTCGCAACACCGATGGCGGCGGTGACCGGGGTGTTCCACATCATCAACCACGCCACCTTCAAGGCCGCGCTGTTCATGAACGCCGGCATCGTGGATCACGAGACCGGCACCCGCGACATCAGGCGCCTGGGCGGGTTGGCCTTGCTGATGCCGATCTCTGCCACCCTGGGCACCCTGGCCGCGGCCTCGATGGCCGGCTTGCCGCTACTCAACGGCTTTCTCTCCAAGGAGATGATGCTGCACGAGGCCGCGCACACCGCCTGGGCCGGGCAGGGTTGGCCGGTGCCGCTGCTGGCCACGGTCGGTGCGCTGTTCTCGGTGGCCTATTCCTTCCGCTACATCCTGCAGGTGTATTTCGGCCGCCGCCGCAACGACTATCCGCATCCGCCGCATGACCCGCCGGCCGGCATGTGGTTGCCGCCCGCGCTGTTGGTGGTGCTGGTGGTGCTGATCGGTTTGTTCCCGGAAACCCTGGCCGGCACTCTGGTGCGCGCCACCGCCGCCGCGGTGATCGGCGCTCCGGTGCCGGACTTCCATCTGTCGATCTGGCACGGCTTCACCCCGGCGCTCGGCATGTCGGCGGTGGCGGTGGCGGTCGGCTTGCTGCTCATCCTGTCCTATCCGCGGGTGCGCGCGCTGTGGCAGGCTGGCCCGCATCCGCAGGCCAAGGCGATCTTCGATGCCGCCTTGCAGCGTGCGCTGGCGCTGGCCGAACGGCTCATCGATGGTCTGCACAACGGCTCGCAGCAGCGCTACCTGGCTTTCATCCTCACGGCCATGGTGCTGGCCGCCTTTGCCGCCTTCCTTGGCGCGCCGCACGCGGCCGGCACGCGCGCGCCGCTGCCGGTGCCGCCGGTCGCGGTGGTGGCCTGGGTGTTGCTGCTTGCCGGCTGTATGCTCACCGTGGTGTTTTTCCGCAAGCGTCTGCTATCGGTGCTGGTGGTGGGTACCGTGGGTCTGATCGTGTGCGTGGCTTTCATTTACCTGTCCGCTCCCGACCTGGCGCTCACACAGATCTCGGTGGAGGTCACTACGGTTATCCTGATCCTGCTCGCTCTTTACTTCTTGCCCAAGGAAAGCCCGGTGACCAGTACGGTGCGCGCGCAGCCGCTGCGCCATCTGCGCGACGCGGTGCTGGCGCTGGTGGCCGGCGGCGGCATGGCGGCGGCGAGCTGGGCGATGATGACCCGTGACGGCAGCTCGCTGTCCACCTACTACCTGGAGAATGCGGTCAGCGGCGGGGGCGGCACCAACGTGGTCAACGTGATCCTGGTGGATTTTCGCGGCTTCGACACCTTCGGCGAGATCATCGTGCTCGGCATCGCCGCGCTGGCCATTTACGCTCTGCTGGACGGTGCGCTACATGGCCGCGTTGCGCGTCGGCTGAGCGCGTGGACGCCGGACCTGCCGGTCTCGGTGGACCGCCACCCGATGATCATGGTGGTCGCCACCCGGGTCATGCTGCCGCTCGCCCTGCTGGTCGGCGCCTATATCTTTTTGCGCGGCCACAACCAACCCGGCGGCGGCTTCATCGCCGCGCTGGTGGTGTCGATCGCGCTGATCATGCAGTACATGGCCAGTGGCTTCGGCTGGGCCGCGCAGCGGGTCAAGGTGAAGTACCACGCGATGATAGGCGGCGGCGTGTTGGTGGCGGCCGCCACCGGCACCGCGGCCATGGTGATGGACCGTCCCTTCCTGACCTCGGCCTTCGCCCATGTGCATCTGCCGGTGGTCGGCGAGTTCGAACTGGCCAGCGCGATGGCCTTCGACACCGGTGTTTTTCTCACCGTGGTCGGCGCGGTGATGCTGGCGCTGGCCAATCTGTCGCGCATGGGGCGGTGGACCGCGCACCGCCCGATCAACAAGACGGCGATGGATGTCGATCCGAGCGCCGTGCCGAACGGGGAGTCGCACTGATGGAGTTCCTCATCGCCACTGCGATCGGCGCCATGACCGCTGCCGGCATTTACCTGGTGCTGCGCGCGCGCAGTTTCCCGGTGATCATCGGCCTGTCGCTGCTCACCTATGCCACCAATCTGTTTCTGTTCGCCACCGGCCGCTTGGCGGTGAATCGGCCGCCGGTGATTAGCCCCGGATCGTCGGCCTATGTCGATCCGTTGCCGCAAGCGCTGGTGCTGACCGCGATCGTGATTTCCTTCGGTATGACCGCATTGGTCGTGGTGATGGCCTTGCGCGCCTATTTCGAAACCGGGAACGACCATGTCGACCTGCCTGGGGAGTCCTCGCCCGAGGCACGCGCGGACGACTGGAAGCTGCTCGGCCGCAAACAGGGTGGGGCGGTACGTCCCGATACCGTCGAGGAGAGCGAATGAACCACTGGCTCATTCTCCCCATCTTGCTGCCGGCGGTGTGTGGGGCAGTGCTGGTGATTGCCGCCCGCCATGACCGTCTGCTTTCCCGGGTGTTTGCGGTGGCTTCCTGCGTGCTGCTGCTGGTCCTTGCCGTAGCGTTGCTGGCGATGGCTGGCGACGGCAGCATCCGCGTGTATGCGCTGGGCGACTGGGTGGCGCCCTTTGGCATCGTGCTGGTGCTCGACCGCCTCTCCGCGCTGATGCTGGTGCTCACCGCCGCACTCGGCCTGGGCGTGCTGCTGTACGCGATCGGCGGCTGGGACGAGCGCGGCAAGCACTTCCATCCGCTCTTCCAGTTCCAGTTGATGGGCCTGAACGGTGCGTTTCTCACCGGCGACTTCTTCAACCTGTTCGTGTTTTTCGAGATCCTGCTGATTGCCTCTTATGGCCTGATGGTCCATGGCGGTGGCGGCTTGCGGGTCAAAGCCGGCGTGCAGTATGTGGTCACCAACCTGGTCGGATCTTCGCTGTTTTTGATCGCGGTCGGGTTGATCTACAGCGTCACCGGCACGCTCAACATGGCCGACCTGGCGCTCAAAGTGCCGCAGGTGCCGGCTGCCGACCAGGCGCTGCTGCAGACCGGTGCGGTGCTGCTGCTGCTTGTGTTCGGCCTCAAGGCTGCCGTGGTGCCACTGCATTTCTGGCTGCCCGGCACCTATGCCAATGCGCCCGGTCCGGTGGCGGCGCTGTTTGCCATCATGACCAAGGTCGGCGCCTATGCCATCGTCCGTCTGTATGTGCTGGCCTTCGGCGAGCAGGCCGGCCAGGCGGCATGGATTGCCGCGCCCTGGCTGCTGCCGGCGGGTCTGCTGACCCTGGTGCTGGGCATGGGCGGAGTGTTTGCCGCGCGCAGCCTGGGGCAGATGGCCAGCTTCGCGGTGATCGGCTCCATGGGCATGCTGCTTGCCACCGTGGCGGTGTTTACCCCGCAGGCGCTCAGCGCCGCGCTGTTCTACCTAGTGCATTCCACTTTTGCCGCCGCAGCGTTGTTTCTGATCGCCGACCTGGTTGCCGAGCGCCGTGGCGTGCCGCGTGACCGGCTGGTGCCGGCCCCGCGCTTCGCTCAGGGAACGCTGATTGCCGGCCTGTTCTTCGCCGCGGTCATCGCGGTGGTCGGCATGCCGCCGCTATCGGGCTTTCTGGGCAAGCTGCTGGTACTCGATGCGGTGCGCGCACATCCGCAGGCGGTGTGGTTCTGGACGCTGATTCTGGCTACCTCGCTGCTTGCCATCCTGGGTTTTGCGCGGGCCGGCAGCCTGCTGTTCTGGAAGAGTCATGCCTTCCCGGCGCCTGTGTCTTCGAGCCGGCGGCCGGCGCCAGCGTTGCCAATCGTGGCGGTGGGTGCCTTGCTGGCGGTGCTGGTGGCGCTGACTGCGGCGGCTGGGCCGGTCCATGGGTGGCTGGAACAGGCGTCGGAGCAGGTCTTTGCGCCAGCCGGCTATATTGACGCGGTGCTGGGCGCGGCAGAAGGAGGACAGTGATGGCCGACAGGTCCGACAACGACGGGCGCAGTTTCATGAGTTTCATGCAGCGCTGGCTGCCGCATCCCCTGCTGACCGTGGTGCTAATTGCGCTGTGGATGCTGTTGCTCAACAGCTTCAGTATTGGCGGCTTGTTGATGGGCAGCCTGCTCGGGGTGGTGATCCCGGTGATGACCCGCAACTTCTGGCCGGAGCGTCCGCCGGTGAAGGCTTACGGTAAGGCACTCGCCTATATGGCGGTAGTGGCCTGGGATGTGGTGGTGGCCAACTTGCAGGTTGCCCGTCTGATCCTGTTCCGGCGTGCCGACCAACTGCATGTGCGCTGGGTGACCGTGCCGCTGGAACTGCGCTCGCCTGAGGCGATTACCGTGCTGGCCGGCACTATCACCATGACGCCCGGCACGGTGTCCTGCGACCTTTCGGCCGACGGCCGCAGTCTGCTGGTGCATTGTCTGGACGCGCCGGATGCCGAAGAAGCGGTACGGCAGATGAAAGCGCGCTATGAAGCCCGCTTGATGGAGATTTTCCCGTGATCGAACAGGCTCTCAATTTTGGCTATTTCGCGGTGTCGCTGGCGGTGCTGCTCAACCTGTGGCGCTTGTTGCGCGGCCCTACGCTGATGGACCGTGTGCTGGCGGTCGATACCATGGTGATCAACATCATTGCATTGATCATTCTGTACGGCATCGCACAGCGCACCACGATTTTTTTCGAGGCGGCGCTGCTTTTTGCCATGTTCGGTTTCATCTCCACCGTGGCCTACTGCCGCTTCATCCTGCGCGGCGATGTGATCGAGTGAGACGACGATGAATTTCCTGCTCGAACTTTTGGTGTCGGTGCTGATCGTGCTCGGCGGCATCTTTACCTTGATCGGTTCGATCGGCCTGGTCAAACTGCCGGAACTGCTCACTCGGCTGCATGCGCCCACCAAGGCCACCACGCTGGGTGTGGGCGGTGCGTTGGCGGCCTCCATGCTGTTTTTTTTGGGTATCGAGGGCACGTTGTCTATCCACGAGGTATTGATTAGCGTATTCCTCTTTCTGACCGCACCAATTTCCGCCCATTTCATTGCCAAGGCGCATTTGCACGAGCACCAGGCGCTGCGCGCCGAGCTGCCGCCCACTGGCCGGGCGCAAGGCTGGAGCACTTTCGATGGCCTGCCGGACAACGGGCGCGAGGAGCAAGCCGGGCAGGCGCCGCGAGTGTGATCCG
Source organism: Pseudothauera hydrothermalis (assembly GCF_003345255.1). Taxonomy (GTDB): domain Bacteria; phylum Pseudomonadota; class Gammaproteobacteria; order Burkholderiales; family Rhodocyclaceae; genus Pseudothauera; species Pseudothauera hydrothermalis. The sequence continues at coordinate 2,668,714 of NZ_CP029331.1, read as the reverse complement.
TTCCGCGCAGCCAGTGCCGTTTCCGGGATAATGCTCGGCTTTGGTCCGAGCCCTTTGCTCCGGCCTTTTGTCAGCCCCGAGGTTTTTTGGTGAACGCTTCCCATAAAACGCCCCCCGCGCCGGCGCCGCGCCGTGTTGCCGGCACGCTTCGGCTACGCAGGTGTACGTCCGAACCGCCCAAGCAAACTGCGTCGCATGTCGACGATAGGCCAGAAGAAGCGCCGGTGCTGGTGCGGCTGTCCAAGGTCATGGCCGAGCGCGGGCTGTGTTCGCGACGCGAGGCCGACCAACTGATCGAGCGCGGTTGGGTGTTCGTAGAGGGGCGGCAGATCACCGAACTTGGCACCCGCATCGATCCGGCGGCGCGCATTACGCTGTCGCCCGCAGCGCGGCGCCAGCAGGCAGCGCGCCTGACCGTTTTGCTGCACAAACCGGTGGGCTATGTGTCCGGTCAGCCGGAGCCGGGCTACCCGCCGGCGGTGGCACTGATTACCGCCGACCGGCAGTTCGATCGCGGCATCGCACCGCCAGCCCCCGCGGGCCGGCTCAAGGGGTTGGCGCCGGCCGGGCGGCTGGATATCGACTCCACCGGTTTACTGGTGCTCACCCAGGATGGCCGGATCGCCCGCCAATTGATTGGCGATGACGCACAGGTCGACAAAGAATACCTGGTACGGGTAGAGGGCCGGCTGTCGGCCGAGGGTTTGGCCCTGCTCAACCACGGTCTGGAGTTGGACGGCCGCAAACTGCGTCCGGCCCAGGTCGAATGGGCCAACCCGGATCAGTTGCGTTTTGTACTGCGCGAAGGGCGCAAACGCCAGATCCGCCGTATGTGCGAACTGGTGGGCCTCAAGGTGGTCGGTTTGAAGCGGGTGCGCATCGGCCGGGTGCGCTTGGGCAATCTGCCGCTCGGACAGTGGCGCTACCTGCGTGCTGACGAGCGCTTCTGATGCGTGCCCGGCTGGCGGCGGCCTTCGCCACCTATCTGAATCGGCGCATGCTGACGCTGCTGGCACTGGGTTTTTCCAGTGGCTTGCCGGCGCCCTTGGTGTTTTCCAACCTGTCGATCTGGCTGCGCGACGAAGGTGTGAGCCGTACCGACATCGGCCTGTTTGCGCTGGCTGCCACCCCCTATGCGATCAACTTCCTGTGGGCACCGTTGATCGACCATCTGCGCCTGCCCTGGCTCACCGACCGCTTCGGGCGGCGGCGCGGCTGGGCGCTGGCCACGCAAATCGCGCTGATCGGCGCCATCCTGTGGATGTCTTATTCGGCGCCTGCCCAGCACCTGTGGATGATGGCAGTGGCCACGCTGTTGGTGACCACCGCCAGCGCCACCCAGGACATCGTGATCGACGCCTACCGCATCGAATCGCTTGCGCCCGAACAGTACGGCGCCGGTTCGGCGGTGGCGATCTGGGGCTGGCACTTGGGCGGCACACTGGTGGGCGGCGCCGGCGGGCTGCTGCTGGCCGGGCAGTTCGGCTGGCAGGCGTCCTACCAGATCCTTGCGCTGGCGGTGCTGGTCGGCGTGCTGGCCATTCTCGCCAGCCCCGAGCCGGTGCGCGCCGTCCCGCGCCGGGTGGCCGAGGAGGAGGCCGCGGTGCGCGCACGTCTGGCCGCCCGTCTGCCGGCAGGGGCGGCGGTGGCGGCCTGGCTGTATAACGCGGTGGTGGCGCCTTTTGCCGAGTTTGTGCGGCGCGATGGCTGGCTGCTGGTGTTGGTTTTCGTCTTCGTGTTCAAGTTCGGCGACGCCATGCTGGGGCGCATGTCCGGGGTGTTCTACCGCGAACTGGGCTTTTCGCTGGAGACCATTGCCGAGGTCTCCAAGGTGTATGGCTTTGCGGCGAACATGCTCGGGGTCTTCCTCGGCGGCGTGCTGGCGGCGCGTATCGGCGTGTTGCGCGCGCTGTTCGTCGCCGGTTTCCTGACCGCGGCGACCAATCTCACCTATTCGGCACTTGCCGTGGTCGGCCAGCAGAAGTGGATGCTCGCGCTGGCGGTGGTCTCTGACAGCTTCACCGGTGGGCTGGTGACCGTGGCGTTCGTGGCTTATTTGTCGGGGCTGTGCAACGTGGCCTATACCGCCACCCAGTATGCGCTGCTTGCCTCACTGGGTAACTTGTCGCGGATCTGGCTGTCGGCCTCGGCCGGTTACCTGGTCGACCGTCTGAACGGCGACTGGGCGGCGTTTTTCATCCTCACCGCTGGGCTGGCACTGCTGGGCTTGCCGTTGTTACTGGCGCTGATGCGGCGTTTCCCGTCGCATCTGGCCAGCGCATTTTCAAAGATAAAGCCATAGCAGCGCCGCACCGAGCAGCAGACGATAAACCACGAACGGCTGCATGCCGATGCGGTTGATGAAGGCCAGGAAATAGTGGATGCACAGATAGGCGCTGATGCCCGACAAAACCGCGCCCAGCCACAGCGCCCCCCAGTCCACCGGCTGAGTGCCGGTCAACAATTCGCTGGTTTCCAGACCACCGGCGAGCACGATCACCGGGATGGACAACAGAAAAGAAAACCGTGAAGCGCCTTGGCGGCTGAAGCCGGCCAGCAGCGCTGCGGTCATGGTGATGCCCGAGCGTGAGGTGCCGGGAAACAAGGCCAGCGCCTGGGCGCAGCCAATGAAGAGCACGTCCCGCCAGGTCATTTGGTATTCACTGCGGGTGCCGCGATGGCGCCAGTCCGCCCAGCTCAGCAACAGGCCAAAGGCGATCAAGCCAAAGGCCAGCACCACTGGCGAGCGCAGGTGGGTTTCGACGATGTCCTTGGCAGCCAAGCCGGCCAGACCCACCGGAATGGTGCCAAGTAGCACCGCCCAGGCCAGGCGGGCGTCGGCATCGAGCCGACGGTCGATCAGCGAGCGTATCCAGCTCCCCGCCATGCCGTAAAGATCGCGTCGGAAGTAGATCACCACTGCGGAAAGACTGCCGATGTGCAGCGCCACATCGAAGGCCAAACCCTGGTCCGGCCAGCCGGTCAGCGCGGGCACCAGGATCAGGTGTGCCGAGCTGGAAATGGGCAGAAACTCGGTGAGCCCCTGCAGCACCGAGAGAACGACGACATGCAGCCAGTCCATGGATTTTGGGTCAGTCCGTTGAGGTAGCGGTTAGCCCTATGCGGGCGCGGCGCAAAAAGCGCCCCGCATTCTCGCACAGACCGACGATGGTCGCGCTCAGGCCGCGCGAAGGCAGCGTGCGGTATTCGGCAAACCAAGACCTGAAGCGCGCCGGCCGGCAGATCGGAACCGGATTTCGGCCGCCTTTTTTTTGTATCCGAACGCTGGCGCGCCGCCTCACCGTGCGGTGACGGTTCAGGGGGCACGCTGTGCTGGCTTGAACTGCTCGGCGTGTGTCGGATCGATGCCGCTCACCTCAGTAAAACAGCCCGCCAGCGGGCATTCGCGCTCGGGCGGGCAGTGGTGCTCGTGGGCGCATTCTTGCTGGGTTTCGTCCAGCAAGACCATCTCATGCACTGTTGTGCAGGGCGCGATCGGCGAATCGAAGAAGCTCATGATCCCCTCCTGTTTGACCGAAATGGCCGGGAGTACGCAAATCGACGCGCGCCCGCGGCCAGGGCCTGTATTTCAGTCTAGAACCCGTCCGTGCCCGGTGCCGGGCGATTGCAGCGCGGTTTGATCTGGCGCAAATCGCTAGGGCGATGCATCGCGCGGCGCGTTGGCCCGGTCCCGGCCGGCAAAGAGATTGAACGGCGAGGCCGCGTGCCGCCGTCGGCGCCGATGGCCGGTCTGTCGCTATTTTTTCCAGGTGTCTTTGAGTGTGACCGTGCGGTTGAACACCGGCGCGCCGTCGCGCGAATCCACGCGGTCGACCACGAAATAGCCGTGGCGCTCGAACTGAAAGCGTGCTTCCGGCCGCGCGTGACCGAGCGATGGTTCCACCCAGGCGCGCAGGGTGCGCTTGGATTCGGGGTTGAGATCGTCCAGGAAGTCGCGTTCCTGCCCGTCGGGGTCGCCGTCGCGGCGTGCGCCGGGGTAGGGATGGGCGAACAGGCGGTCATAAAGCCGCACTTCCACTTGGCAGCCGTGCGCGGCTGAGACCCAATGCACGTTGCCCTTGACCTTGTAGTTGTCCGCCCCCGGGGTGCCGGACTTGGAGTCCGGCAGGTATTCGGCCAGTACCGCGGTGATGTTGCCGTTGGCGTCTTTTTGGCAGCCGGTGCAGCGGATGACAAAGCCGTAACGCAGACGCACCATGTTACCGGGGTAGAGGCGGTGGTAGCCCTTGACCGGTTCTTCCATGAAGTCTTCGCGTTCGATCCACAGCTCGCGGCTGAAAGGCAGGTCGCGCTTGCCCAGCTCCGGCTTGAGCGGGTGGTTGGGGGCCTGACAGCGCTCGCTTTGGCCTTCCGGGTAATTGGTGATGATGAGTTTCAACGGATCGAGCACCGCCACCCGGCGTTCGGCCACTTCGTTCAGATGCTCGCGCATGCATTCTTCCAAGACACCGATGTCGATCCACGAATCCGCCTTGGACACTCCGATGCGCTCGGCAAAGCGGCGGAAACCTTCCGGCGTGTAGCCGCGGCGGCGCGCACCGATCAAGGTGGGCAGGCGGGGGTCGTCCCAGCCGGCCACATGACCTTCGTCGACCAGTTGAATCAGCTTGCGCTTGGAAAGCACCACATAGGTGAGGTTCAGCCGCGCGAACTCGATTTGCTGCGGCAGCGGACGAGGGAAAAAACCGCCTTCGGCCAGTGCATCCAGCAGCCAATCGTAGAAGGGGCGCTGGTCTTCGAATTCCAGCGTGCAGATCGAGTGGGTGATGCGCTCGATGGCGTCTTCGATCGGGTGCGCGAAGGTGTACATCGGATACACGCACCACTTGTTGCCGGCGCGGTGATGCACCGCCTTGCGAATGCGGTAAATGACCGGGTCGCGCAGGTTGATGTTGGGGCTGGCCATGTCGATTTTGGCGCGCAGCACATGCGCGCCGTCGGCAAACTCGCCGTCGCGCATGCGGCGGAAAAGGTCGAGGTTTTCTTCTACGCTGCGGTCACGGTAGGGGCTGTTTTGGCCCGGTTCGGTGAGCGTGCCGCGCAAGGCGCGTATCTGTTCGGCCGACAGTGAATCCACATAGGCTTTGCCGACGCGGATCAGGTATTCGGCGCATTCGTACATGCGGTCGAAGTAATCCGAGGCGAAGTACAGGTGCGTTCCCCAGTCGAAACCCAGCCAGCGAACCGCCTCGATGATGGCGTCGACATACTCCTGCTCTTCCTTTTCCGGATTGGTGTCGTCGAAACGCAGGTGACAGGCGCCGCCGTACTGTTCGGCCAGACCGAAGTTCAGGCAGATCGATTTGGCATGACCATAGTGCAAATAGCCGTTGGGTTCGGGCGGAAAGCGGGTTTCCACGCGGCCGCTCCATTTGCCGCTGCGATTGTCCTCTTCGATGATGTTGCGAATGAAATTGCTCGCGACAGGCGCGCTGTCTTTGGGAGTGTGGTGGCTCATGGATGTCAGTTCGGACTGGGAGGCGCCGGCGACCGATGCCAGCGTAAAAACGCGCGCCATTGTAGCCGATGCGCGGGTGCGATCGACGGCGTGCGGCCAGGCTCGGGTAGAATTCGGCCATGCGCAATGCGCCCGACGATGGCAAGTTTTCGATGGACGACACCCCTGTAGATAAGCTTCTGGCTGAAATCACTGGCGGCGACGCCACCTTGATGTTGATTGCCCAGGTTTTTTTGGTGGTTTTGGCGGTAGTGGTGGCGAATTTCTTTTTGCGCCGCACCCTGGCCCGGCTGGAGGCGCGCGCGCTGCAGACGTCCACGCCCTGGGACGATGCGCTGATCACCGCGGCACGGCGCCCATTGACCTGGCTGGCCTGGATCGTCGGGGTCGCGTTTGCGGCACAGATCGTGCAAGCCGAAACCGATACCGCAATTTTCCAGGCAGTTGTGCCTGCGCGTACCGTGGGGGTGATCGGCTGCATTACCTGGTTTTTGTTGCAGTTCATCCGCAATGTGCAAGATGGCGTGATGCGCCAGCGCTTGGCTCGCGGAGAATCGCTCGATCGCACCACGGTGGATGCGGTCGGCAAACTGCTGCGGGTTTCGGTGCTGATTACCGCGGTGCTGGTCGGGTTGCAGAGCCTGGGGTTTTCGGTTTCCGGGGTACTCGCCTTTGGCGGCATCGGCGGCATCGCGGTGGGTTTTGCGGCCCGTGATCTGCTGGCCAATTTCTTCGGCGGTCTGATGGTATATCTGGACCGCCCTTTCGTGGTCGGCGACTGGATACGTTCGCCCGACAAGCAGATCGAGGGCACGGTGGAAGAAATCGGCTGGCGCTTGACCCGCATCCGCACTTTTGACAAGCGTCCGCTTTATGTACCGAATTCGATCTTTACTCAAATCACCGTGGAAAATCCTTCACGCATGACCAACCGCCGCATCTACGAAACCGTGGGCGTGCGATACGACGACATTGACCGGGTGGCCGATATCGTCGCCGACATCAAGGCCATGCTGCGCGCGCATCCGGAAATCGACCAGGAGCAGACCCTGATCGTGAACTTCAACCAGTTCGGCGCCTCCTCGCTCGATATCATGGTCTATACCTTCACCCGCACCACCGCCTGGGTGGCCTTTCATGAGATCAAGCAGGATGTGATGTTGAAAATCGCCGAAATCATCGCTCGCCATGGCGCGGAAATCGCCTTCCCGACGCGTACCGTGCACTTTCCGGACGGCGTGCGGCTGACGACGGGCGCACAGACTGAGCTTGCCGCGCAAGGCGCTAAAAGCTAGCGCCCAATGCTCATGCCAACCGCTTCTGCTTTTTTAGCCGTGGGTTTGGGCGCAGCCTGCGGCGCCTGGCTGCGCTGGGGACTGGGGGTGCTGCTCAATCCGGTTTTGCCGCTGCTGCCGCTGGGGACGCTCACCGCCAATTGGGTCGGTGGCTTGCTGATGGGCTGCGTCTTGGCGCTGTTGCAAATTTGGTCGGGTGTTAGCCCTGCGCTCAAACTGTTTTTAACCACGGGCTTACTCGGCGGGCTGACTACTTTTTCCACTTTTTCCGCTGAAGCCTTCCATCTTGCCCAGCGCGGTGAGTGGGGCTGGTTGGCCGGTCATATGCTGCTGCATGTGGCCGGCACCCTGCTGATGACCTGGGCAGGGTACGCTTTGATCCATGCGTTGCGCGCCTGAAAGGGTGCCGCGCCGTTTTTATCGATGTCTTCCAGAACTTCCCGTTTTGCCGGGCAACAGCCCCTCGTTCCGAACGCCTTTGCAGACTGCCTGAGCGCCGACCAAGGACGGCTGATCGGCCTGGCCCGCGCCCTGGCGCGCGCCGGGGGCGAAAAACGAACCCGTTTGCAGGCGGAGTTCGATGCCCTGTTGGAGCGCTCACGCGCGGGCGTGGCAGCGCGCCGCGCGGCGCTGCCGGTGCCCGAGTTTCCCGCCGACTTGCCGGTCAATCAGCGTCGGCAGGATATTGGCGCGGCCATCGACGCCCATCAAGTGGTGATCGTGTGCGGCGAGACCGGCTCCGGCAAGACCACGCAACTGCCCAAAATCTGCCTGGCGCTGGGGCGGGGCGTGCGGGGTTTGATCGGTCATACCCAGCCGCGGCGTATTGCCGCGCGCAGCACCGCAGCACGCATCGCCCAGGAGCTCGACAGCGAACTCGGGCAGGCGGTGGGCTACAAAATCCGTTTCACCGACAGGCTGAGCGGCTCGTCCTACATCAAGCTGATGACCGACGGCATTTTGCTGGCAGAAACGCAGAGCGATCCGTGGCTGTCGGCCTACGACACGTTGATCATCGACGAGGCCCACGAGCGCAGTTTGAACATCGACTTTCTGCTCGGTTACCTGCGTACCCTGCTGCCGCGCCGTCCGGACCTGAAGGTGATCGTTACCTCGGCCACCCTGGATGCGGAGCGCTTCGCGCGTCACTTTGCCGACGCCACCGGTCAGCCGGCGCCGGTGATCGAAGTCTCCGGCCGTCTCTACCCGATCGAAATCCGCTATCGCCCGGTGACCGAGGACGATGCCGATGATGTCACCGTCAATACCGTAGCCGGTCGCGATGCCAAGAAACGCGATCTTTATGAGGCGCTGGTCGATGCGGTGGATGAGGCGCAGCGCTGCGGTCCTGGCGATGTGCTGGTGTTTTTGCCCGGCGAGCGCGAAATTCGTGAAGCCGCGCAAGCGCTACGCCATGCGCAGCATGCCGCCGGCACCGAGATTCTGCCGCTGTTCGCGCGCCAGTCGGCGCAGGAGCAAGCGCGGGTGTTTGCCCGCTCGCCAGGCCGTCGGGTGGTGCTGGCCACCAATGTGGCCGAAACGTCGCTCACCGTGCCCGGTATCCGCTATGTGATCGACACCGGCTTGGCACGGATCAAGCGTTACAGCTACCGCAACAAGGTCGAGCAGCTACAGATCGAGAAAATCGCCCAGTCGGCCGCGCGTCAGCGCGCCGGGCGTTGCGGCCGGGTGATGGATGGCATCTGTTTTCGCCTGTATGACGAAGAAGACTTCGCCCGCCGCCCGCCACATACCGACCCCGAAATTCTGCGGGCGTCGCTGGCCGGGGTGATCCTGCGCATGAAGGCGCTCGGGTTGGGGGCAGTCGAGGATTTTCCGTTCATCGATCCGCCTTCGCCGCGGATGATCGGCGACGGTTACCAATTGCTCATCGAACTTGGCGCGGTCACCGACGATGAGGCGCGCGAACTTACTGCGGTGGGGCGCGAGCTGGCTAAACTGCCGCTCGACCCCAAGGTCGGACGCATGATTCTTGCTGCACGCGAACGTGGTTGCCTGGCCGAGATGTTAGTGGTGGCCGCCGCGTTGTCGGTGCAGGATCCGCGCGAGCGGCCGCAGGACAGCCCTGGCGCAGCCGACCAGGCGCATGCGCGTTTTCGTGGCGGCGAACAGGATCAGCGCTCCGAGTTTCTGTGGTACATCCATCTGTGGCGCGCCTGGAGCGAGGTGCTGCGCCACCAAAGCAGCAGCAAGCAGAAGGACTGGTGCAAGAAACATTACCTGTCTTGGCTAAGGATGCGTGAATGGCGCGATGTACACGCTCAGCTTCAGGCTTTGTGCGCCGAGCATGGGTGGCTTTCGGCGCGCGAAGCGGATTGTTCGCCCGCCGACAGCACCGCCAGTCAGGCCGACGGCCAGATACGCCCGATCGCCTACGAAGCTTTGCACAAAGCCCTGCTTGCCGGTCTGCTTGGTCATATCGGCTGTCGTGTCGAGGACGCCTCCGGCCCGCAGGCCGGCAGCTACCAGGGCGCGCGCGGCATCCGCTTCTGGCCGCATCCGGGTTCGGCGCTGGCCAAAAAAGGTGGCAAGTGGGTCATGGCTGCCGAGCTGGTCGATACCACCCGTCTTTTTGCGCGCTGTCTGGCGCGTATCGAACCCGAATGGGTGGAAGAAGTCGGCGCCCACCTTTTGCGCCGCCATGTCTTTGAGCCGCACTGGTCCAAACGCAACGGCGCGGTGCGCGCCTGGGAGCGCGGCACGGTGCATGGCTTGGTGCTTTATGCGCGGCGCGGGGTGTCTTACCGCGACATCGACCCGGCGCTGTGCCGCGAACTGTTCATCCGTGAAGGGCTGGTGCAAGGCGAATTGCCCGACGAGGCAGTACGCGCGATGCCCTTTTTGCGCCATAACCTCAAATTGGTCGCCGAGATCGAGCGCCTGGAGCACAAAAGCCGTCGCCCGGACGTGCTGGTCGATGAGGCGCTGATCTACGCCTTCTACGATGCCAAGCTGCCGCCGGAGGCGGTGGATTTGGTCAGCTTCGAGTGCTGGCGTAAGCGCGCTGAACGGGCCGAACCGCGGCTGTTGTACCTGGAGCGCGAGCAACTGATGCGCCATGAAGCCGAGGGCATCACCACCGAGCGTTTCCCGGCCCACCTAGAAGTGCTCGGCCAGAAGCTCAAGCTCACCTATCTGCATGCGCCGGGCGAAGACGACGACGGTGTCACGCTGACCGTGCCACTGGCTATGCTCAACCAGATACCGGCAGCGCGTTGCGAATGGCTGGTGCCTGGTTTGTTGGAAGAAAAAGTCGCCGCACTGCTGCGCACCGTGCCGCAGAAGCATCGCCACCGCTTGCAGCCGATTGCACAGAGCGCAGCGGCTTTCATGGCGCAGGTCGAAGCTGGCGAAGTGGACGTCGAGCAGCCGTTGTTACCGGCCTTGCAGCACTTTGTCGAAGAACGGGTGGCGCTCAAATTGCCGGCCGAGAGCTTCCGCGTTGAAAACCTCCCGCCACACTGTTTCATGAACTTTCGTCTGGTCGACGAACACGGGCGGGTGCTGGGGCAGTCACGCAACCTAGCTGAATTGCGCGCCGCATTCCGCGAGCAAGTCGCCAACCAGTTTCGCGCCGCGCGCATCCAGGGGGTAGGTACTGCGGCTGATGCGCCCAATGCGGCAAAATCTTCGCCGCCGGTGGGGCAGAACCCCGCAGCGCCTGAGCGCGGACTGAGCGGTCTGACCGCATGGACTTTCGGGGCGCTCCCCGAATTGCTCGAAGTGCGCATCGCAGGCCGCGAAATCATTGGCTTTCCCGCCCTGCATGACGACGGTGACAGCGTCTCGCTACGCCCCTACGACACCCCGGAGGAGGCTGCGCGTATTCATCGCGACGGCCTGGTGCGTTTGTTTGCGCTCAATCTCAAGGATCAGGTGCGGGCCATCGAAAAACTGCCGGGCATCCGTGAGCTGGCCTTGCAAATGATGAGCTTTGGCTCGGAGGCCGAGCTTAAAGCGCGCCTGATCGTGGCCACGCTGCGCCGCTGCTGCCTGCTCGAACCGCTACCCACCGATGCCGAATCGTTCGCCCAACGTTGCGCCGAGGCCAAGCCGCGCATCACTTTGGTTGCCCAGGAATTGATGCGTTTGGCGGGCCAACTGGCGGCCGACCACCAGACGCTGCAAAAACGCCTTGCCGGGCTGAAAGCCTTTCCCGAGGCGGTAGCGGACGTTCAAGCGCAACTCGCCGCCTTGTTGCCCAAAGACTTTTTGCTGGCCTATCCGTGGGAGCGGCTTGCCCATTTTCCCCGCTACCTCAAAGCCGTCTCCAGCCGGTTGGACAAGTTGCGCAACAATCCTGCGCGGGATGCGCAATTGCTTGCCGAATGGCGTGCGCTCGCCCAGCAGTGGGAGCGCGAGCGCAATGCCAAACGGCGTGCTGGCGTGGATGATCCGCAGATCGAGGCGTTCCGCTGGCTGCTGGAGGAATTGCGTGTCGGGCTGTTCGCCCAGGAACTGAAGACGCCGATGCCGGTTTCGATCAAACGTCTGCAGAAAATCTGGGATGCCCGAGCGCGTTGAGCGTCAGGGATGGCTTTACATTCTCCGCTTTGATTGGGTCGGGAAATTTGGTAGCATCCTGGCCTTTTCCCTTGCTCCACCGGTTCTCGCATGCCGGGGAGCTACACCCAAACCGCAAGGAGTCTTCATGCGACACTATGAAATCGTTTTCATCGTTCATCCGGACCAGTCCGAACAGGTCCCGGGGATGATCGATCGCTACAAGGCGATCGTGACCACCCGTGGAGGGCAGATCCACCGCCTGGAAGACTGGGGGCGTCGCCAACTCGCCTATCCGATCCAAAAGGTCCATAAAGCCCACTATGTGCTGATGAACATCGAGTGCGACGGCGAGGCCTTGAGCGAACTCGAACATGCGTTCAAGTTCAACGATGCCGTGCTGCGTCATCTGATCGTCAAGATGAAGAAGGCTGTGACCACTCCTTCGCCGATGATGAAGGACGAAAAGTCCCGTTCGCTGACGCCGGTGGCTAGCAGCGAGGAAGATGCCGCAAGCGAAGCCGAATCGGCTTGAGGTGGCGCAGCCGGGGTTGAACGACCTCCGTATCGATGCAGTGCTGGTCGAGCTTTTGCCGCTGCGGCGAACGCCGGCCGGTGTGCCGGTCATCCAATGCGTGCTGGCTCACGAATCGAGCCAAAGCGAGGCGGGGCGCCCAAGAAAGGTAGCGGTGGAGTTGCAAGGGGTGGCAGTCGGCGAGCTGGCCGGTGTGCTGGCCGCGGCGGCACCGGGCGCAAAAATGCGGGTTTCCGGATTTCTTGCCGCAAAGAGCATGCGTAGCCGGGCGCCGGTTCTGCATCTGAACAAAATCGAATTTCTGGAAGGAAACTGAAAATGGCTTTCAAGCCCAAGTTCAAGAAAAAAGATGACCGTGGCCGCGGTCTGTTCAAGCGTCGCAAATTCTGCCGCTTTACCGCGGAGAAAATCGAAGAAGTCGATTACAAGGATGTGGATATCCTCAAGGACTTCATCACCGAAAACGCCAAGATCATGCCGGCGCGCATTACCGGCACCAAGGCCGGCTATCAGCGCCAGTTGTCCGTGGCCATCAAGCGCGCCCGCTTCCTGGCGCTACTGCCTTATACCGACCTGCACCAGTAAGAGAGGAGCCCAGTCATGCAGATCATTCTTCTCGAAAAGGTTGCCAATCTCGGTGGGCTTGGCGATGTGGTCAAAGTCAAGGATGGCTACGCGCGCAACTATCTGATTCCGCAAGGTCTCGCCAAGCGCGCCACGGCCGCTAACATGGCCGAGTTCGAAGCGCGCCGCGCCGAGCTCGAGCGCCTGCAGGCCGAAAAACTCGCCGCCGCGCAGGCCCTGGCTGCCAAGCTGGACGGTCTGATGATCCAAATCACCCGCAAAGCGGGCATGGATGGCCGCTTGTTCGGCTCGGTCACCAACGCCGACGTAGCCGAAGCGCTGTCGGCCCAGGGCTGCGAAGTCGAGCGCGGCGCTATCCGTATGCCCAATGGGCCGCTCAAGTCGGTTGGCGACTTTCAGCTCGAAGTTGCTTTGCACTCAGATGTGGTGGCCACCATCACCGTCTCTGTGCTGGGCGATGCCCAGTAATCGGTTTTTGCCGCAAAAGACGAAAGGGCTGCCCACGGCAGCCCTTTTGCTTGGCGCGTCGGCTGCCGCTGGCCCGCTAAAATCTCTCCTCTGATCAAGGCGCAACCTATCCGCACCATGGCCAGTTCTACACGTCGCAGTGTCCAGGAGCCAGCCCTGGACCCCCAGTTGGCGGGCATCAGGTTGCCGCCACATTCTCTGGAAGCCGAACAATCGCTGATCGGCGGCATTTTGCTGGACAACACCGCCTGGGAGCGTGTTGCCGATCTGGTCAACGAGGCGGACTTCTACCGCGACGATCATCGGCGGATCTACCGCCATATCGCCAAATTGATCGATCTGGGCAAGCCTGCCGACGTGGTGACTGTGTTCGAGTCGCTGGAAAAAAGCGGCGAGGCAGAGCAGGCGGGCGGTATCGCGTATTTGGCCGAGATTGCCAACAGCACACCTTCGGCGGCGAACATCCGTCGTTATGCCGAGATCGTCCGTGAGCGCAGCATCCTGCGCAAATTGGTCGCCGTCGGTGACGAGATCGCCGCCAGCGCGCTGGCCCCCTCTGGCAAAGACGCCAAGGTGCTGCTAGACGAAGCCGAGGCCAAAGTGTTCGAGATTGCCGAGGCGGGCGCACGGCACAGCAGCGGCTTCGTCCCTATCCAGCCGATTCTCAAGCAGGTCGTCGATCGCGTTCAGGAGCTCTATGACCGCGATAATCCCAGCGATGTGACCGGTGTGCCGACCGGTTTGGTGGACCTGGATGCCATCACTTCAGGTCTGCAGCCTTCAGACATGATCGTGGTGGCCGGTCGTCCGGCGATGGGTAAAACCACCTTTGCACTGAACATCGCCGAGCATATCGCGGTCGAGTGCCGTTTGCCGGTGGCTATTTTCTCCATGGAGATGCCGGGAACCCAGCTCGCCACCCGGTTTATCTCCTCGATCGGCCGTATCGATCAAAGCAAGATTCGTTCGGGGCGGCTCAGTGACGAGGACTGGCAGCGTTTAACCGCAGCGATGGGCAAGCTCTACGATGCGCCCATTTACATCGACGAAACGCCCGGATTGAACCCGATCGATCTGCGCGCCCGCTGCAGGCGGCTCGCCCGCCAGTGCGGCAAGCTCGGTCTGATCGTCATTGATTACCTGCAGCTGATGAGCAGTACGCGCGAGAGCGACAACCGAGCCGCTGAACTCTCGGATATTTCGCGCTCCGTCAAATCCCTCGCCAAAGAGCTGCATGTGCCAATCATCGCGCTCTCGCAGCTCAATCGCAGTCTGGAGCAGCGCCCGAACAAGCGCCCGGTGATGTCGGATCTGCGCGAATCCGGCGCCATCGAGCAGGACGCGGACATCATCATGTTCATCTACCGCGATGAAGTCTATAACCCCGACTCGCCCGACAAGGGAACGGCAGAGCTGATCATCGGCAAGCACCGTAACGGGCCAACCGGTATGGTGCGTATGACCTTCATCGGTGAAAGCACACGGTTCGAAAACTACGCCGGCGGCCCTGTTGGTGGATATTAAGCGGGTATCGATTTGGCCCGCGAAGCGGCGCCCGACGCGACCACGCTGTTGAAGTTTCGCCGCCTGCTCGAGAGGCACGACCTGAGGCGCAAGATTTTCGAGGTCATCGAGGCTCACCTCGCCCAGAAGGGGCTGATGATGCGCAAAGGCACCCTCGTCGATGTGACGCTGATCGCGGCGCCGCCCTCGACCAAGAACTGGGCCAAGGCGTGTGATCCCGAGATGCTCCAGACGAAGAAGCGGAGCAAGCGCAACGCGCTGCCGGCCAAACGGCTGGGCTGTTCTTTGCGCCGGTCGCTGTTGGCGCTTCACCCCCTAGGTGCGTCTTGATGGCGCGCCGGGGAAAGAAAAAAGCGCAGCGCAATATCCACGAACGTCGTCGCCGTGGGAAAAAGAGCCAACGATCTGAGAAATTTTCCACTGCTTGATGCTCGTGACCGGCCGAGCGCTCGTTGAAACCGAATTGTTCGGCGTTTCCCCTGGACTCTTTGAGCGTTCAAGAGGGGATCAGCCGCAACTATGCGGGTTTGCAAGCGTTTGGTTTGCTTCGGCGTTTGGCGGCCGGCGGGCAATCGTACTGGCTTCGTGCTTCTGGAATAATCGACCGGCCCATGCGTTGTACCAGAGGGGGAGCAATGAACCGCACCGAGCGTTTTTACCGCATCGACCAGATGCTTGCCGAGCGGCGCGTGGTGCCGCTCGAAAGCTTTCTTGAAGCATTGGAAATCTCCCGCGCCACCTTCAAGCGCGATCTGGAGTACATGCGCGAGCGGCTCCACGCCCCGATCGTCTGGGATCGCGAGGTGGGCGGCTACCGTTTCGCCGCCCCCCAGCCCGATGGCCCCGCCTATGAACTGCCGGGGCTGTGGTTTTCGGCCGGTGAACTTTATGCGCTGCTTGCCGCGCAAAAGCTGCTTGCTGAAGTCGAGCCGGGGATTTTGTCCGCCCATATCGCTCCCCTGCAATCGCGGCTCACGGCGATGCTCGAAGCGGCAGGCCAGTCGGCACAGGAAGTCGCACGCCGCGTGCGTATTCTCTCCGTCGCTCGCCGGCCGGTGGAGCCGAAGGGGTTTTCCGACATTGCGCTGGCGCTCATGCAGCGCCAGAGGATCGAGATCGAGGCCTGGAACCGTGCCCGTGACGAGGTCAACACCCGCATCGTCTCCCCGCAGCGCCTCACCCACTACCGCGACAACTGGTATCTGGATGCGTATTGCCACTGGCGGAATGCGTTGCGCAGCTTCGCGCTGGACACCATCCGACGTGTGAAGGTGCTGCCCCAGAAGGCACGCGAAATCGCCGACAAGATCCTGGATGCCCACTACGCCAGCGCCTACGGCATCTTCTCTGGCCGCCCCAAGGGCCGCGCGGTGCTGCGCTTCTCGCCCGAGCGGGCGCGCTGGGTGCGTGCCGAAACCTGGCATCCCGAGCAAAGCGCGGAAGATCTGCCCGATGGGGGGCTACGGCTGACCATCCCCTACGCCGACGAGCGCGAACTGATCATGGACATCCTGCGCCACGGCCGCCATGTGGTGGTCGAAGCGCCGGCGAGCTTGAAGAAAAGGGTGGCTGAAGAGATCGCGGCGATGGCGGAACATTACGGGGCGGTCTGAACCACCACCTCCACCCGCTCCCAGGGGTCGGCCTCGGCATCGATTCTCCGGATACGGGCGGCAAGCTTTTCTCCGGCATCCAAGGCCAGTGCGATCTCGGCGTTACGCGGGCGCGGCAGATAACCCAGCTTGTGGCCTTGCCAGTCGAGGCGCACCGCCAGCCGGTCGTGGGGGTTGTCCGGCTCGCGTACGAGCGAGAGCGCATCGCCCACGCGCAAGCCATCCTTCACCGCCGCGCCGTCGTGGTATTGGTAGCCAGCGATGTAGTCGCACAAAAGCACCTCCGGACAGGGGGGCGTGAGTTCGAGCCATTCGAGCACCGCCTCGAGCTGGCGGTGGGTCTTGGCATCGAGCCAGGCGGCGGCCTGTTGCCGCGCCTGCCGCCATTCGAGTTCGGCCACTTCCAGCCGCCCGCGCGCTTCCAGCGCCGCCCAGCGCTGCGCGCGCCGCTCCGGGGCGTTGATGCGCGCCTCGATCTCGCGCGCAAGAGTCTCTATGCGCGGCGAGACCTCGCCATTGAACGGCCCGCGTAATTGCACCAAGCGATACACCGTGTCGTCCGTGTCGGGTTTGACGTGCGGGTGGTACTGCGCGGTCGCCCGCTCGCCAAAGGCGGCAAGCGAGAAGATACGCTCGCCCGCCACACACTGCGCCCAGTAGCCGCCCACGCAGTGACGCATGGCCTCGCCTTCCTCGGCAAGCGCCTGCGGCGTGAGGAGTTCGCGCGCCAGGCAGCCGTCGCCTTCGAACGCGCCCAGGACGGCGGGCAGTGCAAAGCCGGGTGGAACGAGGCTCGGGGCGATATGCGGGCGCAGCCGGTGCCAGCGCTCGGAGGCGGCCAGCAGGCCCAACAGGCCATGGCGGGCCAGCCAGGCTTGCGCGAGCCGTTCGATGCGCGGGCCGCGGCGGCGTTTCATGCGCACGGCCAGATGATCCCGCACCGCCGTGAGGAAGTCGTCGCAGTCGGCCAGTGCCGGGTGCAGATTGCCGAAGCGCCGCGCGGCCTTTTCCCAGGTGGCGCGCCAGCCGAGGCGAAACGCGCCGCGATGTACCGAGGCAGGCAGGGGCAACGGGTCGCCCTCCTCATCCTCGCCGATCAAGGCGAAGTAGTTGGGCAGATAGACCAGCCAACGCTCGAATTCGGCAAGCGTCGGACGCAGGTTGGCCGGCAGCGCATCGAGCATGGCCAGTCAGCCGCGCCGCAAGGCGTGGCTGGGCGCGTGCCAATATTCGGCGTTGACGGGCGCGCGCGTAAGCCCCCGCGAGATGCCGTAATGGGCGGCCAGCGCACCCGTGAGATCGCGTCCCGCATCGATGGCCGCTTCCACCGCTTCATCCACCTCGCGCCAGGCGTGACGCTTGCCGTCGACCACATTCGGATGGCGGTGAGCGGTAAGCAGAACCGGCGCCACCAGCGCCGGAAAGCGGTGCAAAGCCTGCATCCGCCGTTTCCGCAGTTCCGGCGGCAGGGCCACCAGCCGGTTGTAATTGCGCACGGAGGCAAAAAATGAGCGCGGCAGCGGATGCGGCGCCTCGCCATCGCGGCGGGTGATGGCCGGCGGCACGGGTTCGCGCTCGAGCCGCATCAAAAGTGCCAGCACCTGGTGATCGAGCACGGCGACGAACTGCCGGAAATCCGGCTGCAATACGAAGCCTGCGTGTTGCGCGGATAGCGGCGGCACCACCGGTGCGGCATGGAGCACCTGCACGATGCCGACCCCGGGCAGGTTTTCATAGATCCACTGCATCCCCCGCACATCGGGCAGCAACGCTTCGGTCAGTCGGGCAAGCACACAGTCGTCACCCATCCGCACCTGCGGCAGGCGCACCGCCAGCACCCGGCCGTCGGCGAGCGTAAGCCACAGCCTTGGCGCCTCGTCGAGTAGTTTGAGCGCGGCAGGCGACACCCACAGCCGGGCGCGCACGGGCGTGGCCGCCCCAGCGAAAGTCGGCGCTGGCGGGGCGGCAGGCAAGCAGGTATACCGTGGTGTCAAATCTTCCATGCCGCCATGCTGATGCAGAGGGTGGCTCAAAGGCTGCGCCCGGACACGGTTACAATGACGGGCGATTTCAGTCGAACGCCCCCCTCGATACCACATTCCTCCATGACCGCCGTGAGCGCCATCCCCGCCTTCATCACCCGCTGGGAGGCCGCCAGCGGCTCCGAACGTGCCAACTACCAGCTCTTTCTCACCGAACTCACCGAGGCGCTGGGGCTGCCGCGCCCGGAACCGGCGAGCGACGACACACTTGAGAACGCCTACGTCTTCGAGCGGCGCGTGGACATGGCCCACGCCGACGGCACCGTCACGCGCGGGTTCATCGACCTCTATCGGCGTGGCTCGTTCGTGCTGGAAGCCAAGCAAACCGGGCTGGAGCTGGATTCGGGCGGCTGGGACCGCGCCATGCTGCGCGCCCACGCCCAGGCCGAAAGTTACGCCCGGGCGCTGCCCGCCGAGGAGGGGCGGCCGCCGTTCATCGTCGTGGTGGACGTGGGCCGCTCGCTGGAGCTGTACGCCGATTTTTCCCGCACCGGGGCCACCTACGTTCCCTATCCCGACCCGGCGCACCACCGCGTGCGGCTCGCGGATCTCGCCGACCCGGCGATACAGGCGCGGCTCAAGCTCCTCTGGCTCGACCCGCTCAAGCTCGACCCCACCCGCGAATCCGCCCGGGTAACGCGTGCCATTGCCGACCGACTGGCGCGATTGGCCAAATCCCTGGAGGCCGCCGGCTTTGAACCGCAGCGCGTCGCGCACTTCCTGATGCGCGCGCTCTTTTCCATGTTTGCCGAGGATGTGGGCCTCTTGCCGCAACAAGACGGCGTAGGGGCCTTCACCGGGCTCTTGCAGAGCGTGCGCGACAAGCCCGGGGCGTTTGTCCCGGCACTCACCCTTTTCTGGCAGGCGATGAACCAGGGCGGGTTCGACGCGCGACTGCTCGCCCCCATTCGCCGCTTCAACGGCGGGCTCTTTGCCGACCCGGACGTGATCCCGCTCACCCGCGAGCAGATCGACGATCTGCTGGATGCCGCACGCGCTGACTGGCGGCAGGTGGAACCGGCCATTTTCGGCACGCTCTTGGAGCGCGCGCTCGACCCGCGCGAGCGCCACCGGCTCGGCGCCCACTACACCCCGCGGGCGTACGTCGAGCGGCTGGTGCAGCCCACCCTGATCGAACCCTTGCGCGCCGAGTGGCAAACCGCGCAGGTCGCGGCGAGCCACTACCTCGCGCAGGGCAAGCCCGACAAGGCGCGTGAGGAAGTCGAAGCCTTCCACCAGCGGCTTTGCCACGTGCGCGTGTTGGACCCGGCGTGTGGCAGCGGCAACTTCCTCTACGTGGCGCTGGAACTTTTGAAGCGGCTGGAGGGCGAGGTGTTGAATCTGCTCGCCGACCTGGGCGACACCCAGGGGCGGCTGGCGATGGCCGGCAGCACCGTCGATCCCCACCAGTTCCTGGGGCTGGAGATCAACCCCCGAGCGGCGGCGATTGCCGAACTGGTGCTGTGGATCGGTTATCTGCAATGGCACCACCGCATCCACAAGGGGCTGGAGGACCTCCCCGACCCGGTGCTGCGGGATTTTCACAACATCGAGCACCGCGACGCGCTCATCGACCACGACGGCATCGATTACGAGACCGACGACGCAGGCCGCCTGCGCACCCGCTGGGATGGCGTCACCACCAAACCCCACCCCGTCACCGGCGAGCCGGTGCCGGACGAAGCCGCGCAGGTGCCCATCGAACGCTACCGCCGCCCGCGTCCCGCCGACTGGCCCGAGGCCGACTTCATCGTCGGCAATCCGCCGTTCATCGGTGCGGCGACGATGCGTCGGGCGCTGGGCGATGGTTACGTGGACGCCGTGCGCGCCGCCTACCCGGAGGTGCCGGAGAGTGCCGACTTCGTGATGTATTGGTGGCACAAGGCGGCAGAGGCGGTGCGGCAGGGAGCAGCGCGCCGCTTTGGCTTCATCACCACCAACAGCATCCGGCAGACCTTCAACCGCCGTGTGCTGGAAAGCCATTTGCACGCCCCGCAAACACCCCTCAAACTCGCCTTTGCCATCCCCGACCACCCGTGGGTCGATGCCGCCGACGGTGCCGCCGTGCGGATTGCGATGACCGTAGGGGCAGCGGACGTCGCCGAAGGGGAGCATCTCACCGTCAGCAGCGAACGGGAGGGGGAAGAGGACGCCCGCACCGTCGAACTGGCCCGCAGGGTGGGGTTGATTCATCCCGACCTCACCATTGGTGCGAATGTCGCCGGAGCGATGGCGTTGCGGGCGAATGGCGGCATCAGCTCCAACGGCGTCATGCTCGCGGGCAGCGGCTTCATCGTCACCCCCGAAGAAGCCGAAACGCTGGGGCTGGGACGTGTGCTGGGGCTGGAGCGGCACATCCGGGCCTACCGCAACGGGCGCGACCTCACCGACCGGCCGCGCGGTGTCATGGTGATCGACCTCTACGGCTTGACGGCGGACGAGGTGCGCAGCCGCTACCCCGCGGTCTTTCAATGGGTTTATGAGCGGGTCAAACCGGAGCGCGATCACAACAACCGGCCCAAGCTCAAGCGCGACTGGTGGCTTTTCGCCGAGCCGCGCAAACACTGGCGCGCGATGTCGGCGGGGTTGTCGCGGTACATCGCCACCGTCGAGACCGCGAAGCACCGCAGCTTCCAGTTCCTCGGCGCGGCCATCCTGCCCGACCACAGACCTATAGCCATTGCGCTAGACGACCCCTTCGCGCTGGGTGTCCTCTCCTCGCGGCTGCATGTGGCCTGGGCGCTCGCGGCGGGCGGCACGCTGGAAGATCGCCCAGTCTTCAACAAAAGCCGTTGCTTCGACACCTTCCCCTTCCCCGACGCCGACACGGGGCTCACCGACGCGCTGCGGGCGCGCATCGGGGAACTAGCCGAAGCGATCGACGCGCACCGCAAGCGCGTGCTCGCCGAGCATGAGGCGCTGACGCTCACCGGCCTCTACAACGTGCTCGAGAAACTGCGCGCGGGCGAAGCGCTCACCCCCAAGGAGCGCGCCATTCATGAAAACGGCCTCGTGTCGGTGCTGCGCACGCTGCACGACGAGCTGGACGAAGCGGTCTTTGCCGCCTATGGCAGGAGTGAGCTTGCCGCCGCGCTGGTAGGCCGCCCCGGCGCCACCACGCCGCTCAAGGTGAAAGCGCCTGAGCAATCGCAAGCCGAAGAGGAACTGCTCACCCGAATCGTCGCCTTGAATGCGCGCAGAAGCGCCGAGGAGGCGCAAGGAATCGTCCGCTGGCTGCGCCCGGCCCACCAGAACCCGGCGGGTGCCACCGGCGTGCAGGCTGCGGTCGCGCTGGAGGTGGAGACCGACACCACGCCCGCCGCGACCGCCCCGCTCGCCTGGCCCAAGACCCTGCGCGAGCAAATCGCCACCGTGCGCGCCTTGCTCACGACCACGCCGCAGCCGGTCGAGCGGCTCGCCGTGCGCTTCGCCCAAAAACCCGCCAAGGCGGTGGCGGCGGTGCTCGCGGCACTCGCCGACCTGGGGCTGGCGGTGGAGACCGAGACCGGCTGGCGGGCGGGGTAGGACGGGGAATCCCGAGCGTTTCCTCTCCACGGCAGTCCCATCCATGATGCCGTACTCCACGTCGTGACGCAGGGGGAATCGATGAGCCACCAAAGCGATATCGTGATTTACGAAGGCGGCGAGGCGCGCGTCGAAGTGCGCCTGGAGCGTGAGAGCGTCTGGCTGAGCCTTCAGCAGATCGCCGACCTCTTTGGGCGTGACAAATCGGTGATCTCGCGTCACCTCAAGGCGATCTTTTCCAGCGGTGAACTGGAGCGTGAAGCAGTTGTTGCAAAAAATGCAACAACTGCCGCTGACGGCAAAACCTACCTAGTCGAATACTTCAACCTCGACGCCATCATTTCGGTCGGCTACCGCGTCCATTCGGCCCGCGCCACGCGCTTTCGCCAATGGGCCACGCGCGTGCTACGCGAGCATTTGACGCGTGGGTACTCGCTCGACCGCCAGCGCTTCGAGCGCAACGCGGCCGAGCTGGAAGCCGCCCTGCAACTCATCCGCAAGGCTGCGGCAAGTGACGCGCTCACCGCCCAGGAGGGGTGCGGGCTGGTGGACGTGATCGCCCGCTACACGCAAACCTTCCTGTGGCTGCAGCGCTATGACGAGGGGTTGCTCGCCGCCCCTGCCGGCAGTCCGGGCGGCGTACTGCCCACGCTGGAAGAGGCGCGCGCGGCCATCGCTCGCCTCAAGGCCGACCTGATGGCGCGCGGTGAGGCTTCTGACCTCTTCGGGCGCGAACGGGGCGAGGCGTTTGCCGCCATTCTCGGCAACCTGGAGCAAACCGTTTTTGGTGAGCCCGCCTACCCAACCCTGGAGACCAAGGCCGCGCACCTGCTCTACTTCGTCATCAAAAACCACCCGTTCAGCGACGGCAACAAGCGCTGCGGGGCACTGCTGTTCGTGGATTTTCTGGCGCGCAACGGTCGGCTGCTGCGCGACGGCGCGCCGGTCATCAACGACGTGGGGCTGGCGGCGCTGGCGCTCTTGGTGGCGGAGTCGGACGCCAAGAACAAGGCGGTCATGATCCGCCTGATCGAAAACATGCTGGCCGAACCCGGGGCGCGGTAAGGATGGGAATACCTGGCGCAACAGGCGCAGCCATTGAGCCTGTTGCCGCGGACAATTTCGGTGTTTCCTTGTGAGAGGCACTGGCTGTGGAGAATACCCATCCCATTGGTTCACCAGAGACGGGCTTGCTCGGTCCATACGAATTTCCCTTTTGCTGGACGTTCCAGCGCAACCCCGGTAGACGCGGAACACGCCGCCGCGCCCACCGGCTGATGCCCGAACAGCACGGCGTGCCCCTCTTCGTCGAGGCTGGCCCGGTGCCGGTGAAACATTTGCGCCACCTCATGCACCGCCTGGCCGTCCGTGTCGTCGGGCATCTGGAGTTGGATATCGGCCCGAGGCTGTTCGAAGTCTTCCCCTGCTTTGGCAGGGAAGCCTGGGTTGACTTTCTCGACCCGCACGCAGGGCGCATTCGCGCTGGCAGCCAAATGCTGGTTGCAGCCTTGCGTGACTGGTTCCTGGTGCGCTGGCGCGAGATGCAAAAAGTTGCCCTTGCCAGCGGCCACTATTTTCCTCCGCCCCGCCTGTTGCGGGCACGGGTCGCGCCAAACGGAGGCGTGCGCATCGAAGTGGGCTTTGCACGCGGGTTTGTGCCGTTTGACCGGTTGTTGACGGCTTGGCTACCACCGAGCGGGACCCGTCTGAGTGATCTGTTTTTGCTCGATGCCAACGAGCCCTTTCCGGTCGGGCTGAACCGGCGGGCGTTCATTCAGCGCTGCGCCGGGCAATTCGCGCAAACGCATGAACGCGTAGTGCATGTCGATGGGTTGTGGAGCCGTGATCTGGATATGGCTCCAATCCGTCGGCTGCACGAGGGGGAGGTGCTCACCGCGGCAGAAGCGAGCTACGATCACAGCGTGACGCTGTATGCCAACGGCCAGCGGATCGGCACCTTGAGCCTGCCTGGGATGGCCGATTTGCGCCTACGCCTGTTGCGCCAGCAGGGGCTGGTCGTGCGGGTGATCCGGCTCGGGTTTCTGTTGCGGCTGGATCAGGGGCGCATCGTCGTGGCCGTTTATGAACGGGACGGATAATGGAGGGCTGGCGGCCATGCCATCGCTGCTAATCTCTTTTCTGGCAGCAGCGCTGGCCGCAGTGCCCGTTGCTTTGGTTTGGGGTGCGGCAACCGCCCTCACCGTCGCGCTCGTATTGACGTTTTTGCTCTGGCCGCTGATGGCCGTAGCGCGCGGCTTGGTCGATGGGCTGATCCAGATTTTGGGCTGCCGCTTACCGCCTGGGTTGCCGCGGTGCGTGCGCTCAAACCATCGCCAAGGCGAGCATGAGCACTAACGCCCACCAACCGAGCACCGTGCTCAAGGACGCCAAACCGCGCTGCCCGGTGATGAGAGCGAACACCATCGGCGGCAAAAAGAGGAACGCCACAAAAAGCCACTGTGCCCACTCGTGCGCCGAAACAAAGGCAAAAAGAGCTTCGAGCATGCCGGGTTGCGCTGGCGAAGCGCTCATTCATCGTCCCCCCAGGCAGAGCCGATCCACAGCCCAACGAACAGCGGCACCAGCCAGTTCGACGTGGGTTGGTGCTGGATGGGAGGGATGCGTCGCACAGGCACATGCCGTGGGGGTGGTTTGCGCGCAGCGAGAGACGCCGCGCGTCGCAACCGCGCCTGCTCGCGTTGCTGGGGTGACATACCCAAGCCCACCAGCCAGGCTAAAATAAATCCCAGAATCGCCGCGGCAAGAAACGGCAAAGGGGTCAAAGACACCAGCCCATACATCAGCACCGCAAAGACAAAGCCCCAGAGCCAGCCTGCCGCGTCGACGCTGGTCAGCTCCACCCACAACACGACGAATCCCACGCCGTACCAAAACCACATGTGGCTGTCCGCCTGTACCCAGGCGTAATCGAACGCTGTGGGCCCCGGTTGATCCCGCGAGGACACGCATAACCCTTGGCGACGACAAGGTTTTTGTGTTGCGGGTGCGAGTGCGTCGAGCTTGCGTTGCAGCCTTCGATACCAGGGCCTTCGGCGAATGAACCGGTCCCACCCCTGCCACAGCGCCACGACATTCGATAGATACCAGCGGCGCGGCATCGGTTTGGGCTGCCACGGGTTACGTGCCAGCTTGCGCAATAGCGCTTCCACAGCCATTGACAGCAGACACAGCGGCATGAGCATCCACCACGGAAAACGCAGCAGCGCGGCCAGCAGGACGAAGGCCCCCACCATCCCCACCGCAACAGGGAGAGCCAGGACGGCGTAGATCGCATCGACCGTTGCGCCCGGCGCCGGGGCGAGCAGCAGCGCCGCCCACCACAGTGGCACCTGCGCAACCATCCACCCCTCGGCATGGGCGGGAAAGCGCCGGCGCAGGAAGCGACGCCAGGGGAAAGGGCCTTGACCATTGCTCATGGGTTTTCCTCCTGTCAGCGGCTCATGCGCATCCACACCGGCTCCGGCGTGTGATCGAGGTCGGGGTTTGCAAGCCAGTCGTCCCATTCGGCCATGACCATTTGGGCCATTGCCATCCGCTGGGGAGCGCGCAAATGCCGCAACACATTCGCCTCCTGTGCCGATTTCGGCTCCTGTGCGTGACAATCACCGTGCTGCAGAAAAAGCGTTCTGGCTTTCAGGATTTCGAGTGGGTCGGTCTCCGGAAAATCTTTGTCGCACAACAATGTCCATACCGGCCAATCGCAAATGTCGCACGCGTAGATGTCGGCCGGGTCATCGTCCATACACGGATAACCACAGCAAGGACACACAACGCCATAGGGCGACACACCCAACCGCATGAAGGCGAGCCGCCGCCGGTCGATGGCATCGAGCGCCGCTTCGTCGAACACCGGCCCCTCGGCCACCGGCCAGCGACGGACCGGGCGGTGATCCTGATAAAAGCAGTCGCCTTCGGATAGCCGCCCGTCCTCCCAACAGAGCACCCAGCGGCGGCGGTTCCGATGCACGAGCCGCGCCCGGCGGCCTTGCTCGTCGATGAAGCAACTACCCACGCCAATCGGCAGCAGCGGTAAGAGCGCGCGTACCGTCTCGGCCTGAACCTCCCAGGTCAGCGCCTGCAGCAGCCTTTCGGGTTCGTTGCGGCACCCGTACTGTGTGCGAACGAGGGTGAAGGAAAGGCGCCCTTCTGTGCCTGCCTTTGCGATGAGATAGACGGCGCTGCCTTCTTCGTCGATACGGCACGATGCCGGTTCCATCCCCCAGGCGAGCGCCAGGGACCAGGCCCACAGGGGCGCAAGGGGCGAGAAGACCTTGCTCATCATCACTGGGGGAAAATCCGCATCGGGATGTTCGATCGCCAGCCGAATCCAGCCGGCTTCGGGATGGGACAGGGAAAATGCAGGTGGCGAGGCCAGCGTGGCGGCTTTGCCAGTCACGCACGCATCGGGAAGGGCAAAATCGAGTCGGGAAATGTCCATACCTGTACGATGCCACGCGAGGAGGCTCAAAACTTGCGCCTTCGTGCTGAAAAAGCGGTTACCCCAATGCTGCTCGCGCGAGGAGACCGTGAACCGCACCGAGCGTTTCTACAGAATCGACCAGTTGTTGCACGAACGGCGCGTGGCGCCACTAGAGATGTTTTGCAGGAGCTTGAGGTGTCGCGCGCCACCTTCAAGCGCGATCTGGCGTACATGCGCGAGCGGCTCAACGCCCCCATCGTCTGGGATCGCGAGGCGGGCGGTTACCGCTTCGCGGCCACACAGCCCGGCGGGCCAGCCTACGCGCTGCCGGGGCTCTGGTTCTCGGCTGATGAGCTTTACGCTCTTTGTGCTGTCAACGAACGGGACTGTCCGGTTGCGTAGCACATAAACTGTCCGCTCTTTGGATCCACGGCGGACCTACACGGCGACTTTGAGTTCGGGTTTTTCCGGCTGACCGTTTGCACCGTAGCGCGCGATTCTTCGCGGGCCATGGAAGATCGCCAGCCGCCCACACTGTCAGCCACCATAGGCCTCTTCAAACCGCATCGATCGTATCTCCTGTAGCAACTCCGTCCGTCTCATGAGGCACCTCCTCGGCACCCATGAAACCGGACAAATCTCGTGATACAAGTCCGGACAGAATACTTGCTCTCTGCACTCTCTACATGCCCTGTTGACACTGTTTTTTAGCCTTTTATAATGCGCGGCTCTTTCGCGCTGAGTGCTGGATTGGCGATCGGTGCGGAAGGGGTTGAAGCGGTTCTTTCGGTGATGGATGAGTGAAGAAGTTGCCGGGAGGGGTTGACGAAGTAAGTGGTTTGCTTCATAATCTCGCTCCTTCGCTGCTTTTGCAGCGGTTCTTTAAAAATTTGAACAACCGATAAGTGTGGGTGCTTGGGTTGTTGCGATGACTTTCTAGCTTTTTGCTGGGAAGGGTTTCATCGAGATTCAAGTGCTCGCGAAGTCAGTGATGATTTTGAGTGCTTTGTTGGATTGAACTTAAGAGTTTGATCCTGGCTCAGATTGAACGCTGGCGGCATGCTTTACACATGCAAGTCGAACGGCAGCGGGGGCTTCGGCCTGCCGGCGAGTGGCGAACGGGTGAGTAATGCATCGGAACGTACCCAGTGGTGGGGGATAGCTCGGCGAAAGCCGGATTAATACCGCATACGCCCTGAGGGGGAAAGTGGGGGATCTTCGGACCTCACGCCATTGGAGCGGCCGATGTCGGATTAGCTAGTTGGTGAGGTAAAGGCTCACCAAGGCGACGATCCGTAGCTGGTCTGAGAGGATGATCAGCCACACTGGGACTGAGACACGGCCCAGACTCCTACGGGAGGCAGCAGTGGGGAATTTTGGACAATGGGCGCAAGCCTGATCCAGCCATGCCGCGTGAGTGAAGAAGGCCTTCGGGTTGTAAAGCTCTTTCAGTCGGGAAGAAAAGGCGGGCTCTAACATAGCCTGTTGCTGACGGTACCGACAGAAGAAGCACCGGCTAACTACGTGCCAGCAGCCGCGGTAATACGTAGGGTGCGAGCGTTAATCGGAATTACTGGGCGTAAAGCGTGCGCAGGCGGTTTGCTAAGACAGGTGTGAAATCCCCGGGCTTAACCTGGGAACTGCGCTTGTGACTGGCAGGCTAGAGTACGGCAGAGGGGGGTGGAATTCCACGTGTAGCAGTGAAATGCGTAGAGATGTGGAGGAACACCGATGGCGAAGGCAGCCCCCTGGGCCTGTACTGACGCTCATGCACGAAAGCGTGGGGAGCAAACAGGATTAGATACCCTGGTAGTCCACGCCCTAAACGATGTCAACTAGTCGTTCGGAGCGGTAACGCACTGAGTGACGCAGCTAACGCGTGAAGTTGACCGCCTGGGGAGTACGGCCGCAAGGTTAAAACTCAAAGGAATTGACGGGGACCCGCACAAGCGGTGGATGATGTGGATTAATTCGATGCAACGCGAAAAACCTTACCTACCCTTGACATGCCAGGAATCTTGGTGAGAGCCGAGAGTGCCTTCGGGAGCCTGGACACAGGTGCTGCATGGCTGTCGTCAGCTCGTGTCGTGAGATGTTGGGTTAAGTCCCGCAACGAGCGCAACCCTTGCCACTAATTGCCATCATTGAGTTGGGCACTTTAGTGGGACTGCCGGTGACAAACCGGAGGAAGGTGGGGATGACGTCAAGTCCTCATGGCCCTTATGGGTAGGGCTTCACACGTCATACAATGGTCGGTACAAAGGGTTGCCAAGCCGCGAGGCGGAGCCAATCCCAGAAAGCCGATCGTAGTCCGGATCGCAGTCTGCAACTCGACTGCGTGAAGTCGGAATCGCTAGTAATCGCGGATCAGCATGTCGCGGTGAATACGTTCCCGGGTCTTGTACACACCGCCCGTCACACCATGGGAGTGGGTTTCACCAGAAGTAGGTAGCTTAACCTTCGGGAGGGCGCTTACCACGGTGAGATTCATGACTGGGGTGAAGTCGTAACAAGGTAGCCGTATCGGAAGGTGCGGCTGGATCACCTCCTTTCAAGAGAACGACATCGCATCGCTCAAGTATCCACAGCTTATCGGTTGTTCAAAGGCATGAGCCTCGCAACACACGAGAGAAATCTGCGGGTCTGTAGCTCAGCTGGTTAGAGCACCGTCTTGATAAGGCGGGGGTCGTTGGTTCGAACCCAACCAGACCCACCAAAGCTTGCCGGCAAGACAAGGGGCTGTAGCTCAGCTGGGAGAGCATCGGCTTTGCAAGCCGAGGGTCGTCGGTTCGATCCCGACCAGCTCCACCAGTCGATCAGGCAGTTCTGCGGTCAATCGGCGTGTGTCGATCACCTGAGTGAGGCGTGAAGCGTTGTTCGCCCGAAGCGATTTTGGTTGGAGAAGGCTTCACTCCTTACGAAGCATTCATTCGTAGAGGTTCGCTCTTTAACAAAGTGGATAAGTAGTAGTGCGTGCGCCCGGCTGGGTATGTCAGTGGCCGGGTGCATGGGTTGTGATTGCATAACCAACAGTCGAGCGCGCGTGTGCGAACCAGCGGCGCGGCTCGGCGCACAAACGAGTTCTGAGCCTAGCGCCAGAAGAGCCTTCGACAAAGGCTCCAAGGTTATAGGATCAAGCGACTAAGTGCATGGGGTGGATGCCTTGGCGATCACAGGCGATGAAGGACGTGCAAGCCTGCGAAAAGCGTGGGGGAGCTGGCAATGAAGCTTTGATCCCGCGATGTCCGAATGGGGAAACCCACTCCGCAAGGAGTATCCCTGGCTGAATCCATAGGCCAGCGGAAGCGAACCGAGTGAACTGAAACATCTAAGTAGCTCGAGGAAAAGAAATCAACCGAGATTCCGTCAGTAGTGGCGAGCGAACGCGGAAGAGCCTGCACGACTAAACCATCGGCTTAGCAAAACGGTCTGGAAAGTCCGGCAATATAGGGTGATAGCCCCGTATGCGAAAAGCCGTTGGCGGGTCTGAGCGTGCGACAAGTAGGGCGGGACACGTGAAATCCTGTCTGAAGATGGGGGGACCATCCTCCAAGGCTAAATACTCGTGATCGACCGATAGTGAACCAGTACCGTGAGGGAAAGGCGAAAAGAACCCCGGGAGGGGAGTGAAATAGAACCTGAAACCGCATGCATACAAACAGTGGGAGCCCCTGCACAAAGCATCTTCGGGTTCTTTCGACGAGGCCGCAGGCCGAGTCAAAAGAACACAAGTGAAATAGATTTGTGCAGGCAAAGAACCCGTAGGGTTCTTTGTGCAGGGGTGACTGCGTACCTTTTGTATAATGGGTCAGCGACTTACGTTATGTGGCGAGCTTAACCGAATAGGGGAGGCGTAGGGAAACCGAGTCTGATAAGGGCGAATGAGTCGCATGGCGTAGACCCGAAACCGGATGATCTATCCATGGCCAGGATGAAGGTGCCGTAACAGGTACTGGAGGTCCGAACCCACTAACGTTGAAAAGTTAGGGGATGAGCTGTGGATAGGGGTGAAAGGCTAAACAAATCCGGAAATAGCTGGTTCTCCCCGAAAACTATTTAGGTAGTGCGTCGTACGGACACTTGCGGGGGTAGAGCACTGTAATCGTTGGGGGGGTCATTGCGATCTACCCCGCGATAGCAAACTCCGAATACCGCAAAGTGATATACGGCAGACAGACAATGGGTGCTAACGTCCGTTGTCGAGAGGGAAACAACCCAGACCGCCAGCTAAGGTCCCCAATGCATGGCTAAGTGGCAAACGAGGTGGGAAGGCCCAGACAGCTAGGAGGTTGGCTTAGAAGCAGCCACCCTTTAAAGAAAGCGTAATAGCTCACTAGTCGAGTCGTCCTGCGCGGAAGATGTAACGGGGCTCAAGCCATGAACCGAAGCTGCGGATGTGTCCTTGACACATGGTAGGGGAGCGTTCCGTAAGCCTGCGAAGGTGTCTCGTAAGGGATGCTGGAGGTATCGGAAGTGCGAATGCTGACATGAGTAGCGATAAAGGGAGTGAAAAGCTCCCTCGCCGAAAGCCCAAGGTTTCCTGCGCAACGTTCATCGGCGCAGGGTGAGTCGGCCCCTAAGGCGAGGCAGAAATGCGTAGTCGATGGGAAACAGGTCAATATTCCTGTACCGGTTCTAGATGCGATGGGGGGACGGAGAAGGTTAGGCCAGCCGGGTGTTGGACGTCCCGGTTTAAGCGTGTAGGCATGCCTCGTAGGCAAATCCGCGGGGCTAAGCTAAGGCGTGATGACGAGTCTCCTTGCGAGACGAAGTGGTCGATACCCTGCTTCCAGGAAAAGCCTCTAAGCTTCAGTCTAGAGCCGACCGTACCGCAAACCGACACAGGTGGGCAGGTTGAAAATACCAAGGCGCTTGAGAGAACTCAGGAGAAGGAACTCGGCAAATTGATACCGTAACTTCGGGAGAAGGTATGCCCCACTAGCTTGTAGGAGTACATCCGAAGGGCGAAGGGGCCGCAGAGAATCGGTGGCTGCGACTGTTTATTAAAAACACAGCACTCTGCAAAATCGAAAGATGACGTATAGGGTGTGACGCCTGCCCGGTGCCGGAAGGTTAAGTGATGGGGTGATAAGCTCTTG
Organism: Pseudothauera hydrothermalis; assembly: GCF_003345255.1. GTDB lineage: Bacteria > Pseudomonadota > Gammaproteobacteria > Burkholderiales > Rhodocyclaceae > Pseudothauera > Pseudothauera hydrothermalis. The sequence goes on along the minus strand of NZ_CP029331.1, from coordinate 2,637,584 downwards.
ATCGAAGCCCCGGTAAACGGCGGCCGTAACTATAACGGTCCTAAGGTAGCGAAATTCCTTGTCGGGTAAGTTCCGACCTGCACGAATGGCGTAACGATGGCCACACTGTCTCCTCCTGAGACTCAGCGAAGTTGAAATGTTTGTGAAGATGCAATCTCCCCGCGGCAAGACGGAAAGACCCCATGAACCTTTACTGTAGCTTTGCATTGGACTTTGACGGGACTTGTGTAGGATAGGTGGGAGGCTATGAAGCGGGAACGCCAGTTCTCGTGGAGCCGTCCTTGAAATACCACCCTGGTGTCGTTGAGGTTCTAACCCAGGCCCGTGAATCCGGGTCGGGGACCGTGCATGGCAGGCAGTTTGACTGGGGCGGTCTCCTCCCAAAAGGTAACGGAGGAGTACGAAGGTCGCCTAGGTACGGTCGGACATCGTACTGATAGTGCAATGGCAAAAGGCGGCTTGACTGCGAGACCGACAAGTCGAGCAGGTGCGAAAGCAGGTCATAGTGATCCGGTGGTTCTGTATGGAAGGGCCATCGCTCAACGGATAAAAGGTACTCTGGGGATAACAGGCTGATTCCGCCCAAGAGTTCACATCGACGGCGGAGTTTGGCACCTCGATGTCGGCTCATCACATCCTGGGGCTGTAGCCGGTCCCAAGGGTATGGCTGTTCGCCATTTAAAGTGGTACGTGAGCTGGGTTTAAAACGTCGTGAGACAGTTTGGTCCCTATCTGCCGTGGGCGCTGGAAGTTTGAGAGGACCTGCTCCTAGTACGAGAGGACCGGAGTGGACGCACCGCTGGTGTACCGGTTGTGACGCCAGTCGCATCGCCGGGTAGCTATGTGCGGAAGAGATAACCGCTGAAAGCATCTAAGCGGGAAACTCGCCTCAAGATGAGACTTCCCCGGGGCTACAAGCCCCCTGAAGGGTCGTTGAAGACCACAACGTTGATAGGTCGGGTGTGTAAGCGTGGCAACACGTTCAGCTAACCGATACTAATTGCCCGTGAGGCTTGATCCTATAACCTTGTAAAACACAGCACAGAACTCAATACACAATCACCACCCAAACACACCGCTACCATCCACTTTGTTACCCCGTCACAGTCTGACGACCATAGCTTCTCGGCTCCACCCCTTCCCATCCCGAACAGGACCGTGAAACGAGAACGCGCCAATGATAGTGAGGAACCCCCTCGCGAAAGTAGGTCATCGTCAGACTAACCCACAAACAAACGCCGCTCGATCTCAACAATCCAGCGGCGTTTGACCGTCTACATCACCTAAACACTCCCACATAACACCCCAAACACTCCCACACAAAACAACAAAAACACACCAATCGGAACGAACGCCGCAAACGCGCAAAAACAGGCTCGGCGACAATGTGGCGTGCAACTTCCACGCGGTGTATGGTTTGCGCGCCGCTTTGATCGGGAAAATCGAGTGGCTGCGCTCGGGGAAGCGACTGTTGTAATCAGTCAGAGTAGAAAAAGGGTGGCGAGCCCCAGAAAGATGAAAAAGCCACCAGAGTCGGTTAATGCGGTGATCATCACCGAACTGCCGATAGCAGGGTCGGCACCGAAGCGGATGCGGATCATCGGAATCAGCACGCCTGCAGTGGCGGCAAGCAGAAGATTCAAGGTCATAGCGGCAGTCATGACCAGACCGAGCGAGACACTGCCGTAAAGCCACCAGGCCAGCACACCTAGTAAGCCTCCCCATACGATGCCGTTGATCAGGGCGACACCAAGCTCTTTTTTCAGCAGGCGATTACGGGCGTCCTGTTCGACCTGGCCCATGGCGATCGCCCGCACGATCATGGTAATTGTCTGATTACCGGAGTTTCCGCCGATGCCGGCGACGATCGGCATGAGCGCGGCGAGCGCCACCAGTTTTTCGATGGAATCTTCAAACGCGCCGATGACCCGTGAGGCGACGAAAGCGGTCACCAGGTTGATGGCCAGCCATGACCAACGGTTTTTCACCGAATCCCACACCGGTGCAAAAATGTCTTCTTCTTCCCGCAGGCCGGCGTGTGCAAGGATTTCATGCTCGCTCTCTTCGCGGATGAAATCGACCACGTCAGCGACAGTAAGGCGGCCGATGACACGCTTTTCGCCATCGACCACCGGGGCTGACACGAGATCATAACGTTCGAAAGCCTGGGCGGCCTCATCGGCATCATCGTCGGGTTGAAAGCTGATGATCTGCTCACGCTGCATGACATCGCGAACTTCCAGGTTCGGGTCGCTGATCAGCAGTTTTTCCAGGGTGAGGATGCCCTTGAGATGATCTTCCCGATCCACGACAAAGAGTTTGTCGGTGTGATCGGGTAATTCATCGAAGCGCCGCAGGTAGCGCAATACGACTTCCAGGGTCACGTCCTCGCGGACGGTGACCATGTCGAAATCCATCAGCGCGCCAACCGAGTCCTCCGGGTAAGACATGGCCGCGCGCAGCTGTTCCCGGCCCTCGCTGTCGAGGGACTGGAATACGTCTTGGATGACTTCCGGCGGTAAATCCGGGGCAAGATCGGCAAGCTCATCGGCATCGAGCGTTTCGGCGGCAGCCTTGAGCTCGTGCGGTTCCATGGTCTCGATGAGCGATTCGCGGACCGCATCGGATACTTCGAGCAAAATCTCGCCGTCCCGCTCGGCTTTGACCAGATCCCAGACGAACAGACGGTCTTCCAGGGGGAGCGATTCCAGCACATAAGCGATATCGGCCGGATGAAGCTCGTCCAGCTTGGCCTGCAGCTCGGCGACATGCTGTTTATGCACCAGATTTTCGACCAGCTCGTGGCGCGGCATGTCTTGACGATGAACCAGCCCTTCGACCAGCTTGTGGCGGGAGAGCAGCTCCTGCACTTCGCGCAGGTGTTGTTGCACGTCGTCCGGATGATGTTCGTCTTGTTGGGTCATGATGTTGTGCGGATCGAGTGCTGGGGAGGGAGACTGCAAACCCTGCGGATTCTACAGGCTAGCCCGCGGCAGTGCGACTTGGGGGGGCGCGACGTTGGCGGGGGCGTCAGGGAATGCGTGAGGAAGTCATGCGCTGCCGTAACTGTTCGGCCTGCGCGGCCAAGCGGGGGCCGAAATGGCGCTCATAGCGGCGCGGGTTGGGCAGCATCACGGCGAGCCTGGCCGCTTCGGCCGGGCCAAGGCGGTGGGCGGAGACGCCAAAGTAGTGCTGTGCGGCGGCCTCGGCGCCGAATAGGCCGTTGCCCCACTCGACCACATTGAGATACACCTCGAGGATGCGCCGCTTACTCCAGGTGGCCTCGATCATTACAGTCAGGATCGCTTCCTGCGCTTTGCGCAGATAGCTGCGTGTGGGCGACAGAAACAAATTTTTGGCTAGTTGCTGGCTGATCGTCGAACCGCCTGCCGCTGGATAGCCGCGCGCCTGATTGCGTTCCAATGCGCGTTGGATGCCGATCCAGTCAAACCCCCGGTGTTCCATGAAGCGGTCGTCTTCGGCGGCAACCACTGCACGCTTGAGATGAGCGGATATTTGCTCATAAGGCACCCACTGGTAGCGTAACGCAGTATGCGGATCGATCCGGCGCAGTTCCTCGCGTCGCAGGGCCATGAAACGGGTCTCATGCGGTGGCACCTGTCGCCACCATAAAACCCAACCGAAGAACCATAACTGCGACAAGATGAGCAGCGTGCCGATGATGGCCAGAAGCCGCCACAGCAGACGTTTGTCGACCTTCATCCTTGATCGATCAAGGTGCGCAGGGTCGCAAGCACGGCGCGGGTGTGCGGGCGGACCCCGCGCCATAAGAAAAAGCTCTCGGCCGCTTGTTCGACCAGCATGCCCAGACCGTCGGCCACAACGGCGACACCGGCGCTGCGCGCGGCGCGCATGAAGGGGGTTTCGTCCTTGCCGTACATCATGTCGTAGGCGAGCGCGCCCGGCGCATAAAGGCCTTCGGGCAGCGCAGGGCTTTGCGCGGCCAAGCTGGCCGCGGTGGCGTTGATGACGACATCGAAGGACGAGCCGGAAAGCGCATCAAAACTGCATGCATGCAGTAAGGTGTCCCTGGCCTGGGTGCGAAAACGGTCGGCGAGTTCGACCGCGCGGGACTCGGTGCGGTTGGCGATGACCAGTGCAGCCGGCTGCTCTATCAATAGCGGCAGGAGTGCGCCGCGAGCCGCTCCGCCGGCGCCCAGCAACAGGATGCGCCGGCCGCTCAACGACCAGCCAAGGTTCTGGGTCAGATCGCGCACCAGCCCACAACCGTCGGTGTTGTCGCCGTAAATGTCTCCGCGCTCGAAAGCCAAGGTATTGACCGCCCCGGCAGCTTCGGCGCGCGGGCTCAAGCGGTCGGCCAGTGCGAACGCATCCAGCTTGAAGGGCACGGTGACATTCAATCCAAGTCCGCCGGCGGCGCGGAAAGCCGCCACAGTGGCAGCAAAACCGTCCAGTGGCGCAAGCAGCGCCTCATAGACCAGTGCTTGCCCGGTCTGCGCAGCAAAGGCGGCGTGAATCAGGGGCGATTTACTGTGGGCAACCGGGTTGCCGACGACGGCGTAGCGATCCATATGGGCGGTTCAATTGGCGCGCATTTGGTCTGCGCGGGTGAAAGTCCAGGTGCGGGTAATTTCCAATAGATCGGTATCGGCGCGAATGTCCGGTGGGAAGGGGGCAAAGGGTGAGGCCAGCTGAATGATGCGCCGGGCGGCATCGTCCAGAATGGCGTGCCCGGATGAGCGCACAATGTCTACCGCTTCAACCTGTCCGTCTGCGCGGATGATCACGGTGACCATCAGGCTGCCATACAGTTTGCCGCGCGCAGCTTCCGGGTAGTTGAGGGTGCCGATCCGTTCGATTTTTTGCCGCCAGTCCTCCACGTACTGAGCATAGCGATATTCCTTGGCGCGGGCGCCGATGGATTTACGCCGCGGCCGGCGGGCGTATTCCTGCAAATCACGCTCGATCTGTGCTTCCAGACGGGCCATGGCGGCGGCACTGTCGAGCAAATCCAGCCCGGTTTGTGGGTGAGAGGGTTCGGGCGCGGCTTCCTGCGCGGGCGCAGTAGGCAGTGCCACCGCGCTACGCGCTGCGGTCAGCGTCTGCGGGCGGGGGGAGACCGCTTCGGCGCGGCGCTTGGCATCGAGCAAGGCATCGCCCTGCTGCCGGGTCGGCTGCGGCGGCAGCGGGGTGCGTGCGCGTACCGCTTGCTCGGTGTTGCCGCCACCGTCCAGGTTGGCTTGCGCCAGTACCTCGGCCTTGTCTGGCGCCTTGCTGTGACGGGCGTTGACCAGTACCACCTCCAGGCCGTTGTCGCGCTTGGGTGGCTTGGTGGCCTCAGGTAGGCGGAAATGCACTGCAAACAGCAGGCCATGCAGTGTCAGCGAAAGCGCGAGGGCAATTTTGAGCAGGATGTCGCGCTGCCACCAGTGCGCCAGGCGGTTCGTCATCGCAGGCGGCGTTGCGGCGACGGCGGGTGGGGGAGATGAGGTGCCAAGCGTGGTGTGCATGGCCGGGATTCTACGATCCTTCGAAGAATGACAAACCGTTTTCCGCAGCGTCCGGCTCGGCCAGCGTGGCGATGTAGCGTGCGTGCACTTCGACATCGAGCAGATCGCTGCCTTCGATGGCCAGCTTGACCCGGCTGCCTGGGTACTGCAGCGGCAGCGAAGGCACTTTGAAGCTCAGTGGCACGCTCTCCAGGCGCACCAGATTGTCGCGCACGACCACCGCTTCCACCTCCCGCAGCGACTGCTGGCGCAGCCAACGCACACACCAGTAACGTTCCATCTGGCGTTGAAACTCGGCATACGCGGCATAGGTGAGTTCAAAGTCACGCAGTGCGGCCATCAGCTCGGTCGAACGCGGCGCAAAGGCAGGCTCACCGCCGGTGAGCACCGCGATCAGTTGCCATTGGTTGACCAGATCCACGTAGCGGCGCAGCGGCGAACTCGACCACGCATAGCAATCCACGCCCAAGCCTTCATGCGGTCCGGCGGTGGTGGTCATGCGTACCTTGCCACCGCCTTGTACGCGGTAAAGACCGGGCACGCCGGATTCATCCAGCAGCTTGCCCCAGGTGGCATTGGCCAGAATCATCAGCTCGGCGACCAGTTTGTCCATCGGCGAGCCGCGTTTGCGCGGCACGATGCTGACATAGCCGGGGCCATCGGCGGTGTCGGTTTGCCAATCCACATAGAAGCTGTAATCGAGCTGGTTCTGGTTGGCCGCAGCTTTGCCGCGTCCGGCCTCGAGCACCGTGGCAAGATCCCACAGCACGGTCAGCTCGCGCTTCCACTCGAAATCCGGACCGCCGTCGTGCAAGGTGTGTTCGTTGAACACCGGCTCGATGTCATGGTGGCGCAGGTTGGCGACGATGGGCACGATCTCGATGCGGCTTTCCTGTCCAGACACCGAAAGGTCCGCATTGACATCCAAATACAGCGACACCGCCGGGCAGTCGCGGCCGGCGGCCAGCGTAAAACGGTCGACCACTTCGTCGGGCAACATGGTGATTTTGTTGCCCGGCATGTACACGGTAGACAGCCGCCGGCGGGCGATCGCGTCCAGTGCCGAGCCGCGTGCGAAACCCAGCGCCGGTGCAGCGATATGGATGCCGACCCGCCAGCCGCCGGCGGCACGTGGGCTGACTGAGAAAGCGTCGTCGATCTCGGTGGTGGTGGCGTCGTCGATCGAAAACGCTGCCACCTCGGCGCGCGGCAGGTCCTCGGGCACCGCCGGGACATCGAAGGGTGGAAAATGCACGCCTTCCGGGAAGTGTTCAAACAGAAAGCGGTTGTGGTGGAATTCGTAGCTCGACGCAAAGGCGCCACAGTTGAGCAGCAGCCGGGCAGCCGGCAGGCCGGCCTCCACGCAGGCGGCTTCCAAAGCCTTCACCTCGGGGCGGTTGCGATCCGGGCGGTAGAGTAGCTGCGGCAGCATGCCGGAAAACTCCTCGGGCAGGCGCCCGGCGAGCAGCTCGTCGCGCATCCGCTCGATGGCCGCGGCCTGCTGCCGCTTCTTCTCCAGACCCGCGAGCGCAGCCTGCAGAATATCGGCCGGGGCCTTGCGGAAGCGGCCTTTGCCCTTACGGTGGAAGTAGATTGGAGCCGAGTGCAGGCGCAGCAGTACTGCGGCAGCCTCCACAGGGGTGGGGGCATGGCCGTGGTACTCGGCGGCGAAATCGGCGAAGGCGAATTCGTCCTCGCCGCAGACCTCCCATAGGAACTCGGTGTCGAGCTGCTCGGCCTCGGCTTCGGCGCGTGCCAAAAGCTCGGCTGGCGCCGGTTCGCGGAAGCTCAGCAGCACATTGGCGCGCTTGAGCTTGACCCGTTTGCCGTAGGTGGTTTCCACCTGTAGCGAGGCATCGTTATCAGCGAGCACGGTACCGGCCTTGAAGGCCCCGTCCTCCTCGAACAGCACAAACATCGGTAACCGCCGGAAATGGAGCAAGCCCGACAGTTTACCGGATTCATTCCGGCGCCGCGGGGGCGCGTCGCAGGCTGCGCCCGGCGTGCAAAAGGTCCAGCGAATAGAGCGCCAGCGCGGCCCAGATCAGCACGAAGCCGAGTAATTGTCCGGCGTCGAAGGGTTCGCGGAATACCAGCACCGCAAGTGCAAAATTCAGCGTCGGGGCGATGTACTGCAAAAAGCCGACCGTCGCCAGGGGTAGGCGTTGGGCGCCGACCGCGAACAGCATCAGTGGCACTGCGGTGAGCACCCCGGCCGCCGGCAGCAGCCAGTCGGTGGGCGCGCCGTGGCCGAAGGCGAGGCTGCCCTGCGCCGCCAGCGAGCCGAGGTAGACGAGGGCCAGCGGGGCGGTGATCAGCGTTTCGACGAACAGCCCGCTTGCCGCATCGATCGGTGCGCGCTTGCGCAGCAAGCCGTAGAAGCCAAAGGTCAGTGCCAGAAAGAGCGCAATCCATGGCAGGCTGCCGACCTGCACGATTCGCCACAGCACGCCGGTTGCGGCCAGCGCCACGGCGAGTTTTTGCAGCGCTCGCAGGCGTTCGCCCAAAAAGATGCGGCCGAGCAATACGCTCACCAGCGGGTTGATGAAATAACCCAGACTGGCCTCCACCAGCCGGCCGGCGGCAATCGCCCAGACGAAAACCAGCCAGTTACTGCCGGTAAGCAGCGCGGTCAGCGCGAGCAGGCGCAGTAACTGCGGCTGGTTGCGCAGCCGGGCGATGCTGCGAAAACCGCCTGCACCGGGCCACAGTGCCATCACGACGGCCAGAAAGACCGCGGACCACAGCACGCGATGGGCGACGATCTGGACGGGCGGCACGCTGCCCACCGCCTTGAAGTAAAGCGGTGCCAGCCCCCAGATCGTGAAGGCGGTCAGTGCCGCCAGCACGCCGTTGCGCCGATGCTGCGCGGCCGCTCGAACCGGACTCATCGGACTGCCGAGGCAACCAGGGCGCGGGCTTGCACGGTGTAGCCGCTGCCCTTGCGGTGTGGCGCCAGTTCTTCGGCCACTGCCGCGCGCAGGCGCTGTTGCACCGACCCGGGCAGTTGAGCTAGCGCTTCGGCCGCGCCGCCGGCCAGGCTGAGGAAGGCGTCCCAATAGGTCTGCGCATCGTCGAAACGGCAGTCGAAGCAGCAGGGCGTGATGCGGATGTCGGTAAAGCCCGCGTCGGACAGGGCCGCTTCCAACACCGTGGGCGTGCCGAAGCGAAACACCGAAGGGCGTGCCACGCGCGGCGCCGGCAACAGGCGGGCGATGCAGGCCTGGGCGCGGGTGATCAGCGGCACCTCCTTTTCTGTGCCCCATACCGACAGCACCAGCCGGCCGCCTGGGCGCAGTACGCGCCGTGCCTCGGCCAGCGCGCGCTCGGGGTGGGGGAACATGAACAGCGCCAGTCCGGCCAACACGCGGTCGAAGGCGGCATCGGGCAGGCACAGGTGTTCGGCGTCGGCCGCAGCGCAGACCAAGGTGTTGCAAGCGTCCGCCTGGGCGCGGCGTGCGCCTTCGGCCAGCATGGCTTCGGCAATGTCGGTGGCGAGCACCCAGCCTTCGGGAGCGACCTTTGCGGCCGCTTCGCGGGCCAGCAAGCAGGGGCCGCTGGCCAGATCGAGCACGCGCTGACCGGGTTGCAACGCGGCTTCAGCAAGCAGTGCCTGCGCCAGCGTTGCGCGCAGATGGGCGCCGTCGGCGTAGGCGGCGGCAATGCGGTTGAAGCCCTTGCGTTCTTGTTGTTTGAAACGGCGAGGGTCGAAGGTGGGGGGCTGGGTCATTGCAATCCGGCAAAAGCGAGGATGTCGTCGAGGTAGTCGTGCCAGCGCGAAAAGCCGTGGTCGCCGCCTTCCAGCACGGTCTGGCGGGCGCCGGCATACTTGGCTACTGCATCACGGTAATCCAGCACCTCGTCGCCGGTTTCCACCAACAACCAGAAGTTGTGCGGGCGGCTGATGCGCGGTACTTCGATTGCGCGCAGCTCATCCAGATGGGCGCGGGTGAGTTCGAAGCGCTCGCCGGTGTAGAGGTTGTCTTGCCAGCCTAGCCAGGGTTCGAGCGACAGCGCGGCGAGCACCGCGGGGTTGACCAGCACCGCGCGCAGATCGTGGCGTTCGGCCAACCAGGTGGCGTAATAGCCGCCCAGCGAACTGCCCACCAGGGTCGGTGCGCATTCCGGGAATGCTGCGCGTGCACGGGCGATTTCGTCCTCAATGCGGGCGATCGCAGCGCCCGGAGAGACCGGTAGTTGTTCGCACCAAAAGCGCTTGGCCAGACCGCGTGCGGCCATGTGGCGTTTGAGTGCGGTGGCCTTGAGCGAGGCCGGAGCAGAGCGAAAGCCGTGCAGGTAGATGATCATCGCCAGGGTGTAGGACGAAAAATGCAAAGTTTATCCGCGCATTCCGGTGTCGCGCCGGCACAGTTTGCGCGCCGACGGCCGGGCCGCCGTGGCGGTCTCAGGGCCGGGTTTGTGCTTCCAGCACGGTCAGCCAGTGCAGCGCCTGTGCGCTGCTGTGGCCGCACATTTCCGGAGAGGGGCGCAGTGCGGCACAGACCGCGGGGCGGCGTGGGTCGCCGAATAGCTGGCACAGCCCGTGCTCGTCAAGCTGCACACAGCGTTGTCCGGCCGCTTTGCCGCCTTCCATGCCTGGAATCGGCGAGGAAATCGACGGGGCGATGCAACAGGCGGCACAACCGGGACGGCAGTCCATGAATGCAAGCGGCACTTCAGCGTGCAGTGCTTACCGCCTGCCACCAGGCCAGCACCGCATCGAGGTCGGCAGGCAGCATGGTGGCCGGGTCGCCGGTGAAGCGCTCCCAGTCGCCGGCGAGACGTTCGGCCACCGCAGTGAGCACCGGAATGCTGCGCGCCGCGGCCAAACCCATTTCCGCACGTAGGCCGCCGCCGGCTGCTTCTTGGGCGCCGAATTTGTTGAATATCACTAGATCTGCACCCTGTTCGATGGCCGCACGGACCGCCACGGCCGCCTGCGCCAGTGCGCCAGGGTCGAGCCGACAGGCGCTCGAACCGCTGCCGAGGTCCTGGCTGAGGGTGAAGCGTGTGCCGCTGGCCAGATCCTCCAATGACATCGCGCAAGGATCGTCCGGGTTGGGGCGGGCATCATGTTGCACCACGCCGCCCAGGCGCACGCCACGTTCGGCCAGCGCGGCAACGGCGGTGCGCATGAAAGCGCCGATATCCAGAGCGGGCGGATAGACGACCGCGGCAATCGGCAAAGGAGGCGTGGGCATGGCAGCGGAGCAGAGGCGAAAGCGTGTATTGTCGCACCGCGGCGCGGCGAGCCCAATCCCCCAGGCGGCTCAGGATCGATCTGGGTCGTGCTGCCCCCATTCGACCACCTGCCAGCGCGCTGGGGCGATCTGCCAGCAGGCCAACTGCCGTTTATGCGGGGCGAGGCCGAAGGTGTCGTGATCGATGACTTCAATCGCAGCGCGATACAGGGCGCGGGCGAGCGCGGCGGCGTCGGTCAGATGAGACAGTTGCAAGTCATCGACAGGCATCGGTGGCCGGGAGGCCGACAGTACGTCGTGATAACTTGCCCAGTGCCGCTCACCTAGCGCGTCACCCAAGGCAGCGCGCCAGGCTGGCAGCAGGCCGGGTTCGACGGCTTGGCCGATCACATTGGCAAACAGAATGGCTGCGCGCGGGTATTCGGCGGCCAGTGCAGCGGGGCCATCGGCCGCGGCGAGCGCGTCCAGGCATCCGAAGCGCCAGTCGATCTTCGGCCAGCGCCGGCGCAGCAGCCAGCGGGCCAGCGGATCCGGCTCCAGCGCATGGATGCGTCGGAAACGGGCAAGGAAGTCCGCATCCAGCGTGTAGCCGGCCGAAGGGCCGACCACCACCAGCTCTTCGGCCGGCGGCCGCCATGCGCGCAACCATCTTTGGGTGCGGGCCAGAAAAGGGGCCCACAAAGTGTGTCGCCAGCGCCATGCCCGCAAGTGGTAGCCCAGCCCACCGGATGGGTCGGTCAAGTGGGGCGCCAGCCTGCGGGTGGCCATGGGCGCTGACCGCGTTCAGGCTTTGTGATAGACCTCGACACCTTTCTTTACGAACTCCACCGCTTTTTCTTGCATGCCCTGGGTGAGCGCGGCCTGTTCGTCGATGCCGTTTCGGGCAGCGAAGTCGCGCACATCCTGGGTGATTTTCATGCTGCAAAAATGCGGGCCGCACATTGAGCAAAAGTGGGCCACCTTGGCGCTTTCCTTGGGCAGGGTTTCGTCGTGGAATTCGCGCGCTTTGTCCGGGTCCAGTCCCAGGTTGAACTGGTCTTCCCAGCGGAATTCGAAGCGCGCTTTGGACAGCGCGTTGTCGCGGATCTGTGCGCCCGGGTGGCCCTTGGCCAGATCGGCGGCGTGGGCGGCGAGCTTGTAGGTGATGATGCCTTCCTTGACATCGTTTTTGTTAGGTAGGCCCAGGTGCTCCTTGGGGGTCACATAGCACAGCATCGCGGTGCCATACCAGCCGATCTGGGCGGCGCCGATCGCGCTGGTGATGTGGTCGTAGCCGGGGGCGATGTCGGTGGTCAAGGGGCCGAGCGTGTAGAACGGCGCTTCACTGCACCATTCCAGCTCTTTGTCCATGTTTTCCTTGATCAATTGCATCGGCACATGGCCGGGGCCTTCGATCATGACCTGCACGTCGTGCTTCCAGGCGATCTGGGTGAGTTCGCCCAGGGTTTTCAGTTCGGCGAGCTGGGCTTCGTCGTTGGCATCAAAAATGGAGCCGGGCCGCAGACCATCGCCCAGGCTGAAGGCCACGTCATAGGCCTTCATGATCTCGCAGATTTCCTCGAAATGGGTGTAGAGGAAGTTTTCCTTATGATGCGCGAGGCACCACTTGGCCATGATCGAGCCGCCCCGGCTGACGATGCCGGTCATGCGCTCGGCGGTCATCGGGATGTAACGCAGCAACACCCCGGCGTGGATGGTGAAGTAATCGACGCCTTGCTCGGCCTGTTCGATCAGGGTGTCGCGGAAGATCTCCCAGGTGAGTTCTTCGGCCTTGCCATCGACTTTTTCCAGCGCCTGGTAGATGGGCACCGTGCCAATAGGCACCGGCGCGTTACGGATGATCCATTCGCGGGTCTCATGGATGTTTTTGCCGGTGGATAGATCCATGACCGTGTCGCCGCCCCAGCGAATCGCCCAGGTCATTTTGTCGACCTCTTCGGCAATCGAGGAGCCGAGCGCGGAGTTGCCGATGTTGGCGTTGATCTTCACCAGGAAATTGCGGCCGATGATCATCGGCTCGCTTTCCGGGTGGTTGATGTTGGCTGGAATGATGGCGCGGCCGCGGGCGATCTCGGCGCGCACGAACTCGGGGGTGATCTCTTCGGGGATGGCGGCGCCGAAACGCTGGCCCGGATGCTGGCGGGTCAGCAGTCTGGCCATTTTCTCGCCGTTTGGACCGGTTGCGCGCAGTGACTCGAGGTAGGCGCGGCGGTTCATGTTCTCGCGGATCGCCACGAACTCCATTTCCGGCGTGATGATGCCGTGCCGGGCATAGTGCATCTGGGTCACATTGGCGCCGGATTTGGCCCGCCGGGGCTTGCGGTACAGGCCGGGAAAGCGCAGCGCGTCCAACCGGCGGTCGGCGGCACGCATCCGGCCGTAGGCCGACGACAGCTCCGCTAGCACCTCGGTGTCGCCGCGCGCCTCGATCCACGCCTGACGCAAGGCCGGCAGGCCGGCGCGGATGTCGATCTTGGCCTGTGGGTCGGTATAGGGGCCGGAACAGTCATAGACGAAGATCGGCGGGTTGGGCTCAGCGCCAAAGGTGGCTGGTGTGTCGCTCTGGCGGATTTCGCGCATCGGCACGCGGATGTCCGGTCGGCTGCCTTCGACGTAAATCTTGCGCGAGTTCGGCAGCGGCGCGATGGCCGCATCATCCACCCTGGCCTGGGTAGCAATGAATTGTTCTTTGGCGTTCATGGGTTCTCTCCGGGGTATGGGGCTGTAAGACGTGGCCCTGATGATGGGGGCCACAGCGCGTGAAAGTGATGGACCGGGCCGTGACCGTGGCCCACCGCCAGTTCGCCCGCCCGCGCAATGGCGCCCAGCAGCCATTGCCGGGCTTCGCGCACCGCGGCTTCCACCGGGTGCTGCGTGTTTGCACGCTGCGGCAGCAGCGCAGCGATGGCCGAACTGAGCGAGCAGCCGGTGCCGTGGGTGTTGCGGGTGGGGATACGCGCGCTGCGCAGTTCGATCATGCGGTCGCCGTCGAACAGCAGATCGGTCAGTGTTTCACCGGGCAGATGGCCACCCTTGAGCAATACCCAGCGCTCGGAGGCGTGCGGCAGCAATGCGCGCAGGCGTTCGGCGGCGCGGTACATCTCTTTGACCGTTTCCGGGGCGCGGCAGGCCAGCAGTACGGCCGCCTCGGGCAGGTTGGGGGTAATCATGAATGCTTGCGGGAAAAGCGCCTCACGCAGCATCGAGATGGCATTTTTGGCCAGCAGGGTATCGCCGCTTTTGGCCACCATTACCGGGTCCAGTACAACGTTGGCCGCGCGCCAGTGGGCCAGCCGGTCGGCCACTGCGGCGATGACTTCGGCACTGCCCAGCATGCCGATTTTGGTGGCCTGAATGGATACATCCGCAAACAGGGTGTCGATCTGCAAGCGTAAAAAGTCGATGGGCGGCACATGCACGCCGGTTACGCTTTGGGTGTTTTGCGCGGTCAGCGCGGCGACCACGCCGCAGCCATAGGCTCCGGCTGCGGCAAAGGCTTTCAGGTCGGCATAAATACCGGCGCCGCCGCTAGGGTCTACCCCGGCGATGCTCAATACGTTGGGAATCTGTGCGGCGCCGGGCACTGCGCTCATTGCCAGGCGCCCCAAACCGGAGCCGATGAGCGCTTGTGCGTGCCCTGGACGGGCATGGCGACAAAAAAATGTGGTGTATTCATCTGACGCGTTTCCCTACGCCGGCTCGACCCGGATCAGGTTCCAAGGGACTCTCTCAGCCTGCAGCCAGTTGGCAGGCACCCCCAACGGTGATGGGCGGACGATACTGCAAGGTGCAAGCGAAGGCAAGGCACGGCTTTCGCGCTCAAGATTGCCCGGTTGCGGCCGAAAAATAGCGTCGAACCCTCTTGATTCAAGGACCGCGATGTGTGATCCGCTGCTCAGACTGACCGTTGCGCCGTTCGTGCTGGCGATCGGCACGGTGTGTGCGATGCGACCTGCGCTGGCCGACGATTGGGCGGTGGTGATGCGCGATGCTGAGCGCCGGGTGGAAATCGACCGCAGCACCATCATCCAGTCCGACGGCGGCACCCGAGTCGCCTGGGGGCGGGTGGTGATGTCGCCGAAGGAGGCGGCCAAGGTGGGCTACACCACGGTCAAGGCGCTCAACCGTTACGATTGTAGAAATCGTGCCTTTTTTACTCTCAAGCGGGTTTATCTGGACGCCGACGACTTGGTGTTGCGTGAAGAGACCGTGGTGGATCAGAGCCTGGTGATGGTGGCGCGCAATAGCGTGGATGAGCGGATGTGGCGCGAGGTCTGCCGCCCGCCCAGCATGCAGGATCTGGCCAAGGTGGCCGAACAGGCCGACCGTGCGGCGAGCGTAGCGACTCCGTCCGCGCGAACGGCAGAACGTAAACCTGCGCCCGGTGCCGAAGTGCAGGCGGCCGCTAAACCACGCACGCAGCTTGCGCCCGAACAGCCCGCAGCCGCAGTGCGCCGGGCCGATCTCACGCTGGACGAGGACGATCATGGTGTGGACGTGATCGAGCGCACCATCGGCAGCCGCATGGCTGACGCGGTCACGCCCGCTGCCTCGCCGATGCCGGCGCAGCGCGCCCTGCCCACGCCGCCCCGCATTGCGGCAGCGGCCACAACGGCGCCAAGTACTCCGCGGACCGCAGATCCGGCCAAGCCGTCCGCTGCATCCGCCCCGGCGGCATGGACCTACGAGGGGGCCGGCGGCCCGGAGGTGTGGGGGCGGATGCGGCCCGAATGGGCGGCCTGTGCCCAAGGGCAGCGCCAGGCGCCGATCGATTTGCGCGACACCATCCAAGTCGACTTGGAGCCGCCGGTGTTCGATTTCCGCGAGACCCGTTTTCGCGTCCTCGACACCGGTAGAACGTTGGCGGTGCAGGTAGGTGAAGGCATGGGCATGACGGTGCGCGGCACCCGTTACGCCTTGGAGCGGTTCACTTTCCATCGCCCCTCGGAAATCAGCATCGACGGGCAGCGCAGCGACATGGCGGCGCATTTTGCCCTCGGCACGCCGGACGGGCAGCGCGCCGTGCTGGTCGTCCACCTGACGCGCAGCGAGCAGCCCAATCCGGTGTTGCAGGCGGTGCTCAACAATTTGCCGCTCGAACGCGGCGGACACTATATGCCCGCACAAACCATCGATCTGGGTGGGTTGCTACCGTCGGAGAGCGGCCATTACCTGTTCATCGGCTCGCTTAGCGAACCGCCTTGCACCGAGGGCGTGCTGTGGGTGGTGATGAAGCAGCCGCTGCCGGTGTCCGTTGCGCAATTGGCGATTTTTGCCCGCTTGTACGGCTACAACGCCCGCCCGGTGCAGCCGGTCAATGGTCGGCTGGTGCTGGAGTCGCGCTGAACCGGGCGGATACCGACGGCGCAATGTGTCAGGGGCGATCCGTCTGCGTGCTGCCGCACCATTCGTAGATCTGGATCGTGCCCGGGTTGCATTTGCCGCAACGGCTGGCGCAGGACGAACCGGGCGGCAGGCGGCGCACCCGGCCTTTGCGCTCCAGGGTGGCGAGCATCGCCTCGACCGCGTCGGGCGATGCGTGCAAACCCAGCGCCAGATCGGCCAGGCTGGCGCGGCGGCGCTCGCGCAGATAATCCGACAGTCTGCTCAGGATCATGGTGGCCCTCCTCAGGCGTTTTGCGCCGATTGGATCAGCCCGCCGGGCTCTTCATGGCGGCCCAGGCGGCGCAGCCATAGCAGCGCGGCGGCAAAGGTAGCGAGTACCCCGGCGATCCAGCCCAGGGCCTGGACCGGATCGCGGGCAAAGATGGCGGCCTGGTAATAAAGGGTCGCCAGTCCGTAGGCCAGGCCGGTGGTCCAGGTAGCCACGAATATCGTCCAGCGCGCGCCGGATTCTTGATACACCGCAGCGGTTGCCGCGGTGCAAGGCATATACAGCAGAATGAAAAGCAGGTAGGCGAAGGCGCCGGCGCTCCCGTCGAAGCGCGCCGCCATGGCGCCAAAAGTGCCGGTGGACACTTCCTGCTCTTTGGCCACTGCGGCCTGGTCGCTGAGTTCGCCAACATCCAGGCCCAACGGGTCGGCCCAGGCGCCCAACGCTTCTGCCAGATTGACCGGGATGGTTGCGAAGGCGTCAATGACGGCCGCCCCCAAATCGAAGGCCGCGTCCTCACTGCTTTGGCCTGCGTCTTGGGCGGCCAGTGCGCTGTAGGTGGCGTCAAGCGTGCCAACGACCGCTTCTTTGGCCAGCACACCGGTGAAGATGCCGACCGTGGCGGGCCAGTTGTCCTCATTCAGACCCAGCGGGGCGAACACCGGTGCCATCTTGCGGCCAATCTCGGCCAGCACGGATTTGTCGCTGTTTTCGTTGCCGTAGCTGCCGTCGGTGCCCACCGCGTTGAGAAAGTTGAGCACCAGCACCATCGGCACGATCACCCGGCCGGCGCGGATGATGAAGCTCTTGAGGCGGTCCCAGGTGTGCAGCATTACGCTGCGGACAGACGGCAGGTGGTAGGGCGGCAGTTCCATGATGAACGGGGTGGCTTCACCTTTGAGCAAGGTGTGCTTGAGCGTCAAACCGGTCGCCACCGCGGCGGCAATGCCGATCAGGTACAAGGCAAACACCACGTTTTGCGCACCTTGCGGAAAGAAAGCGGCGCCGAACAACACATACACCGGCAGGCGGGCGCCGCAGGACATGAACGGCGCCATGGCGATGGTCATCAGCCGGTCGCGGCGGTGTTCCAGCGTGCGGGTGGCCATGATTGCCGGCACATTGCAGCCAAAGCCCACGATCAGCGGCACGAAACTCTTGCCCGGCAGGCCCACCCAGCGCATGAAGCGGTCCATGACGAAGGCTGCGCGCGCCATGTAGCCCGAATCTTCGAGGATGGACAGGAAGAGGTAGAGAAAACCGATTACCGGGATGAAGGTGGCTACCGTCTGGATGCCGCCGCCGATGCCGCCGGCCAGCAGCACATTGAGCCATTCCGGGGCGCCGAGGCCGACCAGCAGTTCGTTGACGCCGTCGACGAACAGCGCACCGGCGAGCTGATCGAAAAAGTCGATGAAAGCACCGCCGATTTTGATGGTGAACATGAACAGCAGATACATCATCGCCAGAAAGATCGGGATGCCCAGCATGCGGTTGAGCACCACGCGGTCGATGCGATCGGTAATGTGTGCGCCGGCCTGCCCTTCGCTACGCAGCGTGTGGTGGGCAATATCATTGGCCAGACTGTAGCGCGCGTCGGCCATGGCAATGTCCAGATCGTCCCCCAGTTGCGCGGACAGGGCTTCGGCCTGGGCGGCCAGCGCGGCAGGGGCGCTGTGGCGGGCAAAATCATCGCCTTCGAGCAGACGCAAGGCGAGCCAGCGTGCCGTGCAGCCGGCGGCCGCATCGATCTGTGGCATCAAGGCGGCGATGGCCTCCTCTACGTTGCGCGCATAGGGTACTTCGATGCCACAGCGACGACGGTTGGCTGCGGCCTGGGCGATGGCGGCGCGCAGCGCCGGAAGATGGCGTGCATCGGTGGCCACCAGAGGCACGACCGGGCAGCCCAAGTGTTTTGCCAGCGCATCGACATCGATGCGCAAGCCCCTGGCTTGGGCCACGTCCACCATGTTGAGCACCACCAGTAGCGGCAGGCGCATCTCAGCCAACTGGATGGTGAGATACAGATTGCGCTCCAGGTTGGCGGCATCGACGATATTGACCACCAGATCGGCGCTGCCGGCATGTACGAAGTCGCGCGCCACTTTTTCGTCGAGTGACACCGCCTGGTCGACCACATCCAGCGAATAGGTGCCGGGCAGGTCCACGACCGTGACTTCTAGCCCTTCATGGCGGTATTCGCCGGTTTTCTTTTCGACCGTCACGCCCGGCCAGTTGCCCACGCGCTGGCGCGAGCCGGTCAGCGCGTTGAAGACCGTGGTTTTTCCGCAGTTTGGATTGCCCACCAGGGCAATGGTGATCGGCCGGCTCATCACAGCTTCTCCACCGCCAGGGCGCTGGCTTCGTCTTTGCGCAAGGACAAGGCGTAACCGCGCACCCGGATCTCCACCGGGTCGCCCATCGGTGCCACACGGGTCACCGCGAGTTCGGTGCCGGGCGTCAGCCCCATGGACAGCAGCTTGCGGCGGTAGGCGCCACCGCTTACGCCATAACCGAGCACTTTGGCGCGGTCACCGACGGCCAGATCTTTGAGCATCATTCCCGTTTCTCCATGTTCATGCCGGTCTCAGAGACCAGAATCTTGTGCGCCATACCAGTGCCGAGCGCCAAGCGCAACGGGCCGCTTGCTACCACCAGAGCCGCGCCCAGGCGTTGGCGCACAGTGAGTTCGCTACCGATGCGCAAACCAAGCTCGGCGACCCGGCGGGCGATGCCGGCTCCGCCTTGAATGGCCACCACACGCACGGCAACGTTTTCCGCCGCCATGCCCAGCGGAAAGCAGCGCGTGTGGTCGGTACGCGGAGGGGTTGGATTCATGCTGTGATCGCTCCGTAAGATGCAGCGGGGATTGGGCGGCCATAGCGCCGATGAGGAAATCGAGAGCGATTCTCGTTGAGATTTGCGTTTGAATCTCTGATCCAGATCAACCTTACACCGCCCGACCTGTTTGGCCGCCGCTTACGGTATCGGGATGCCGTACCGGCTACCGGGGTCAGCGCGCTTCGGCCAGAAAGCGTTCCAAGCGCGGATCGGTGGCAAAGGCGACGTTCAGGCGCAGCCACGGGCTGGCCTGCATCTGCGGGCGGAAGACTTTGCCGGGCGCCAGCATGATGCCGGCACGGGCGGCGCGGGTGGCCAGTGCGGCGACATCGTCGATACCAGGCGGGCGCGCCCACAAAAAAACGCCCCCCTTGGGTTCATGGAAAACCTCATAGCCAACCCGTTGGAGCATCCGCAGGCTGGCTTCGGTGGCTTGCGCCAGACGCACCTGAAGACGCTCCACGTATTTGCGGTAGTGGCCGCCAGTGAGCATCTGATAAATCAGTTGCTCATTGAATTCCGATGAACTGACGCTGGTCAGCGTCTTTACATCGGTAAACTCGGCCGCCAGGTCCGGCCGTGCGGCAAGAAAGCCAACCCGCAGGCTGCCCGACAGCGTTTTGGAAAAGCTGCCGATGAAGATCACCCGGTTCAGCTGGTCCAGGTTGGCCAGCCGGGTGGCGGTGTGCGGGTGGAAGTCGGCGTAGGTGTCGTCCTCGATGATGTAAAAGTCGTGCTTGTCGGCCAGTTGCAGGATGCGAAAGGCTTTGGCGGGCGCCAGGCTGGCGCCGGTCGGATTGTGCAGCACCGAGTGAGTAAAGAACGCTTTGGGGCGATGATGCGCCAGCAAAGCTTCCATCTCCTCCACCTCGGGGCCATCGGCGGTGCGCGGCACGCCTATCAGTTTGGCTCCCAGCAGGCGCAGATTGCCAAAGAAGTTGAAATAGCCGGGGTCATCGACCAACACGGTGTCGCCCGGCTTGATCAGATGGCGGGCAACGATGTCGAGCGCACGGGTCGCGCCTTCGGTCAGCACGATCTGCTCGGGCGGTGCGCCGATGCCGAATTCGGCCAATTTCACCTGCAACTGCTGTCGCAAAGGCAGATAGCCCTGGGCGGTGCCGTAGGCGGTCAGCCGTGCGTCCGGACGGCGGGATAAGGCGCGCAAGTGGCGGCGCAGACCGTCCCCATCCAGCCACTCGCAGGGCAGCCAGCCGGCACTGGCCTTGAGCTGGCCGGGACGGTCGTCCAGCGCTTGACGCATCAACCAGGCCACATCCACCGCCCGGTCCACCGGTGCGGCCGGGCGGTGTTCGTTGCGCTCGTGCCGCGGTGCCACATAAAAGCCCGAGCCGCGCCGTGATCGCAGATAACCCAGCGCCACCAACCGGTCGTAGGCTTCGACCACGGTGAAGCGGCTCACTCCCTGGGTTTCGGCCAAGCGCCGGATCGGCGGCACACGCATGCCGGGGCGCAGGATGCGATCTTCGATCTGGGTGCGAATGCCTGTGACGATTTGCTCCACCAGCGGGGTGGGTTGGCCGTGTTCCAGGCTGAGTTGCAACATGCGCGCCCCTCCGTTCGGAGACTCAAGAAGAATTGTCCGAAAGTGTCCGGTGCTGTGTTGCGCATTGTCAAGAACGACGGCCGCCGTTGGGGCGTGCAGGCGATGTGCCTATACTTTGTGCCGCAATCGGTAGCGGGGACCATGTCATGCAACGGGCGACACTGCTTGGGGTGTGGTGCGGGGTGTTGAGCGTCGGGGCGTATGCGGCCGAGCCGGGCGATTCCGGATGGTCGGTCAATACGAATCAGGTGGCGGATCGACCGGCGGACCGAGAGGGGCTGCTGTCACCGCGATTGGCTGATCGGCGAGTTGATCGGCGGCCATTTTTGGCCGCGCGACCGCGATGATGCTGCGCCCGGTCGACGCTGGGCGGGCGGCGCCAGCATCGAGTTGCGTTTCTGAGTGGGATAGAATGTGCAAGTTTTTCCTTTGTCTGCGCCAAATAAATTAGCGTGTGCTAATATTTAGGCCCGGGAGCCCGCAATGAACTTTGAAAAAGCCCGCTTCAACATGGTCGAGCAACAAATCCGCCCCTGGGAGGTGCTGGATCCTACCGTGCTCGATTTGCTGATGACCGTGCGGCGCGAGGAATTCGTGCCCGCCGCCTACAAGACTTTGGCCTTTGCCGACATCGAAGTGCCGATCGGTTGTGGTCAAGTGATGCTCAAACCGGTGATCGAAGGCAAGGTGCTGCAAGCCGTGCAGGTCAAACCGTCGGACTCGGTGCTCGAGATCGGTACCGGTTCCGGCTATTTTAGCGCCTTGTTGGCGGCGCGCGCCGAGTGGGTGCGCACGATCGAGATCGAACCCGAACTGGTGAGCCGGGCGCATGACAACCTGACACGCTATGGCGTCGACAACGTCATCGTCGAAGAAGGCGATGCGGCCCAAGGCTGGGCGGCGCGCGCACCGTACGACGTCATTGTGGTTTCCGGCGGTCTGCCAATGTTGCCGCGCCCGCTGCTGGAGCAACTCAGGCCCGGCGGGCGTCTGTTTGCCTTTGTCGGCGAAGCCCCGGTCATGAAGGGCAGGCTGGTCACCTGCGTGGGGAATGGCCAGTTCCAGACCGAAGATGTTTTCGAAACCCTGGTGCCGATGCTGAAAAACGCCCCGCGGCACGACAGCTTTGCTTTCTGAGGGGCGCATGCGCCAGATCACGCCGCTCGAACTCGTCGCCCGCCTGGCCGATCCGCCGGCCAGCCGTCCGCTGCTGCTGGACGTGCGCGAGCCCTGGGAGTTCCAGTATTGCCATATCGACGGCTCCGTGCCCATGCCCATGGCCTCGGTGCCTGCACGCCTTGCGGAACTCGACCCGGCGCGCGAGATCGTGGTGATCTGCCATCACGGCGGGCGCAGCGCGCAAGTGTGCATGTTTCTGGAGCGTCAGGGATTCAATCGGGTCATCAACCTTGCCGGCGGCGTGGCGGCATGGGCCGCGCAGGTTGACCCAAAGATGCCGCAATACTGAACCGACCCCGGAGCCTTTCATCCATGAAGTCCATCCTCACGGTGCTCGTAGCCGGTCTGCTGTCAGCCTCGGCGTGGTCCGCCGATCTGCTCGAGGTCTATCGTATGGCCCAGGCCCATGACGCCCGTTATGCCGCTGCGCGGGCCGAGCGCCAAGCCGGCGAGGAAAAGATCCATCAGGGGCGTGCCGGGCTGTTGCCCAGTGTCGGCCTGTCGGCCCAAACCACCTGGAACGAGGCCGATGTGCGCAGCACCGTTGGCACCGCCGAGCGCAACTACAACACCAACGGTTACACCGTGCAACTGACCCAGCCGCTGTTCCGCTGGCAGAACTGGGTGCAGTATCGCCAGGGCGCGTTACAGACCGCGCTGGCCGAGGTGCAGTTCGGCCAAGCCGGGCAGGAGTTGATCCTGCGGGTGGCCGAAGCGTATTTCAATGTGCTCAACGCGCAGGACGCGCTGGATGCAGTCACCCAATTGCGCACCGCTGCCGCCGAACAACTGGAAATTGCCAAGGCCAGTTTCGAAGTGGGCACGGTCACGATCACCGATGTGCACGAAGCGCAATCGCGTTTCGATTTGGCCGTGGCACAAGAGATTGCTGCACGCAACCAACTGGAGATCCGCCGCCAGGCGCTGGTGCAGATCGTCGGCCGCGACCCGGGCGAACTGGCGCGGCTACGCGCCGGCGTGGCACTGCAGCCGCCGCAGCCGGCCAACATCGACGATTGGGTGAGCGCCGCCGAGCAAGGCAGTTACGGTGTGCAGGCCAGGCAATTGCAGCGCGAGCTGGCCGAGCGCGAGGTCGAACGCAGTCGCGCCGGACATTACCCGACATTGGATGTGGTGGCCAGCTACGGCCGCAGCCACAGCGGTTTCACCCAAGGTGTGCAGGGCAGCACACGGACCGAGGCAAGCGCCATTGGGCTGCAACTGAACGTTCCGCTGTTTGCCGGCGGCGGCATTTCCTCACGCGAGCGTGAAGCGGCCGCGCTCAAGCTCAAGGCCGATGCCGAGCTCGATGCCGCACGGCGCGATGCCGCGCTGGCCGCCCGCCAGGCGTATCTGGGCGTCACCAGCGGTCTGGCCCAGGTCGATGCGCTGGAAGCGGCAAAGCTATCGTCGACTTCGGCGCTGGAAGCCAACCGGCTGGGTTATGAAGTCGGTGTGCGCATCAATATCGACGTACTCAATGCGCAGAGCCAACTGGCCGATACCTTGCAGCGGCTTGCGCGTGCGCGCTATGACACGCTGATTGCGCAATTGCAACTCAAGGCCGCAGCGGGAAGCTTGAGCGACGAGGATCTGCAACAGCTCAACGCGCTGTTGGCAACCCAGTAAGCAGCGGCTCGAGCAAAGCCATGGTCCGGGCGGTGGCGCCGCGGTGCGCCTGGGCAAAGGACCTTCCTGCCGTTCCCATCGCAAGACGCCGCGCCGGTTCGGCCAGCAAGTCCGCCGCCAGCCGCATGCCGGCGTCGGCATCGCCAGCGCGTGCCGCGGCGCCGGCCGCGATGGCCTGTTCGGCCACCTGGGCAAAGTTGTAAGTGTGCGGGCCGAGCACCACCGGCGTGCCGACTGCGCAGGCTTCGATCAGATTCTGCCCACCAAAAGGCAGCCAACTGCCGCCGATCAGCGCCACCTCGGCAGCCGCATAGTAAGCGAACATTTCTCCCATCGAATCGCCCAACCACACGCGCGTGGTTGGCCCTACCGCGCAGTCGTCCGAGCGTCGCTGCACGGTGAGGCCATGCGCGGCAGCCAGCGCTGCCACCTCGTCAAAACGTTTGGGGTGGCGCGGCACCAGCGCGAGCAAGGCATCGGGCGGCGCATGGCGCAGGAAGGCGTCGAGCAGTGGCGCCTCTTCGCCTTCGCGCGTGCTGGCAGCCAGAATCACCGGCCGTGCGCCGATACGGGCACGAAAACCCTCCGACAGCGCAAGCTGCGGCGGAGGCGGCAGGATGTCGAACTTGAGATTGCCGGTGGGTACCACGGCGCGGGCACCCAGCGCGCCGAGCCGGGCAGCGTCGTCCGTGGTCTGAGCGCCAATGGCCTGCAGTGCGCTCAAAGTGGCGCGGGTCAGTGCCGGCCAGCGCGCGTAGCGCCGCGCGGAACGCTCGGACAAACGCGCATTGACCAGTGCCACCGGCACCCTGGCCTGAGCACAGGCAGCCAGCAGGTTGGGCCACAATTCGGTTTCCATGATGACGCCGATTTGCGGGCGAAAATGCCGCAAAAAACCGGCGACCAGCGGACCCAGGTCATAAGGCAGATAGGCTTGCAGCACCCGCGCATCGGTGCCAAACAATGCCGCAGCGGTGGCCCGCCCGGTGGGCGTCATGTGCGTGATCAGCACGCGATGCGTAGGCCAGCGCGCCAGCAGAGCGCGCACAAGCGGCTCGGCGGCTCGGGTCTCGCCCACCGAAACCGCATGCACCCAGATCAGCGGGCCGCCAGGGTGGGGACGATAGCGCCCAAAGCGCTCGCCCAGATGGCGCAGCCCATCGGGCTGAAGGCGTGCGCGCCAGACAAGGCGCAGCAACACCAGCGGCAGGGCGAGCACCCACAGCAAGGAATAGAACAGGCGAACAGGCATGGCGTGAATGGGCAGTGCGGGGCAAAAAGTATACCGGTCGCCCGGCAGATGCCCTACGCGGTGTGCCATAGGCGGTGTTGGCAGCTTTCTGCGGCGTGCGACAATGCCACCCTTGTCTCGCCTGGCGTTGGCGGCCGGGCGTTTTCATCTCTTAGCGCGGGGCGCAAAGCATGAAGGTGTTGGTTACCGGCGCGTCCGGGTTCATCGGCAGGCGTGTGGTCGCCCAACTGGTTGCGGCAGGCGTGTTCGTCCGTGCATTGGTCAGAGACGCTCGCGCGCTGCCTGAGGTGGAAAATATATCGGCAGATCTGGACGATGCCGAAGGTTTGCGGCGCGCCTGCCGCGGTGTGGACGCCGTTGTGCATTGCGCCGGTATTGCGCACGCGCTCGATACCCACGGCTCAGAACTGGATGCGTTGCACCGCAAGATCAATTTCGAGGCGAGCGTCCGCCTGGGCGAATTGGCTGCTCAGCAGGGCGTGGCACGCCTGGTGTTTTTGTCCAGCGTCAAAGCTGCCGGCCATGACGGGCGCGCGGTGTATGACGAATCCTGCCCCATTCCGCCCCACGGGGCATACGGGCAAAGCAAGCGCATGGCCGAGGAGGCTTTATTGGCCTGCGGCCAGCGCACCGGGATGGGTGTGGTGGTGCTACGTCTGGCCATGACCTACGGGTGCGGCGGACGCGGCAATCTGGAGCGCATGGCGGCGGCCATACGCGGCGGCTGGTTTCCGCCGCTGCCACGCTCGGCGGCGGCGCGTTCGCTGCTCCATGTGGCCGACGCCGTCGGCGCTATTCAAACCGCGCTGGTCGATCCGCGTGCAGCCGGCCAGCGCTACATCGTGGCGCACCCGCAGGCCTACTCCGCCCGCCAAATGCAAGATGTCATTCGCCAAGCACTCGGCATGTCGCCACTGGGGCGGGGGCTTGCGGCAGGCTTGTTGCGCGTTGCTGGCACGCTGGGCGACGGGGTCGGACGTCTGACCGGGCGCCGCATGTCGCTCAATGGCGAGGTGGTCAGCAGACTACTGGATGCGGAATGCTACGCCAGTGAGCGTATCCGCAATGACTTGGGCTGGCAGGCGCGGGTCGACTTGGCGCAAGGCATTGCCGAAATGCTGGGATTGGCAGACATTCAACCATGAAAGAGATCATCTTTCTTTTTGCCGGCGGTGCCGCGCTGTGCTGGCTGGTTGTGCGGGTGCGATTATTGTTTGCACGCCGCGGCTTGGATCAACCTGGGCACCGATCGCTGCATACAGTGCCGGTGCCGCACGGCGGCGGCCTCGGGATCGTCGCCGCGGCGCTGACCGCCAGTTTGTATTTGGGTGTCCCGGCTTTTTGGCCGCTGGCCATAATCGTGCTGGCGCTGGTATCCATGCTCGACGACGCCTTCCAGCTACCGTTCTGGCTGCGGCTGGCGGTACATCTGGGCGTAGCCGCTTATGTGCTCAGCCAGTTCACCAGCGATCTGCCGCTTTGGCAGTGGTGCGCATCCATCCTCATCGTTGCGTGGGCGACAAACGCTTACAACTTCATGGACGGCGCCGACGGTCTGGCCGGTAGCATGGCGGCGGTCGGCTTCGGCGCGTATGCCCTGGTGCTGGCGCAGGCGGCAAATGACCAACTGGCCGGCGTCTGTGTAGCGGTGGTCGGCGCCAGCCTGGCGTTTTTGTCTTTCAACTGGCACCCGGCGAAGATCTTTGCGGGCGATGTCGGCGCCATTCCGCTGGGCTTCATGGCGGGGGCTTTCGGGGTATATGGCGTGCTCCAACATGTTTGGCCCGCATGGTTTGCGCCGATCGTGTTCGCCCCATTTCTTGCCGACGCCACGGTTACGCTGCTGCGCCGCGCGCTGCGCGGCGAGCGGGTTTGGCAGGCCCATCGGGAGCATTATTACCAACGCATGGTGTTGATGGACGGCCGGCATGACCGGGTATGCAAGCAATGGATAGCGCTCATGCTGGCTGGAGCAGCGCTGGCAGTGCTTATCCTGCGTGCCGCGCCTGCGCTTGGCCCCTGGATGTTTGCGTTTTGGATGGCTGTTTTGGCAGTGCTTGGACTGTGGGTGGACCGGCGCTGGCGCGCCCATGCGCTTGGCAAGCGTCAGCCGGCACCGCGCTTGGAGTAAAATGCCACGCATCATGAACTATCGTCTTCCTGCAAACTGGCGCTCCCTGGCGGTTTTTGCCTTCGACCTGCTGGCGGTGGTGCTTGCATGGGTGGGCGGTTTCCTGCTGCGTCTCAATGGCGAACTCGATGCCGAGTACCTGCGCTTGATGGGCCTGGGCTTGGTCGTTTTGCTGCCGGTGCAGGCGGTGATATTTCGCGCCGCGGGGCTTTATCGGGGGATTTGGATTTTTGCCAGCCTGCCCGATTTGATGCGCTTGGCGCGGGCGGTGGGCTACAGCGTGTTGGCGGTGGCAGTGGGCGCGGTGATGTTCTACCCCTCACCGCTGGTGCCGCGCAGTATGTTGCTGCTCTACCCGTTGCTGCTTGCCGTCATCATGGGGGGCGGACGGGTGGCCTATCGGGTCCTCAAAGAACACCGGGAGTTCGGCGCACTGCGCGCGGTCGGCAAACCCGTGCTGGTACTGGGCGTCGGACGTGAGGCGGCCAATCTGGTCCGGGAGTTGATCCGCTCACGTGAATGGCATGTGGTGGGCATTCTGGACGATGACCCGCGTAAGCGTCATCGCGAAGTGCATGGTGTGCGCGTATTGGGCGAGCTGGAGGAAGTCGGCGACTGGGCGCAGGCGCTGAAAGTGCGCCACGCCATCATCGCCATGCCTGCGGCCAGCCGCGCCGAGCACCGGCGTGTGGCCAATCTTTGTATTCGCGCAGGGGTGCGCGTATTCACCTTGCCCGCCCTCGGACAACTGATTGCCGGTCATGACACCCTGTCGCAGATGCGCCGTCTGAACGTGGAAGACCTGCTCGGGCGCGAACCGGTCAGTATCGATACCCCCGAAGTGCGCGACATGCTGCGCGGCCGGGTGATCATGGTGACCGGCGCAGGTGGCTCCATCGGTGCGGAACTGTGCCGGCAGATCGCACGCTTTGCCCCGGCGCAGATCATCGCCTTTGAACTCAGCGAATATGCGTTGTATGCGCTGGGCGAGGAGTTTGCCGAACTCTTTCCCGAAATCGACCTGGTGTGCCTTGCCGGCGATGTCAAAGACCGTCGGCGCGTGACCGAAGTCATGGAGCGCCACGCCCCGGCCATCGTCTTTCATGCGGCCGCCTACAAACACGTGCCGCTGATGGAAGAGCGCAACGCCTGGCAGGCCATCCGCAACAATGTGCTGGGCACCTGGGTAGTGGCCGAAGCCGCTGCCGCCTGCGCTGTAGAGCGCTTCGTCCTGGTATCCACCGACAAAGCGGTCAACCCGACCAATGTCATGGGGGCCAGCAAACGCCTGGCGGAGATGATTTGCCAGAGTATGCAGCAGCGCGCGCCACGCACCCGCTTCGAGATGGTACGTTTTGGCAATGTGTTGGGCAGCGCGGGCAGCGTCATACCGAAGTTTCAAGCCCAGATCGAGCGCGGCGGCCCGGTGACCGTGACTCATCCGGAAATCACTCGCTACTTCATGGCCATCAGCGAAGCCGCGCAACTCGTTCTGCAAGCGGCGGGCATGGGAGAGGGGGGCGAAATCTTCGTGCTCGACATGGGCGAACCGGTGCGCGTGCTCGATCTGGCGCGTGACATGATCCGCCTGTCCGGCTACAACGAAGACGAAATCCCAATCGTTTTCACCGGCCTGCGCCCGGGTGAAAAGCTCTACGAAGAAGTGCTCTCCGACGCCGAACGCACCCGCCCCACGCATCATCCCAAGCTGCGCATCGCACGCGCCGTGCTGCCCGAAGGGTTCGAACTCGGTGCGCTGATCAACTGGATCAAGTCAAGCCGTCCACTGTCCGACGACCATGTGCGCCGCGATCTGCGTCGCTGGGTGCCGGAATATCAGCCGTATAACCCGCCGTGTCCTGTGCTGGTTGCTGACCCGATCAAACTAAAAGCTTGAGGTTTTGGGCTTGGCGACATATGCGATAGGCGACGTGCAGGGTTGTTACAGGGAGCTGCGCGAGCTTCTCGACAAAATTCGTTTCGATCCGTCCCGGGATCGTTTGTGGTTTGTGGGCGATCTGGTCAACAGAGGGCCAGCGTCCCTGGATACCCTGCGTTTTGTCCGCAGTCTGGGCGAATCGGCGGTCGTGGTGCTGGGCAATCACGATCTTTATCTACTTAAACTGGCGCGCTCCGGCGCAGCCGTTCGCAAGCGGGCCGATACCTTGCAGCAAGTGCTCGAAGCGAGGGATCGTGACGACTTGATCGAATGGCTCAGACAACGTCCGCTGATGCATCTGGAAAACGGGTTTGCGTTGGTGCACGCAGGGCTCTTGCCGGCATGGTCGGCACAGCAGGCGCGTGCGCTCGCCCAAGAGGTTGAACGTATGCTGTCAGGTCCAGACTGGGGGCAGCTTCTTGAGCATCTCTGGGGCAATCGCCCGCGCGCCTGGGATCCGGCGTTGCGCGGATGGGATCGGCTCCGGGTGATCGTCAATGCAATGACCCGCATGCGTTTTTGTTCGCGCGATGGGCGTATGGAGTTCGATACAAAGGGCGTACCTGAAAAAGCGCCTTACGGCCATATCCCGTGGTTCGATCACCCCGACCGACGCAGTCAAAATGTGACCGTTGTTTTTGGTCACTGGTCCGCCTTGGGACTCAAGATCACCGAAAACCTGATTGCGCTCGATACCGGCTGTATCTGGGGTGAAAAACTCACCGCAGTTTGCTTGGAGACGCGCGAACCGGTGCAGATTCTTGCGGGCGAAGGACTTGTCTACAGATAGCGCGGGCGGTTTGTCCGAAAAGCCTTTGCTGGTGGTGATTTCCAGTCAGGCTGCTTCCCTTTGGAATTTCCGCGGACCGCTGATCCGACGGTGGGTCGAGCTGGGTTGGCGCGTTGTCGCACTGGCACCGGATTATGACGACACCGCGCGCGCCAGGGTCGCCGCGCACGGGGCTCAGCCGCTCGACTACAGCCTGGGGCGGGCGGGCATCCAACCGGTGCGCGATTTACTTGACCTGGTTCGCTTGGTCATATTGTTGCGGCGCTTGCGTCCTACCTGCAGTTTTGCCTATTTCATCAAACCTGTGATCTATGGTGGCCTTGCCGCGCGGTTGGCTGGTGTATCGCGTCGTTATGCGATGGTGGAAGGTGCCGGGTATGTGTTCTCGGACCCGCCCGGTAAGGCTGCGCTTGGCCGTCGCATGCTCAGATGGGTTGTTGTCCTACTTTATCGCATCGGCTTGGCGGGGGTGCGTAAAGTCATGTTTCTCAACCGCGAAGATGCGACCATGTTTCTTGGCTTGAACCTGGTCTCGGCCGAGCAGGTTGAGTGTGTGGGCGCAATCGGGGTTGATCTGGATCGTTTTTTTCCGGCCTCGCCCGTGGTCAAGCCGCTCGTATTCATCCTCGCGGCGCGGCTACTCGTAGAAAAAGGAGTACGCGTGTATGTCGAGGCTGCACGAATGGTGAAAGCGCTGCACCCCGAAACCCGCTTCATTTTGTTGGGTAGCCCTGACCAAAATCCCGGTTCAGTGTCCCACGCCGAACTCATCCAATGGTCATCGGAAGGTGTGATCGAATGGCAAGAACACGTCGATGATGTGAGACCCTGGATCGCCCAGGCGAGCGTATTCGTTTTGCCGACGTGGTACCGCGAAGGCGTACCCCGTACTATCCAGGAAGCCATGGCCATGGGCCGCCCGGTCATCACCACGGATATGCCGGGTTGTAAGGATGCAGTCATCGATGGCCAAACCGGTTTTATCGTACCGCCGCGCGACGCCAAGGCACTTGCCAACAGCATGTTGCGGTTTGTTGCTGAGCCGGCTTTGGTGCTCGAAATGGGATGCGCTGCGCGACGATTTGCCGAACAGGCTTTCGACGTGAATGCTGCCAACAGCCGCATTCTGCGGGCGATGGCATGATCGCCCGGATACCGGTGCTATACATCTTGTTGGCCGCCTATCGAGGCGAACGCTTCCTGTCCGATCTGCTCGACAGTCTCTTGGGCCAAAGTGACCCGCATTGGCGGCTACTGGTCAGCGACGACGGCAGTGACGACGACACTTTGTCCATCTTGCATCGGTACGCCGCAGTCGACACGCGCATTATCATCATCGAACGCCCATCCGTCAGGCTTGGTGCAACCGCAAACTTTGGCTTTTTACTGCACAACTTTCTTGCCTTAGGCGGCGAGTGGTTTGCACTCTGCGACCAGGATGACATCTGGCATCCGTACAAAATCGAGCGTCTGCGTAGCACAATGCAAGACTATATCGCTGCGCCGGAGCCGCATTTGGCTTTTTCGGATCTGAATTGGATCGACGAGCACGGGCGACAGTTGGCTCCATCGCATTTTGCGGCCACTGCGGTGGGCCAGCCGAGTCAAGCTGCCACGGTGTTTGCGCTGCTACACAACCTTGTTCCGGGCTGTGCAATGGTGGGTAATCGAGCGCTGGCTTGGCAGGCACTGCCTTTTCCCGAGTGTATTGCCCATCACGATTGGTGGTTGCTGACGCTGGCAGCGGCTGGCGGGAAGGTGCTGACCGTCAATGAGGCGCTGATTTGCTATCGGCAGCATGGCGGTAATTTGGTCGGCGCATCCACGGTGCGACGCCGCATCGTTGACCTACTCACTCATCCCACACGACTTGTCCGTCACGCCCGTTTGCAATATTGGGGTGCAATTGCGCAGGGCAAGGCGCTGCACAAACGTCTTGGATCGGAACAGCTTGCGTCCTCATGGCGTGAAGCGCTCGCAGTGCTCGAGACCGGTCTGGCTGCGCCTTCGCGTTGGCGCCGAATGCGTACCATCATGTCTGGTGCGCTGGCACGTTATGGTTTTGCACGACGCGTGTTTATGCTTATCGGTGCGCTGCAGACCCCGCAGCCGTGTCAAGGCCGCGAGATCTGTTGCCACGGCCTTGAAGCCGGTGATCGGTGAGCGACTTGCCGGGCTGTCGGTCCGAGCACCAAAAGCACATGAGAGCAAAGGGCACCAAATATGGCTGCCAAGCCAAGGATCGCCACCGGCGGCCCGGGCTTCGCGGTAAACTCCGGCACCAACTGCAACTGCCAAAAGCGCAATTTCGGCCTTCATGATTGAATCCCCTCTGACTGACCTTCAACAGTCCGCCGCTGAAACAAGGCCGCGGCTTGGCGCGCTCCTCGTCCGCGCGAATAAACTCGAGGCGCGCGATCTGGAGCAAGCGCTTGCCGCCCAACAAGAAATGGGTGACTTGCTCGGCCGCGTTCTGGTGCGGTTGGGTCTGGTCTCGGAAGCCGATGTCGCCCGCGCCCTGGTCGAACAGCTAGGACTGCGGTTGGTTGGTGCAGCGGAATTCCCCGATTTGCCGGTCGACGTGCCGGGTCTGGCGCCAAACTATCTGCTTGCGCACGGGGTGTTGCCGCTCGAACTGCGTGCGGACACGTTAGTGGTTGCGATGGCCGTGCCGCAGGATGCCTTTTTACTCAAGGCGCTTCGGCTGGCCACCGGGCGCACAATCGAAGCCTGTCTTGCGCTGGAGAGCGAACTGCAGGTCGCGCTGGAACGCCTCTACGCCGAGCCTGAAACGACCGAAGAAGACGACGAAGGCATCCAAGCCGGCGCCTTCGGGGCCGACAGCGACTTTGTCGAGCATCTCAAAGATCTGGCCTCCGAAGCGCCGGTCATTCGTCTGGTCAATCAGATCATTTCCCGAGTCATCGATTTACGTGCTTCCGACATCCATCTCGAACCCTACGAAGACGGCCTTCATATCCGTTACCGGGTTGACGGCGTCTTACACAAGGCTGAGGTGGCTGACGCTGCGCTTGCTGCGGCTGTGACCTCGCGCATCAAGCTGCTGGCCCATCTCAACATTGCCGAACGCCGGCTACCGCAAGACGGGCGCATCCGTAACCGGGTCAAGGGTCACGAGCTTGACCTGCGCGTATCCACTTTGCCGACCGTGCATGGTGAAAGCGTCGTGATGCGCGTGCTCGACCGTGCCAGCATCCGGCTAGAGCTCGAGGACATGGGGTTTTCGCCCGACACCTTGGCGCGTTTTCGCCAACTCATCGATCGCCCTCACGGTATCCTGCTGCTGACCGGTCCGACCGGCTCGGGTAAAACCACCACGCTGTACGCTGCGCTGGCCAAACTCGACGCCGAGGCGCTCAAAATCATTACTGTCGAAGACCCGGTGGAATATCAGCTTGCCGGCATCAACCAGGTTCAGGTGCATGCACAGATCGGTATGACCTTCGCGCACGCGCTACGCTCGATTCTTCGGCAAGATCCCGATGTCATCATGATTGGTGAAATGCGTGACACCGAGACTGCGCAAATCGCCGTTCAAGCGTCGCTGACCGGCCACTTGGTGCTGTCGACGCTGCACACCAATACCGCGGCTGGGGCCATCACCCGGCTCGAGGACATGGGCGTGGAGCGCTATCTCATTACCTCCACCGTCAATGGCGTGCTCTCTCAACGCCTGCTCAGAGTGTTGTGTCCGCACTGCAAAGCACCGGTGCAACTGCCATCGGAGGCCCTTGCCCGATCCGGGCTGGACCGCTATTTGCCGCCAGGTCAGCGCACCATCCATACCGCGGTCGGTTGTCTGCGGTGCAAGCACACCGGGTATCTCGGGCGTACCTCGATCCATGAACTCTTCATCATGGACGAGGCGGCCCACAAAGCCATCCTGGCCGGTGCCGATGCCACCACGCTACACAACGTCGCACGCCAAGGCGGGATGCTGACTTTGTACGAAGACGGCCTACGCAAGGTCGCTGCCGGAACCACCTCGCTAGAAGAACTGCTGCGCGTCACCCAGGACCAAAACAATGCCTGAGTATATCTACCGCGCCGCGGACGCGGCCGGCAAGATGCTCGACGGCACGGTCGAGGCTGCCGGACGTGAAGCTGCCCTGCGTCAGCTACGCGCCAAGGGGCTCACTCCCATTCGCCTGGAAGAATCGGATGGGGCGCAACCTGCCACCGATCGGCTCGTTGCGCACAAGCCGGCAAGCAAAGCGGCTTTAAGCGGGTTCGCCGCCCGGCGTGCGCCGGACCACGCGGACATACATCGCTTGACCGCGGAATTAGCGGTCATGCTGCGTGCGGGGCTGCCGCTGGATCGTGCTTTGCGGGTGCTGATCGATATGACCGAAAAACCCTCGATGGTTACCCTGCTGCAGGACCTGCTCAAAGCAGTCAAAGGGGGGAAAGGATTGTCTCAGGCGCTGCAGCCGCATCAGGCACTTTTTGGCGATTTCTATATCAGCATGCTTCGGTCGGGCGAAGCCGGCGGCAACCTCGGTGAAGTACTCGCCAGGCTCGCCGAGCATCTGGAAAGGGTCAAAGCCCTGCGCGAATCGGTCATTTCTGCGCTAATCTACCCGGCCATTCTGGTTACGGTGGCCTGTGTATCGGTCGTGCTCATGCTCGGCTTCGTCGTGCCGCAATTTGAAACGCTGTTCGCGGACATGGGGGACGCGCTGCCTTTGCCCACCCGTATCATCATCGTATTGGGGGATGTGGTTGCCGCATGGGGGTGGTTGATCGCCCTGGCTGCTGCAGCGGGCGTATGGTTTGGGCGTCGCTGGCTGTCCACGCCACGCGGCCGGCAGTGGCTGGATGGTCGATTATTGCGCATGCCGATTCTCGGCGAAGTGTTGCGCAAATACGAACTGACCCGTTTTTCCCGTACGATGGGCACCCTGCTTGGCAACGGCGTGCCGATTGTCAGCGCATTGAAGATTGCAAGCGATACGTTAGGCAATCTGCCTCTGCGCGCAGCCATGTCCAACGTGCCGGGCGCGATCAAACAAGGCGGACGTCTTGCCGATGCCTTGCAACATACCGGCCTCTTTACCCCGTTGGCGCTCAACATGGTGCGGCTGGGCGAAGAAACCGGCCGCCTCGATGCCATGCTGCTCGAACTGTCGCGCGTGCACGATGCCGAGGTTCAGGCTGGCGTCAAGCGCGCCTTAACCATGCTCGAACCAGTGCTCATCCTGCTTTTGGGCGCGGTCATTGCGGCGATTATCGTCTCCATTCTGCTGGGCATACTTTCAGTCAATGACCTGGCGCTGTGATACCGGATGAAATCTCTCCAAATGCAACGGTTCGGCCATGTAGAACAGTCCGGCGCCTGACTGACTTAAAATTTCTCCCCGGTCTTCGCCCTATCTGATTTCTGGACATTCAATGAACCGCTTTCGTTTCTCCCCTCGCTCATCCCTGGGTTTTACCCTGGTGGAAATTCTCGTCGTTCTGGCCATCATTGGACTGCTTGCCGGTCTGGTCGGTCCGCGCGTGCTCAACCAGCTCGGCGGAGCTAAGAGCAAGACCGCAGCGGTGCAGATCAAGGATCTCGAACAGGCGGCCGAACTTTTCAAACTCGACATGGGGCGCTTTCCCACGCGCGAAGAAGGACTCGATGCGCTGGTCACCCGTCCGGCCAGTGCGCCTGCCGGCTGGAATGGCCCTTATCTGCGCAAAGGCGGCGTGCCCGCCGACCCCTGGGGCAACCCCTATCGCTACGAAGTCCCCGGACGGCACGGCGACATCGACATCTACACCTACGGTGCCGACAACGCCCCCGGCGGTGACGGCGAAAACGCCGATATTGGCAACTGGATGTGAGTGCTCAGCGGGTATTCTCTCCGCTTTATGGAGCCAGTTCGATCCGGGGTTTCACCCTGCTGGAATTGATGGTTGTGCTGGCAATTGTCGCGCTTTTGATCGTCAGCACACCGTTTGCCGTGGCCAAGGCGTACGAGACGATGCAATACCGCGCCGCAGTGCGCCATGTATTGACTGGGCTCAAACTTGCTCGCCTGGAGGCCATGCGCTGGGGGCGGGATGTTGCCTTCCAGGTCGAGCTGGACAAGCGTCTGTACGGTGTCGAAGGCAAGTTGACGCCTTATCCGGAGCAAATCGAACTCAGGTTGTTAGTCGCTGCCACGGAAGGCGGGCAAAGTGCCGGCGCTATCCGCTTCTACCCCGATGGCAGTTCAACCGGCGGGCAAATTGACATCCTCCGTTCTGCAGGAGGGGGCGTGCGCATCCAGGTCGATTGGTTGCTGGGCCGCTTCGTGCAACGATCCCTGGAGCAATGAGCATCAGGCAGATTTCGCCCAGACATGTATCCGGGTTTTCGCTGCTCGAAGTCCTGGTGGCCTTCACCATCATGGCGATTGCGCTAGGCGTTTTGTATCACGCCGCGGGCGGTAGTGTGCGCGGCGCTCAGGCAATCGACCGCAATACCCGCGCCCTCATCTTGGCGCAATCGCTGCTGAGTCTAAACAGCGCCGTCCCGCGCGAGGGCATTCGGCTCAGCGGTTCAACGGCAAACGGGGAATTCGACTGGAGTCTTTCCAGCGAGCCTTACCCATTAACCCTGGACCCGTTGCCACCGCAGAATCTGCGGCGCTTGGAGGCGCGGGTGGAATGGAGCGAAGGACAGCGGCGACGTGAGGCCGTGCTGTCGACGTTGGTACCGGAGCGAGCCGAACCATGACGTTGCAGCGCTTTTCTCACAAGCTGAGTGGCGGTTTTACCCTGATCGAAGTTGTCGTTGCACTCACGCTGCTAACCCTCATCGTACTTGGCTTGCTTGGTGCATTGCGCAGTTTGGGTGAGACTGGCGAACGCCTCGAGGCGCAGACGCTCGTCAACGATGATCTGCGCCTTGTCAGTGCGCTGCTGCGTCGTGCCATTGCCAGTGCCTCGCCCGAGTTGCGCGCGGCGCAGGATGCCAAAGAGCAAGGGGTTTGGTTTCGGGGCGGTGCGCAGGCGCTGCAGTGGCTGGGGATATTGCCCGCGCGTCATGGTGTGGGTGGGCTGATGCACCTGCGGCTGCAACTTGAACCCGACGCAGGCGAAGATCAGCGGCTGGTGCTATTCATGGCCGCTTATCGCGGACCGGATAAGGCCCCGGACTGGGAAGCCTTCGAGCCGCGGATATTGCTCGATGGCATCACCCATATCCAAATACGCTACCTGGGAGTAGGTGAGGCGAGTTGGTCGGACCAATGGGAAAACGAACCCGTGCTGCCAGACAAGCTTTATCTTGCGCTCTCTGTGCGCGGCCGCCCTTGGCCGCCGCTGGTCATATCACTCTTTAACACCGCGGATCAGCCGCGCCCCGGCGCGACGGTTATTGAACCGTTACCCATTGGTTTGCCGGACCTCTGATACATATGTTCCGAGCCGTCGCCGTACTCGGTATTTCGCGCAGAGCAAGCATTTATGCCATCCGCGGCGTAGCGCTTGTCATCGTCATGTGGCTGGTTGCAGCGTTGAGTGTGTTGGTAACCGCGCTTATTGCCGGCAATCGCGCCGACCTGCGCGGCGCGGTCAATCAACGATTATTCATAGAGCATGCTGCGATGGGGGATGCCGCTATCCGGCAGGCGGCTTTGCAACTCAAATTTGCTGCCGAACGTCCCGACCGGCCGTTTGTTTCTTCTGTTGACTTTGCCGGTCATACATTAAATGTCACCGCCATTCCTGCGGCAGGGTTTATCAATCTCAATGCGGCGTCGGCCGAGCTTTTAGAGGCCCTGTTCATTTATGGCGCCGGCTTGCCCGAAGGTGACGCGGTTGTGCTGGCCAGCCGTATTCTGGACTGGCGGGATGCAGACGATGCCGTACTGCCTTCTGGGGCCGAGAGCGAACAATACATTGCTGCCGGCAGCCGGTTTTTGCCCCGTGGCGGACCGTTTTCGAGCACGGATGACCTCGTCCAAGTGCTTGGGGTCGGTCTTGACATTCATGATAGAATCCGCAGCTTGGTTACCGTTCATGGCGGCATGGCTGGTGTCGACCCGCGTTTTGCCCCTGCGGGGGTTCTGACGGTGCTCGCCAAAGGGCGCTCCGATACGGTTGACCGCATTCTTGCCGCCCGACAAGTCAATCAAACCGCCATCGATACGACGGCGCTCGAACAACAGTTTCTCGCCTCCACATCTGACAGCCTTTATCGCATGGAAGCAACCCGCACCGTAGACGGAATGCGCCTTTCGCGGGTGCTCTGGATCGATCTTGCGGTTTCGGGGCGTGGCGGGCTGCCCTGGCGTGAGCTCGCGGCCGAGGACGTGCGTGCAGTTGCGCAGGAGTGATCGCATGGCGCATAGCGCTGGACCGCTTTCCCTGTTCGGACTGGATTTGGGCAAAGTTTGGCGGAATTTTCGGCAGGGATGGTGCGAAGCGCTCGAATGGCCGCTTTTTGCTTGGCTGACGCCGTCTGAGCCGGTACGGGTACGGATGCCTGACGGTCGCCAAGTTGTTTATCAAGGCACCCGACCGCCTGCGGTTGGCGTCCGCGCCCCTGAGCGTAGCGCTCAAGCGCTCGTGCTTGACGAAGACGCTACCCTTGTACGCCAACTCGTACTACCTGACCTCGTGGCCGAAGACCTGCGGGCAGCCATCGAACTCGATGTCATCGCCAATACGCCATTTCCTTTTGAACAAACCGTATGGGGTTGGCGCTCGGTAAGACGCGCCGACGGGCATCTCGACTTAACCTTGGTATTGGCAGCCCGCCCACATGTCATCGAGCGGATTACCGCAGCCGGCTTCGATCTTGCGCAACCTCCCGAAATTTGGGCAATGCCAGACAGCGGCGAGGCGGTCGTTCTTCGCGGCTTTGGGGAATCTGTGCGTCTTCGCCGGCTTGTCCGCCAGCGCATGCAGATTATTGCCGCGGTGTTTTTTGCCGGCTTGAGTCTGTTGGCCCTCATCGCCGCGCCCTTCATGCTTGAGCGAGAGCAAGTGTTCGATGCGCAAGCGCAGTACGCGAAGTTGATGCAAGAAACCGCCGCAGTGGTCGCACAGCGCGAAGCGCTGGTTCAAGCCGCCCAGCGCGTCCAGGCCATACACGGCTCGCTACAAACGCGCCCTGACTTGGCCCGTTTGCTCGATGTGCTGACCGCAACCCTCCCAGACACCGCCTATCTTAACCGTCTGGAGGTCGCAGGCAACACCGTGCGCATCGGCGGTGTAGCCTTGAACGCTGCCGAGCTCATTGCCGCGCTCGGTCAAACACCGGGCATCGAGGCCGTGCGCACCCCCGGTGCAATCACCCGTGCTCCGGACGGGCGCGAAACCTTCTCCATTGAATTCAATTGGGGCAACGTGAATGCTGTCCAAGCTTCGCCGGATGTACCGCAGGCTGGTGCAACCGCATTGGGAGGGGGGCGATGAATCTAAGCCGGCGGGCGCGCATTTCGTTAGCGGTTACTGCGCTCATTGCGCTGGTTGCCCTGATTCCCGTTGTCGATCAATTCATGTTCCGATACGACTGGGCTGCCCAGGCCCGGGACGAACTGGCCTTCCGCCATGCCCGCCTGCTCGGCTTACGCGAAGCCGCGCCCCAAATCGAAGCGGCGTTGACCCGAGCCCAGCGCTATTTGCAGCGCCATGCCTACCCTGCAGACTACCCGCTCGACCGGGTTGGTGCAGAACTGCAGCAACGGGTGCGTAGCCTGGCCGAAGCCTCCGGCCTAACGGTCGGCGGTAGCCAAATCCTTCCTCCTCAACCCGCAGACGGCTATGAAATCGTACCGATCAACGTCACCCTGAGTGCGTCACCGGCTGCGCTGCGAGAATTGCTCGTGGCATTTGCTGCGCAGTCGCCATCGATCCAAGTAGATGGTTATACCATCACGCCCGCGCGTACGCGCCGCGGCGCGGCCGACACCGGTGAAGTGCGTGTTCAACTGAAGCTGAGCGCCATTCATCTGAAGCCATGATGTCAAAGCCTGTCCACCTGATCGTGTCATTGGGTGTTGCCATGCTTGGTGCTGCGGCAACGATTTGGACGACTGGCGACAAGCGCTGGACACCTCCCGCCCCCCGCCTACCGGACGCCGGCTTGTATCAGATTCCCGAGTCCCCCGGCGTGCGGTTTGCGCTGCCGCCCGAACCCAGTCTCGCCGCGCGCCCCGTGTTCAGTGAAAGCCGCCGGCCGCCGCCGGCCGATGTGGCCGAAAACCCTGCCAAGGATGAGCCTGACCCGCTACGGGATGTGAAGGTGCTCGGGCTATTTGGTTCGGGTAATGATGCTGGCGGCATTCTTC
The DNA here is from genome assembly GCF_003345255.1 of Pseudothauera hydrothermalis. Taxonomy (GTDB): domain Bacteria; phylum Pseudomonadota; class Gammaproteobacteria; order Burkholderiales; family Rhodocyclaceae; genus Pseudothauera; species Pseudothauera hydrothermalis. The sequence continues at coordinate 2,597,660 of NZ_CP029331.1, read as the reverse complement.
AGGTTGACGGTAAGGTCCAGCGGATTCATGTGGGTGAAAAACTCGGCCCGTGGGAACTGAGATCCGTCAAAGGGATCAAGGCTGAATTTTCCAGGCCAGGGGGGCGTCGCACCACGCTCGAACTCAAGTATCTCCCCCAGCCAGCCATATCGCATCCGGTGTCACCCAAGGCGGGGGCGCCAGAGAACTCCGATAAAGATATCTCTGGGCAGAATTCGGAGCCGCAAGAACAGGGGCAAAACCACCCGGACCGTCCTCGCATCGCTGCCCGCACTCAGAAGTCGCAGGCGGAAGTGGTCCAGACCAACCAGGCAGTTCAGCTCAAGAAGTAACCATTGCATTGCGCGCAATCGAGAAAACAAGATGACTTACGCTTTACGCCCTGCACTCATCGTTTGCATCACCTCTAGCTTTCTCGCGGGCTGTGCCAGCACTGCCGAGCCGCGTACTTCAGCAATGCTAGGGGGGCAGGTGGCGCCCGCCTCGGTTCAGGCGGCCGCGCAATCGCCAGGCGAAGACAAGACCACGCAACCTGCTGGCTCCGCGCCTGCGCAGAATGCTGACTCGGACAAAAGGGCAGAAGACGACACGAGTAACGCCAACGAACCCGTTTTGCTGCGTGGTAATGACCGCATGTTCGCCGCCCCGCCTCCCCGGCAGGCTGTTCGTCTGAGCGGCGGTCGTGTCTCGTTGCGTTTCGAGCAGGCGCCGGTCACCGACGTCGTGCATGCGATTCTTGGCGATATCCTCAAAGTGCCCTATTCGATCAATCAACCGATCGGCGGCTCGATCACGCTTCATACCCATAGTGATTTGCCACGCGACCAGGTTTTTGCTGTCTTCGAATCAGCCTTGCAGGCCAACGGTTTGCTGGTGGTGCGCGATGCGGCGGGGGTGTATCACGTTGGTCGGCCGGAGACCATGCGCGGTGTGGCGCCGGCTTTCACGAATACCTCCACTCTGTCGGCTGGGCAAAGCATGGTTATCGTTCCGCTCCAGTATGTCGGTGCAGCCGAAATGGCCGATATTCTCAAACCGATTGCGGCGCCGGAGGCGTTCGTTCGTATTGACAGCTTTCGCAATCTACTCGTACTAGCCGGATCACGCGGTCAGCTCGATAGCTGGCTGGAGATCATCAACACTTTCGACATCGACATCTTACAAGGGATGTCGCTCGGCCTTTTTCCGCTGCAATACTCGACTATCGCAGAGGTCGAAGCGGGCTTGCGTGCGGTGCTTGCGGGAACCGGTACAACGTTGGGCGCCGGAGCTCCAACCGGCGGTCAAAGCGCCTCCGGGGGCAGTCAAAAAGTCTCGCCAAACAGTGCGCAGGCCGCAGGGCAGAATGCTTCATTGCAACTTCCTTCGCCCATTGCAGGCGTCGTGCGAGTGGTCGGCATCGAGCGGCTGAACGCACTGCTGGTCATCACACCGCGAGCGCATTACCTGGACATTGCGCGTGACTGGATTGCTAAACTTGATAAACCGCGGACCGGAGGCAGTGAGTCGCAGTTATACGTCTATCCGGTACAAAACGGCACCGCCAAGCATCTTGCTGGTTTGTTGACGGCTATTTTCGGTGGTGAAACGCAGACCTCTACCAGCAGTGCCCAGCGCGCCCAGCGGTCGGTGGCGCCGGGTCTGGGGTCGCTAAGCATCGGCGGTCGAGCTACCCAGGTTGCGCAAAGCACGGGTAGCGCCAACACCACCGGTGCCCTAGACGAAGGGTTCACCCAAACCGTTATCGACGGGAGCATTCGCGTCGTCGCCGACGAGCGGAACAATGCACTGCTGCTTTACGCTCCCCCAAGCGAATATCGAAAGATAGAGGCCGCGCTCAAGCGCCTCGACGTCGCGCCCACGCAGGTACTCATTGAAGCCAGCATTGTGGAGATTACGTTGACCGACGAACTTCGCTACGGACTGCAGTGGTACTTCAATGACACACATGGATCCTGGTCGGGCAGGGGGCAACTCACCAGCGGCAACACAAATGCCATTGGGCCGGTCAATCCGGGGTTTTCGTATTCAATTGTCAACGCAGCGGGCGAGGTTCGCGCCGTCCTGTCAGCACTGGCGGAAAAGTCTCTTGTTAACGTGATTTCCAGCCCAAGTGTGCTGGTCCAGGACAACCACACCGCAACCATTCAAGTGGGCGATCAGCAGCCTATCCGTTCCGCGACAACCGTAACGGATGGCGGGACGACCACCAGCTCCATACAGTACAAGGACACCGGCGTCGCGCTGGCAGTGACCCCGTCAGTCAACGCGGGGGGCATGGTTTCGATGGACGTGCAGCAAGCGGTTACCGACGTCGGTCAGGTCGATTCCGCGACCGGGCAGCGCAGTTTTTTACAGCGGCAGTTCTCCAGTCGGGTCACGGTGCGTTCCGGCGAAACGGTCGTCTTGGGTGGCCTGATCCGCGACAATAGCGCACGCGGTAAGCAAGGTGTGCCATTGCTGCAAGACATACCGGTTCTCGGTAATTTGTTTGCAACCACTACCAACAACGGCACCCGCACCGAACTGTTGGTCATGATTACGCCCCGGGTTGTGCGCAGTGATGAAGAGTTGCGTACCGTTACCGCCGAAATGCGTGGTCGCGTCTCGGATTCGCTGAAGTCGCTGCGCGGATGGGCCGCCGATATGGATAACCGGTAATCGACGTGTGCGGTGACATTGCCGTGCTCAAGGGGGTGTATGCGCCCCCCGCTGTTCTGCCAGTATTCTGTAACGATTGACCCAGGCCACGATGGCTGTCGTCTGCTCGGCATCGAGACCACTTTTCGACTGAAAACGGGTCTGATCTCCCCGAAGCTTGATCGACCCCTCACCGCCATTCGGGCAGAACACGTCGATAACGTCACGGTCGTCACCGCGGGCGTGAAAGGCGCAGCGCCCGGTAGTCTGACTATCGGCCGCAGGGGCGAACAGCACGGGGCGTTGTCGTTCCGAACAGAACTGCTCGGCTGCCAACCACTTGATCGAGTCAATCATGTCGGCTTGATGTCCGACCAAAACCCTATGCTCGCCACGTGGCAATTTCGGACCAGCCCAGATCATGGGAATGCGAGATGCCGCGCCGCGCCCGAACCGGCTTATCTCTTCGCGAGTGATCGGAATCATTGCGCGGTGATCGCTGGCGACGATGATGTGTCCGCGTTTCAAGAAGCCGGCATCCTCCAAATCCCCTAGAAATTTGGCTGCGCTGGCATCCATGTAGCGGAAGGCAGCCTCCTGGCTCGCTTCCCTGGTTAAAGGATGTATGTACGGATGGTGTGAAGATACCGATTCGATGACCAGCAGCACCGGCCTGTCCTGCGCTTGACGGTCGAACAAATACTGTTTCGCGCGTTCGTAGAGGACTTCGTCGGCCGCAGCCCCAAAATGTAGCCGTGGGTGGTTGTTGTAAATCGGATGATCATGCCCTTCGACGTAATCGAACCCAATGTCAGCCAGCCAAGCTCCTTTCCGGGAGAAGGCAAGATCGCCCGATGTCAGAAACGCTGTGTGGTAGCCGAGTCCGTGCAATACCTTAGGTAAGGTGTTTTCCAAACCCCACGCCGTTTCAAATGGCCCAATTTTAGAGAACGGTTTAACAGGAGAAAGAAATTCCACGCCTGCCAGCAGGCTCATCAAGCCTTCGTTGGTTGTGAATCCAGCCGCATGCATTTGCGTGTGGTAGCCATGCCTGAGCGCAAAAGAATCCAACCCTGGGGTCCAATCCCGAATGCCGCCAAAAAGCATACTTTGATACGGCGACCATGATTCCAGGATGAGCAACACGATGTCGCCGCGAAAACCCACGCCGGCGGCGCACACCGGCTCGGATGGGGGCGCACCTTCGGCCGCAATTCGTGCGCCATCGCTATATGGCTGCGCCACCCCGATATCGAAATTTGCCGCTAACACGTTACGCACCCCCCAGTCATGCACATACGGTCTGGGTGGCACACTAAATCCGATAATGATGGCAGTAGCTGGAAAGACCAATAGCCCAGCCATCTTGCGTGGCGCAACAGACGCCCATCTCGGCAAAAAAAGATAGAAAAAAACCGCTGCCAGCAGGCCACACGCGCCCAATACTGAACCGATGTTAATCTGGCCGGTGGTGTGCAAGTGGCGCAGCACCACATCCGGTTGAGCGCCATAAATCAAGATATCGCTGATGCGTAGCCGCGTGTTGAACGTCGTCAGGGTTGCCAAATCGCCCCAGTACATCGCGGCACATAACAAAGCCAGCCCGCGCAGTATCAGACCCAAAAAGCGCGGTAGCGCGCTAATGCCAACTATCCCGGCCAGACACGCCCCGCCGAGTAGCAATGCGTCGTGCAGCAAAACGTCGGTCGTCAGGCAACCGCTGCAACCGATGGCCGAACCAAAGATACGATCCACCAGAACGGTACGCTGCCAGGCCAACCACGCGAACAGCCCGACCAACAAACAGGCGCACCACAAACCGACCGTGGCGCCGCGCGCACGCAGCGGTCGAACCAGCCGTTTCACTGGCCGGCCCTGGGGTATGCGTCGCTCACTGCCGTCGAGTACTGTCGCCGTAACGCCCCGAGCTTGGCGCGGTCTTCGTCGGACTGCGCCATACGTTCCAGCAGGTCCAGGGCTTTGCGGGAAAAACCTAGATTGCCAAAGCGGGTCTCCAGCATGCAGCGATCGGCGAGCAGGGAGAAAGACCATGGATCGCTCTCGTTCGCCCGACGCAGCGCGGCCAGGGCGCCCGGACCGTCGTTTGCCTTCATCCGGCAACTCGCCACCACGCTCAGCAGCCCAGGGTTGCCGGGGTCAATGGCAAGCCCCGCTGCGGCCCGCGCCTGCGCTTCGGCGTATTGGCCTTTGGCATGCAAGTCCTTTGCAACGTAAAGCACAGCGTCGGCTTGTTCAGCAAGTTTTGCGTAGTGCGCCCCCCATTTTTCGGTCAGCAACGCCAGCTCTGCAGCGGCCGTGGGAGCTGCTCGGTAGGTAGGCGCTGATTGCAAACACGCGCCTTGCCGTGCCACGTGCAGGAAATCGCCGAATTCAGCGCATTGCAGCACGAAGTCCCACTTGGCGAAGTGTTCGAATCGAGAATCAAAGCGCGCGCCCCGCTCAAAAACGCCCGGTGCAAAAATCCAAGTGCCCAGCCAGCGTGGCGGTGCCGCGCTCAATCGTCTCTTCCAGTAGCCGCCCGGACCGGCCAGTTGCGTCCGGGCCTCGACGGAAACGCTCGACAGGTCCACGTCGGCATAAATGGCGGCAAATTCAGGTGAGCGCGCAGCAATCGCGCGCAGCGAGCGCAAATGGTCTGGTTTGAACATGCCTTGCGCATCGACAATTGTTATCCAGCGCCCCGGCGATTGTGCGATGGCCTCGTTGATCGCATCGATCTTGCCGGAAGAAGCCGCTACAATCCGGCAGCGTCCGTCGGCCAGTGCGTCGGATATCGATGCCGGATACGAGCTGAAGTAAGTCTTTCCGCACAAAATGAACTCGACACCTGGTTCAGCCAACAGCGCGGCCTGCTTTCCCAGATGCTCAAGGTCCATCTCAGAGCGCGCGTCGAGTAACACAGTAAGTGCTTGAATCGCTGGCATGATTCCAACTTAGAGAAGTAGCACGGGCATTCCGCGAGAGGTGTGCCGCGGATGCGAAGGCGCGATTCTAGCAAACTGCCGGGGCGCGCAGCGGAACCCAAAACACTCGCGGTTGGTCGACCAACCGCTGTGATGGGTCATGTTTTGAATAACAACTTTCCGTATCAACCAATTTAAGCGATGAACCTCAAACACTCTCTCCTCCGAACCGCAACGGTCTGCTCACTGCTCCTCATCCTTTCCGGTTGTCAATTGTCTGCCGTCGATACACGTGCGCCGGAAGAAATTGTCCGCGAGCGTGCCCAAGCCTATTTGACCGCACTGGTAAATGGTGACCAGCGCGCCGCGTACGACATGATCGTGCCGGCCTACCGCGAGCGCCTATCTTACGAACAGCACCTCGGTAAAAGTTTGGGTTTGCGCTATACCGAAGGGCGGGTGGTATCGGTCGCGTGCCCAAGCGAAGAATCATGTGCGGTTGAGGTTGAACTTGGTTACGAGGGTCTGCGTGTTCCGCGCATTGGCGGGGCGATCGATGGCATTGTCCGCTCGTCTTCTCAGCGCTGGGTCAAGGTCGATGGTCAGTGGTGGTTGTTCCGCCGCTGACGCCGCGCACGCATCGCTGTTGCAATGATGCAACATCGGCGGCTCGAAGCGATATGGGGCTTGCAACGGCCGCACGATTTGGTCATGATTGCGCCAGGTGAGGATGTTCCTGTCGTGTTTGTCATCTGGACAGACCGAACAAGAAAAGGCAACATCGAGCCGGTATGCCAAAAACGGGCTCAATGGCCGTTAGGTTGTTTGCTTCGTTGGTAACCATCTACTTCAACCACAAAAGGTAATGCGATGAAGAAAAAACTTCTTGCTTCCGTTATTGCTGCCGGTCTGGGTTTTGCTGGCGCAGCGCAGGCGGTCTATGTCAACTCGGATGGCACCGGGCAGGTTCTGCTGTATCCGTACTACACCGTTCAGCAAACCGAAAACGGTCAGTGGGATACCTATGTTCATATCGTCAATACCACCGATCAGGCCAAGGCAGTCAAGGTGCGTGTGTTGGAAGGTATGAACAGCCAAGAAGTGCTGGACTTCAACCTTTACCTGTCGCCGCAAGATGTGTGGACTGGTGTGATCGTCCGTACTGCCCAAGGTGCTGCGCTGCGTACCAGCGACACCTCTTGCACCGTGGGTGACATCGTGGGTCGCCCGAATAGCCAGGTCGATTTCCGTAACTTCCTGTTCGATGTGGCCGGCGAAACGCAGCGTGGCCTGGACCGTACCCGCGAAGGCTACATCGAAGTGATCGAAATGGGTGAGCTCCAGGGCGCTCTGGCAGCGGCGGCCACGCATGGCGCCAACGGTCGCCCGACTGACTGCGCGGCCATCCGTGCAGCGGCTATCAACCCGACCAGCACTCTGAATAGCCGTACTGTTGAGACTGCCATCTCAGCGCCGACCGGCGGGCTGTATGGGTTCAGTACGCTGATCAATGTGGAAGAAGGGCGGGCGACCACGGTCGATGCAGTCGCGCTGGATGGGTTCTTTGAGGTGGCGGCCGAACGGCACTTGCACTACGAGCCGGGCGACGAGCTGCCTGCGCTGACTCAGGTCAATACCGACGCCATTGTCTTCCGCAACGGCCAGGCAGTGACCTATCGTCCTGATGCCCTTCGTCCGGCTGTCGATGCGGTGTCCGCGGTGCTGACCCATCAGGCTGTAGCCAACGACTACATGGTGGAAGATGCGGTGCTGGGTCAGACCGACTGGGTCATCACCTTCCCGACCAAGCGCTTCTACGTCAATGGTGCCACCCCGCCGTTGGTGCCTTTCAGCACCGCCTGGACCGGCGCAAACCGCTCTTGCGACGAAGTGGATATCACCATCTACAACCGCGAGGAAGCGTTCACCACCGTAGATCCGGAAGAGTTCTCGCCGCGTCCGCCTGCTGGCGCTGCCATCACCCTCTGCAACGAGGTCAACACCGTTACTTTCAATCGTACGCGTGAAGACGGGTCGGAATCCGGTTCGGTCTTTGCACCCATTTTCACCGCCGGCGCGTTCACCGTGCCCGCAGCCTTCCAGAACGGTTGGGCGCAGGTGGAATTCACGAATGGCTCGCTGCCTGTCATTCAAGATCCCACTGGCACGCCTGCTGCGGTCACCTTGCCTGGTCTGCCAGTCATCGGCTTCTCTGCCATGTCTTACACCAATGGCGTGCGCAACGGCGGTTCGGTGTTGCGTAATTACCTGGGTTCGTCGGTGCTGAAGGGTATCAACAACTAATTCAACTGAACTAGTTGCTAGCCTTATAGTCTAACGTGCGCCGGTGTCGTGCCACGGCGCACGTTTTTTTTGAAACATAGGGAGATGCCGCAATGCTTAGGCACAGGAGTCGATCTGTTTTGTTGGCCGTTGCTGCGGCGCTGGCGGGGCCTGCTCAGGCGGCCGATGTGATTTTGCATGTAGATACCGCCAGTCCGGTCACCTACACGCTGCAAAGCTTGGTCGTCGACCCGTCAGGCAATGTCACGATTTACGCCCGCAGCGGAGCGCTGCCATCGGACACTCATTTTCTGACCCTCACATATAACACCAGCCGCGGTACGGTGACCGTCAATGGTGCGCCAGGGCAGTCCCAGCAAGCCTTTCCTGCCGGAACCGAGTTAACCCTGGTTGCCACACCGCTCAACGCCAATTTCGTCTTCGACGGCTGGAGCGGCGGGGGATGCTCAGGCACTGGTGCCTGCACCGTAACGATGAATGGCCCAGTTTCGGTGTCGGCGGTTTTCAGCGCGGTAGCGGGCGCGGTACAGCGCACACTGGGCGTGTCGGCGGGGGCCAATGGCACTGTGAGCGTCGGGGCTCAAACGGTTGCCGCGGGCGCCAGTCAAAACTTGACCTTTGACCACGGTTCGGCCGTTGTACTGACCGCCAATCCGGCTTCCGGCTATCAATTCAGCAGTTGGTCCGGCGCTTGCGCCGGCCAAGGGGCAACCTGCAACCTTACGCTGACTGCGGATGTTACAACCGCAGCCAGCTTCTCGCCGGCTACAGCGAGCGCCTGCGGGCCTACGCCGTCAAACGTCAATATCATCAACACCCAGGTCGTCGGCACAAACTTCACGCGCACCACGATTTCGCCGGCGACGCCGCAAGAAATTCAGGCATTCCGCTTCACAACTTCCGCCGGGCCTGGCGGAGGTGTTGCCGACCTTGCACGGCTTACTGGGTCTGTTGGGCAGCGCACGGTAGTGATTTCTCAATGCCCTGGGGATATTTCCACCACAGGCAAGTCGGGTGGATGTTATGCGTCCGCTTACGATACCGTTTCACGCAGCTTCGTGGTCGGTTACCCTAATCTGAGCCCTTCGCGGTACTGCCATCTAGAGCCGAATACCACCTACTATGTCAACGTAACGAATCAGGTGCTAAATGGTAGCAGTCCGACATGCACGACCAGCAGCAACTGTCGTTACAATTTCATTCTGTCCGGTAATTGATTTTTACATTTGCCGTCAATTGGTGTCCCATCGTGGGGCGGCTTCGCCGCCCCTTCGCTTTTTCGCGTTGAAAAATATGCCGAAAATACTCACCTGGTTTATGCCCTTGTTCGTGGTGACGCAATTGGCTGTCGCGTCAGATGACGCCGTTGTGGTGCAAGGGACCGTTGTTTTGCCTGAATCCTACGTCTCCGCTGCAATCGCTGAACGCTGGGGCAAAAATCCGCCCGCCGATATGGCTGACGTGGCGTTCAGGCGTTTCATCGTAAATCTCTTTGTGCAAAAAAAACTTGCCAGCACTTTGCCGTTGGAATCGATGGATGCCGTGCAGCAAGCCCGCGTTCAGTTGGCAATTGATAAAACCTTAGCCGCCATGGCCTTGGAACGTAGGATCGAGGCCCAGATGCCCACCGACTTCGAGCACGCGGCGCTGGCCACTTACCGTGCTTTTCCCGAACGCTATATGACGCCAGCCGAAGCCGAAGCGGCGCACATACTCATCGCGGTCAATGAGACCCGTTGCGATGAACAGGCGCGCGAGCTGGCCGAAGAAGTACGCGAGCGGGTCGCTAAAGTGCCGGGAGCTTTCGCTGCGTTGGCCGAGGCCTATTCCGATGATCAGGTTACCAAAACGGTCGGCGGTAGCCTCGGACGCTTTGCAAAAGGAAAAATGGTGCCTGAATTCGACGCAGCGGTTTTCGGCCGCAAGGAACCGGGGCTGGTCGAGGGCTTGGTCAAGACCCGCTTCGGCTATCACATTATCCGTGTCGACGGCCTCTTTGCCCCCCAGTTGAAAACTTTTGAGTCGGTTCGTGAGCAAATTGTCGCCGAGGAGCGTGATCGCGCGCGAGCTTCCATTGTGGAAGCAACCCGTAACGAAATCCTGGACTTGCCTGACGTTCACATCAACGAGAGCGTAGTGAGCCGCCTTTTTGACGAGCTGAAGGCCCGGAATGGCGAAGGAAACACTACTAGCCGTTGACAACGTTTCTAAGTCCTTTGGTATTGCGGCGGCAAGCGGTCGACGCGCGCTCCTTGAATCCCTTGGCCTCCTCCGGCGACCCAAGGCAGGCGGTTTCGTCGCCCTGCAAGGGGTGAGTTTTACACTCAGACGCGGTGAGTCGATCGGCCTAATCGGCAGAAATGGCGCAGGCAAGTCGACGCTGTTGCAACTGATCGCCGGAACTTTGCAGCCCGATACTGGAAGAATCGTGCGCCGCGGGCGCATTGCGGCACTGCTTGAACTGGGGGCGGGTTTCAATCCGGAATTCAGCGGCATCGAGAATGTCCGCCTCAACGGCGCATTGCACGGACTTTCGACGGCTGAGCTCGACGCAAAGTTGGATAGCATTCTCGCGTTCGCCGACATTGGAGATCATGTTCATCAGCCGGTTAAAACGTACTCCTCGGGGATGTTCCTGAGGCTTGCTTTTGCCGTAGTGGTGCACCTGGATGCGGATATTCTCATCGTAGATGAAGCGCTTGCCGTGGGCGATGCGCTCTTTAGCCAAAAATGCTTGCGTTTTCTGCGTGAACACGCCGAGAAAGGCGCTCTTCTGTTGGTGAGCCACGATCTACCTGCGGTCAATAGCCTTTGTCAAAAGGCGATATGGCTCGATCATGGCGCGGTTCGGATGAAGGCGGATGCAGGCGCGGTGATCGATGCTTATTTGGAATCCATTTACGCCGAGCAGCAAACGGTAGATGCGCGATCTTCGGATATGTCGACGGATAATCGGCCAAACTCCATGCCAGCCGAGCCCGTCACGCTCCCAGCCGATATGCGCAGGCAGCTGATCAATGAATCGAATCTTCGTAATGACATCGAGCTCGGAATTTTCAATCCGAAGGCGGATGGTTTTGGAACCGGGTTGGTCGACACACTTTCGGTACGCTTCGTCGATGAAAACGGTCGGGTTCTGGGTTGGGTCGTCGGTGGTGAATGCTTGACGCTGGAAATCGAGTTTGTCGCAAAGACGGAACTCGAGTCCGTGATTGCCGGGTTTTTGTTGAGAGACCGCTACGGCCAGGTACTTTTTGGCGACAACACATTTCTTACTTATATAAATAACCGCCCGCGTATGGCAGCGGGCGATCATGCAAAGGTGCGGTTTTCTTTTCGCATGCCGTATCTTCCGCCTGGGCATTATTCGATCGCCACCGGTATCGCAAGTGGAACGCAAGCCGAGCATGTGCAGCATCAATGGCTGCACGAGGCGTTGGTATTCCATTCATTGGGATCGCACGTCACTCACGGGTTGTTGGGGATTCCAATGACTGAAATAAGTATGACGCTGAACGGATCGACGCTATGCGGCTCAGTTCAACCATGAGCTTCAAGCGGGGGATTGGGTTGCTGCTAGCGCCCTGGCGGCCGGTCGCTCGTGGGTGGGACTTGTTCAGGGTGTTGTTGGTTCGTGATGTATCTTTGAGGTTTAAGGGGGCGTCGCTCGGGTTTGCTTGGAGCGTGATAACGCCATTGGTCATGCTGGCCGTTTATTACTTTACTTTTGGCATCGTTTTAAACCTCAGGTGGGGCGTGGCCGAAGGGAGTAATTCGCAATTTGTGGCGGTTCTTTACAGTGGGTTGATTGTCTACGGGTTGCTTGCTGAGGTCTTGAGTCGATCGACTGAGCTTGTGGTCGGAAACTCAAATTATGTTAAGAAAGTCGTGTTTCCTCTGGAGATTCTTTCTTGGGCGTCGGTGGGTAGCGCGCTTTTCAATTTTTTCGTTGGGCTGCTGTTGCTTAGCGCGTACGCATTTTATGCGGGTATGCCCAACGTGGCTGCGTTATGGCTGCTGCCGACGGTTCTATTGCCCTATGTTTTTATTCTAGTCGCAGTTAGTTTGGTTCTGTCTTCGCTGACTTGCTATATACGGGATGTCAGGCAGATTGTCGGACCTCTTACAACGGGCCTCATGTTTCTAAGTCCGGTGTTTTATCCTTTGGAATCAGTGCCGGCGCAGTTCCGGGTTATAGTGGCCATACTGCCGGCTGCCTTGCCCATCGAGGTGATTCGAGGTGTTTTGCTGGGAGGTGAGTTGCCTGAGTTCGCTGTGCTTGCAAGGTATTGGATCGCTGCACTCGCTACCCTTTATTTTGCGCAGTGTTGGTTTTCCAGGCTGAAAACGCGAATGGCCGATGTGCTTTAGGCTGGTTTTTCTTCAATGGCGTAACGCTTTCTGCCAGCTGCGGTTTCGCCGTTGCTCCGTAGTTAGGCCGCCGCTTGCGGGCAGCGTCCCCGACAATGACTTTTCCAAAGGACGGCCAGCAAGGTGTTGGTGGATGTGATCGTCCCGGTGTTTGCCGGTGAAGCCGCGACACGGCGCTGTCTAGAGAGCGTGTTAGCTTGCACGCAACGGACGGCTTTCGAACTCGTGGTGGTCGATGACGCTTCGCCTGAGCCGGCGTTGTCGGCCTGGTTGCAGCAGTTGTCCGATGCGGGCCGGATCACGTTGCTGCGCAATGCGCACAATCTTGGCTTTGTGCGTTCGGTAAATAAGGCGCTGGCGCTGCATCCGGAGCGGGATGCGGTGTTGCTCAACAGCGATACCGAAGTGGCGGGCGATTGGTTGGACCGGTTGTTGCGGTGTGCGGTGAACTACCCGGATGCGGCGACGATCACGCCGTTTTCCAATAACGCGACGATTTGTTCGTATCCGTATGAGGGGTGGGCGGGCGATGTGCCGGGCCGGCTGGGGCTCGCTGCGCTGGACGCGCTGTTTGCCCGCCATCTGGCCGGCGCAGTGGCCGATTTGCCTACTGGGGTGGGCTTTTGCATGTTTCTGCGGCGGGCCTGCTTGGATGCCATCGGGCTATTCGATGAGGTGGCGTTTCCTCGCGGCTATGGTGAGGAAAACGATTTGTGCCGTCGGGCGGCCAAGGCGGGTTGGCGCAACTTGCTGTGTGCCGATGTGTTTGTTTATCACCGCGGCGGTGTGAGCTTTGCGCAGGAGCGTGAGGCGCTGATGCAGCAAGGGGCGGCGCGCCTGCAGGCGCTGCATCCAGAGTATGCTGAAGCAGTGGCACGCTTCATTGCCGACGACCCGCTCGGCCCGCTGCGCGCGGTAATCGACGCGGCCCGTGCCGCACATAGCGCGGACGAGGCGGCGGAAGTGGCGCGCGAGCGTGCGGCCCGTCCCCCAGCGCCGCTGCCGCAGGTGCTGTGGCAGGATGTGGTGCGCCATGTGGGCATGGATCGTGTCGAGTCCCCGGCCTGTAATACGGTGGCCGCTGCTCCAGTGCCGCAGGAGGTGTGGTTGCATGTGGCCCATAGCTGGGGCGGCGGTGTGGCCCGCTGGGTGCATGACATGGCCGGTGCCGACGCTACGCGCGCGCGTCACTTGGTGTTGAGATCGCGCAGTTGGCGCAACCAGGCCGGGGTGCGGCTGGAGTTGGTGGAGCCTGCGCTGGCCGACGAGGTATTGCTGGCCTGGAACCTGGAGCCGCCCATCGATTTTTGCGCTACCGCGCATACGCAGTATCGGGCCATCTTGGCGGATTTGGTGGCGGCTTTCGATGTGCGCGCGGTGGTGGTGTCTTCGTTGATCGGCCATGCGTTGGAGGCGCTGGAGACCGGGCTGCCGACGATTGTGGTACTGCACGATCTGTTTCCATTCTGCCCGGCGTTGTTCGGTTGGTTTGGACAGTCCTGCACCGAGTGTGGAGCAGACACCCTTGCGCGGTGTTTTGCGCACAATCCGCTCAATGTGTTCTGGCAGCATGCGGACGTGGCTCGCTGGCAGGCACTGCGCGAAGCCTATGGCGCGCGTTTGAGCGCGCAGGCGCTGACCGTGGTGGCACCGAGCCGTTCGGTGTATGAGCGTTACGCCAAGCTGTTGCCTGCGCTACGCACGCGTTCATGGCACTGTATTGCCCATGGCTTGGCCAGGGCGCCAGCCGCGCTTTTGCCGCGGCCTGCGCAACGTCTGAAGGTTTTGGTGCCCGGAAGGCTTGCGCCGCACAAGGGGCTGGATCTGTTGCGCCAGGTGCTGCCCCAGATCGGTGCTTTTGCCGATGTGTTGTTGCTGGGCTGTGGCGACTTTGGCATGGCGTTTGCCGGATTACCGCATGTGCAGTCGGTGAGCGATTATGCGCAGGCACAACTGGCAGCCCATGTGGCGGCGTTTGCGCCGGATTGCGCACTGTTGCTGCCGACCCTGCCGGAGACCTTCAGCTATACCTTGAGCGAAATGCAAGCCTTGGGTATTCCGGTGCTCGCCAGTGCGCACGGTGCTTTTGCCGAGCGCATCGTCGAGGGGCATAACGGTTTTTTGGTTGCACCGCAAGCGGCTGCGGTCATCGGGCGGCTCAAAGCCTGGGCCGAGGAACGGCGCGATCTGGCCGAGGTGGCGGCACGGCTGAGGCAGCAGCCGGTGCGCACCGCTACGCAAATGGTCGCCGATTACAGGGCTTTGTTGCCGGCGCGGGCTTCGGGGGCTGCGCCAGCATCGGGCAGAGTGTTGCAGTTACTGTGCGTGGCGCTGGCCGATGCGCGTTGCCGGCAGCGGGTGCTGGACGAGCAGCTCACCCAGGCGCGGCAGGCTGTAGCGAAGGCCGAGGCCGAGTATCGCGCGGTGGCCGAGTCGTTGTCGCGCGAGCGCGCCCGCAATGCGTATGTGGAAGGCGATCTGGCGGGCCGACTGGGTTTGGTTCAGGCCGAGCGGGATGCGCTGTTGGCCTCTACGTCCTGGAAAGTGACGGCGCCGTTGCGCTGGCTCAAAGGTGCTAAAAGTGGGTGGCTTGCGGAGGGGGCAAATTCCGAAGTGGCTGCGAGCACTGTAGCAGTGCCCGATAAACCGTTACCCGAGCCGCCAGCGGTGGTCGTGGGCGGCGATCCGGTGCTCGAACGGCGTATCGATCGCCTCTTGGCCGAGTGGCCGGCGGGTGCGCCCAGTCGCCAGATGCTTGCCCGATTTGCCGACGGTACGGCGCGCGTCGATGCGGATGTTCCTGTTGCAGGGGATTGGGCAGGACGCTGGGCGCCTTATGTTGCCGTGGATGCCGCGGGGGTCGGCAGTCGGGCGGCGCTGCGTGCGGCGCAACGGGATCGACTGGGACTGCCGGACGGCGGGCGGATTGTGCTAGGCATCGGTTCCGGCAGCACCGACAGCGGTGTGGTGGACTTTGCGCGCATCGCCATGGCGGCGGGGGACAGCCATAATGGCGTGTTCTTTGTTTGGCTGGGGGCGCTGGATGCGGCCTGGGGGCAGGCGCAGGGCGAAGGTCTTGCGCTGCCGCAGGCGTTGCGGCGGCTGTTTGTGCTGGACGATCCGGTGTTCGAGCCGTGGTTGCTGGCGGCAGACCTTTATTTGAGTTGCCGGCCTACGCCCGGCCAGGATGCCGGCGCGCTCGAGGCCATGGCGTGCGCGCTGCCCGTGGTGACGCTCGGCATGGATGTGCCGGCGGCGGAACCGGAGCGGACGCAGGCCCTGATGCAACGGTTGAATGCCGTGACCCAAGACGGTGCCGCGTCTTTATGCGAGCGGCTGGCGCAGGCCGCGCGGCTGCGGCAGGTGCGCGGGTGCCCGTCGGCATGGGCGCGGTTTGTCGCGGCGTGCAGGGCGGCGCTGCAGGTTGAATGACAAAAGATGTTTGACGTGTTGACCAACACTGGGCTGCGCATGCGTATTCGCCAATTGGGTCGGGCGGTCTATTGGCGGCTGCCGGTACGGCGGCGTGACGCTTTGGTGGAGCTGGCCTATCGCCATGCGGGTTTTTTGTTTCGTGGCATGGCGCACTATGAGCTGTGGCGTCAGCGTCGGACGAATCCTGGGGTTGGAGGCGGTGCCGCGCTGCCCGGTGCATCCAGCCTCGTGGATCTGTCCGCCGTGGCGCCGTTGGCGGATGCGCCCGGCAGGGTGGCAGTTCATGCGCATGTGTTTTATCCAGAACTGGCGACCGAATTTGCCGAACGCCTGCATAACATGCCGTTCGAGTTTCATTTGTTTGTCTCGGTCGCGCATGCGGATGCCCAAGCCGAATGTCGCAAAGTTTTCGGACGCCTGCCGCGACTGGCCGGCCTAGAGGTGAAAGTTGTGCCGAATCGCGGGCGCGACATCGCGCCGATGTTGTGCACCTTTGGCAAGGATTTGAGCGCTTTCGATTTCATTGCGCATATCCATTCCAAGAAATCGCTGTATAACCGGGGGGCGACCGACGGCTGGCGCGACTATTTGCTGGGCGCCTTGTTCGGGAGTGAAGACCGGTTGCGGCGTATTTTTGCTTTGCTTGCCAATGGAACGGGAATGGTCTTCCCCCAATGTTTTGGCCGGGTGCCTTATATGGCGAGCACTTGGCTCGCGAACCGGGAAGCAGGCAGGGCCTGGTGCCAGCGTTTGGGCATCGCAAGGGTGCCGCGCGGGTATTTCGATTTTCCGGTGGGGTCGATGTTTTGGGCGCGGACAGAAGTTTTGCGGCCTCTGTTCGAGGCAGGCGTGCAGTTGGGCGACTTTGAGGAGGAAAAAGGGCAGACCGACGGCACGCTGGCGCACGCCTTCGAGCGTTTGCTGGGTGTGCTGGCAAAGCACTCGGGCAAGCCAGTGGCCATTTTGCGCGACACTTTGCAGCCGTCGTGGTCGGCCTGGCGGTTCGAGCAAGCGGTGGAGCGCACTGCGGCATGGGCGCGTGCGCGTGTTTCCAGCGCCGACGTGCGTTTAGTGGTGTTCGATATTTTCGATACCCTTTTGCAACGCCCTTTGCTTGAGCCGGAGCGGCTCAAGCAGGTCGTGGCCCGCCGGGCGGGGGCGGTGTTGGGTAGCCAGTATCTACGTTGGCGCGCCGAGGCTGAAAATGTGGCCCGGGCCCGTGCCGGACGGGATGTGGGTTTGCCGGATATTTTGGCTCAACTGGGATGCTTGGCCGGTTTGTCGGAAGCCGATGTGGCGACGCTGCGGCGGTTGGAGCAGGAGGTTGAGCTTGCAGCGGTTTCGGCGCGCGAAGATTACCGCCGGTTGTTGGACGATGCGCTGCGTGCGGGCAAGCGGGTGGTGTTGGCGAGCGATATGTATCTGCCTCGCCAGCAGCTGGAGGCGATGTTGCTGCGCTGCGGAGTGACGGGCTGGCACGCCCTTTATGTATCGTCAGAGGTGGGGGTGCGCAAAGACAGCGGGGCGCTCTATGACTATATCCTCGAGAAAGAAGCCGTTCTCGCGCACCAAGTGCTGATGGTCGGCGACAACGAGCGTTCGGATTTCCAGATTCCGGCCGATCGCGGCATGAACACTTTGCATGTGCTGCGCGCGGTCGAGCTTGCGCGGGCGTTGCCGCGCATGGCGCCGTTGATCGAGGAGGCGGAGCAGTCCGAGGAGGCCAATGCGCTCGACGGCGATCTTGCGCTGGGGCTGATCGTGCAGCGTTATTTGTCGCCCGGGTTTTTGAGCGCTTTCGATCCTGCCTGCCTGGTGGGTGAAGCCAGCCCGCGTGCGCTGGGTTATACCGTGGCCGGGCCTATGGCCTTGTCGTTTGTGCAGTGGCTGGCAGCGCGGGCACAGGCCGACGGGGTGCGCAAATTGTATTTTCTTGCCCGCGAAGGTCAGTTTCTGCTGGAAGTGTTCCGCCGCTACGCTGCCGTTGCAGAAGGGTTGCCGTCTGCGTCGTATCTTGTGCTGTCACGTCGTGCGGTCAATGTGCCGGCCATTTCGGGCATGGATGACATGCTGGCGATCGCCCGCACCTTTTATGGCCCCAATACGTTGGCCGATTACTTGACCGAACGTTTTGGCGTCACGCTAAACGAAGCGCAATGGCAGTCGCTCTACGACCGCGGGCTATGGCGCAAAGGCCGCAAGGTGCAGATTCGGGACGAAGGAATCGATGATCTGCTGCCGGTGCTCGACGCCGTGTTGCCGGAGGTGTTGCGGCAGGCGGAGGCGGAACGGGGGCCGCTGATGCGCTACTTGCGCGAAGTTGGACTGGGGATGGATCGGTGCGAGCCGGCGGCCGTGGTCGATATTGGCTACTCGGGTACCATTCAGCGCCGACTGAATGTTTTGCTTGGCGGTGGGGTGCATGGGTATTACATGGCCACCGACGAGCGGGCGGCCGGGGTCGCGGAAGCGTTCGGCGTCATGGCCGTGGGTTGTTTCCATGATCGTGCCAAGCCGGCGCCTGCGGGGCCGACATTTATCGCGCAAAGCTTCATAGCGGAAAAGCTGTTCAGTTCGGACGACCCCCAGGTGGTGCGGTATGCGTGGGCCGCGGATGGTCAGGTGCGGCCGGAGTATCGAACGCTTGCACCGGCGGAGTTGGCTACGCGCGCGCTGCGGGCCGAGGTGCACGCCGGGGCGCTGGCGTACGTCGAGGATGCTTTGAAGGTGCGGCGCGGATTGCTACCCGAATTCACCGTACCGCCCCAGTTGGCCTTGCGGCTGTTCGAGTCGTTTGTCGAGCGCATGGCCGATGCGGAACAGGCCGTCGTCAATGCCTTGGTGCTGGATGATCATTACTGCGGAAGGGGCTTGGTGGCCTAGCAGGCCGTTGAAAAACTACTGCGGTGGGCCATCTGCGGCGTTGCGCGGTGCTCGCTCCCTCGCCTATCTATTTGATATGTCTCGGTCGCTGCGCTCCGTGCGCCTTGCATCTGGCCATCCTCGCTACGTTTTTCAACGGCCTGCTAGAGCTGCCCCGCCGGCAGAGAAGCGAGGTGCCTGAGTGAGCGGTCGATCCTTTCCGTCCATAATCCGCGCCTCACTTGGCACCGAGGGCGTGGTGCATCACTTGCCGCCGGCAGTTCATGGGAACCCGGTTTCACAAGAGGGTTCGCTGTGTTTTCAAAACTTCGGTTGGGATGTGCTGACCGATTTGCGTCAGGCCGGGTTTGCCGATGCCTTTGCGGCAATGTACTGGGGGCCTTGGCAGGGCCATCTGGGTTTTCCATTCTTCGTTTTTTGCGCGTTACGCGGCGGGGGACGGAGTTGAGCGCCGACATGGGTTTAGACTTTTCGGTTGATTAGGAGGGGGAATGTCTGAGATTGCACCGGCGCTCCTGGAACAGGTGCGAAAAATGTGCGCCGATTCTTATTGGTGCACTCGCGTGGCGGCCTATGCCGGCTTTCAGGGGGACGCAGCAGGGGTGATCGATTGCAGTATCCATCCGGACGATCAAATGCTGCTGCATTCGCTGCGGCATCATCAGGATGCGAACGCCGCATTCAGCCAGTATTTCAATGTCGGCTTACAGCAATATCGAGCATTTCGGCAGGTGTACTCGCTGCTTGGCATTGATCGGCGCCCTGGGGCTGCTGTGCTCGATTTTGCGTGTGGATATGGCCGCCTGTTGCGTTTTTTGTCTCCCACCTTCGCTGAAGGGGCGATTTGGGCTGCCGAAATTCAGCCTGAGGCGCTTGCCTTCGTGCGGGATCGCTTCCGGGTCAAGGTGGTGCCGTCCGCCTATGAGCCGGGCGCTTTCCAGCCGGGGCGCAGCTTCGATCTGATTTGGGTCGCTTCTTTGTTTTCTCATCTGCCGGGCAGGCTGTTTCATGCCTGGTTGGCGCGGCTCAAGGACTGTGTGAGCGAAAGCGGTGCGATCTGTTTTAGCGTGCATGGCGCCGGCCTTTTACCGACGGGCGAAAGTATGCCGCCCGAAGGTATCAGCTTTCGCCCGTTCAGCGAGAACGCCGATCTCGATGCGGATGCCTATGGCACCACGTATGTGACCGAACACTATGTGCGTGAGGCGGTGCGGACGGTCTGCGGTGCGCAGTTTGACTGTCATCGTATCCCGCGCGGACTTGCTCATGAACAGGATCTTTACGTGATCGCCCGGTGTGGCGAACTGGACCTCGATGTGCTTAAAGGTTTTCGCTACGGACCATGGGGCTGGGTCGACGAGCGCCGCATCACTCGGGACGGGCAATTGTTTCTGCGTGGCTGGGCAGCGTCATTGGATGATGGGCCAGTGAGGCAAGTCGATATTCGGGTCAACGGAGCCATGCATGCTTGCGCAACCGGTATGCCGCGCGAAGACGTTGAACGGGTGTTCGGGGAAAGGTGTCTGGCAGGCTCAGGGTGGGTATTTACTCTGCAATTGGAGCGGCCGGCCGAGCTACGCGTGGAAGTCACGGCACGCGACGCACGCGGGGAGGCAGCGCTGCTCTACGCGGGCGTTTTACACCCGGAAGGCAGCGATACGGGTGTGCAGGCGCCTCGGTCCGAAATGCTTGCGCTTGGTCGTCGCGCGGCCGCGCGTTTGCGTGCGCTCCTGGGATTCTCACCCAAAATCTGAGTGGGCCGAGTGGGGCGTGAAGTTTGCGGTAGCAGCGAGTCACCCGCCTTGCGTGGCGGAGTCTAAGACAGCAGCGACAGGTTCCGGTCTCCAGCCTTGCTCCAAAGCCCAGACGATGCAGTTCCGCGCGGTTTGAGCCGCCTGGCGACGGTCGCCGAGCACAGACGTGTCGAGCAAGGTGCTCGGGCGGATCGTTGCCACGATATGCGGCTGGGCGATGATGGAAGCAAAACACGCGATCAGAGACACCTCCCCCACATAAGCCGGTGCGCGGCTGGGGGTGCGGTCGGGGGCGTGGTAGGAGATGGCCAGCGGCTGCACCGGTTTGCCGGCGGCAATCGCCGGTTGCAGCAGGGCGGCGTGAAAGTGCAGCACATGGCTGCCGTCGGTGGTGGTGCCTTCCGGGAACACGGCGACGTTGCGGCCGGCTTCCAGCAGGGCGGCGATTTCGGCATTGACGATCTTGGCGTGACCGCGGCTGCCGCGGCGCAGGAAGACGGTGTCGTTGCGCGCGGCCAGCCAGCCGACGATCGGCCAGGCGCGAACTTCGGCCTTGGAGACGAAGGCCGACGGCGCCAGCGCGTTGATGACGAAGATGTCCACCCAGGAGATGTGGTTGGCCACCAGCAGGCAGCCGGGTTCGATCGGCGGGCCGTCGATTTCCAGCTGAATGCCCAGGAGGGTGAGCAGGCGGCGCGACCAGCGCTGGCGCAGCGCCAGCCGGGTGTCCGGGCGGCAAAAGGGATAGACCAGGGCGGTGGTCAACACGCCCTGGATCAGATGCACGGCGGTGCGCAGGGTGCGCCAGGCGCGCAACGGGCCGGAGCTGGCGGGGTGGGCGGTTGCGGTGTTCAGTCTTTGCGTCCCATGAAGTGCCGGGCGTATTTGCCGTCCACCTGGTTCATCGGCATCAGGATCGGCAGGTCGGCGGTGTTGAAATCGGGGTCCCACGCCGGTTCGCCGCAAATCCACGCGCCGGCGCGTAAATAGCCTTTGATCAGCGGCGGTGCTTCGGCCGGCAGGTCGCTACGCAGGCGTGCCAGCGGCAGCGGGCAGCGCGGGAACACGCGGTATTCGGGTGGCGCCAGATGGGTGTTGCGCAGGCGATTGTACAGGCTTGCCGCGGCATGGCCACCGTCGGCCATGCTGATGGAGGCGCAGCCGATCAGGTAGTCGTAGCCGTTGTCTTGCATGTAGCGCGCCAGTCCGCTCCACAGCAGGGCAATGACCGCGCCGTTGCGGTAGTCGGCGTCGATGCAGGAGCGGCCGATTTCCACGATGCGGTTGCGCAGGTGCTGCAGGCGGGTGAGGTCGAATTCGTTTTCGGAGTAGTAGCCGCCCACCCGGCGTGCGGCAGCCGGGGACAGGATGCGGTAGGTGCCGACGATGCGTCCGGCGTCTTCGTCGCGCACGATCAGGTGCTCGCAAAATGGGTCGTAGAGGTCGCGATCCACGCCCGGTGTGCGCGAGGGCAGGCGGGCGCCCAGTTCTTCGGCAAACACACGGTAGCGCAGTTTTTGCGCTTCCAGTACTTCGGTGTCGCAGTTGGCCAGTCCGACATGCAGGTTGCGGCTGGCCTTGCGGGCAAGTTGCGGGCTTTTGTGCAGCATGGCGCGGGTCCTTGTAGAGAAATGGCGGCAGGCAGATGGGCCGCTGGACGGTTGCGCCATTGTCGAAAGCGTGCGTTGCGCAAACGTGACCTTGCGATGACGCCACGGTGACAGCGGCGGTAACGGTAACGTCATCGGTGGGTCATCGCCCTGTCGTTTTGCCTGCGCAGCATACGCGCTCATGGATACGCCGCTCGTCATGCATCTTGGAACCGCCGAACGCCAGTTGCGGGTTGCGGTGGTGACCGAAACTTATCCGCCGGAGGTCAATGGCGTGGCGATGACCACCGGCCGCGTGGTCGATGGCCTGTTGCGCCTGGGCCATCAGGTGCAGTTGGTGCGTCCGCGCCAGGGGCAGGACGACCGCCCGACCAGCGCCCAAGGGCTGGAGGAGGTGCTCTCGCGCGGGATGCCGATTCCGCGTTACAACCAGCTCAAACTGGGTCTGCCGGCGCGCAGCGCTTTGCAGCGGTTGTGGTCGCTACGCCGCCCGGACGTGGTTCAGGTGGTCACCGAAGGCCCGCTGGGCTGGTCTGCGGTGGCAGCGGCGCGTAAGCTGTGCCTGCCGGTGATCACCGAGTTTCATACCAATTTTCATCGCTACAGCGGCTATTACGGCGTCGGTTGGCTCAAGCAGCCGGTGGCGGCCTGGCTACGGCGCTTTCACAACAAGGGCGAGGTCTGTCTGGTGCCTACCCCGGAGCTGGCCGCGGAGCTGCGCGCGCGCGGGGTGCGCCGGGTCGAGGTGGTGGCCCGTGGGGTGGATACCGGTTTGTTCCATCCTGCGCGACGCTCCACAGCCTTGCGGCGCGCCTGGGGTGCGGGCGATGACACCGTGGTGGTGGCGGTGGTCGGGCGCATGGCGCCGGAAAAGAATCTGGCGCTGGCGGTGCGCGCCTTCGATGCGCTGTGCGCGGTGCAGCCCGACGCCCGCTTGCTGTTTGTGGGCGACGGCCCGGCGCGGGCCGCGCTCGAGGCCGCGCGCCCGGAGTTCATCTATGCAGGCATGCGCGGCGGCGAGGATTTGGCGGCGCATTATGCCTCGGCCGATTTGTTTTTGTTTCCGAGCACCACCGAGACATTCGGCAACGTAACCACCGAGGCGCTGGCCAGCGGCTTGCCGGTGGTGAGTTTCAACTATGCCGCAGCGGCCCAGCGGGTGCGCAGCGACGACAACGGTTGGCTGGTGCCCTTGGGCGACGAGGCCGGTTTCATCCAGGCCGCTCAACGCTTGGGCGCCGATGCGGCCTTGCGCCGGCGCTTGGCGACCAGGGCGCGGGCGAGCGTGGCGGACGCCGACTGGGATGGCATTGTCCGCCGCTTGCTGGCGGTGATGAATGAAGTCATTGCCGCGCATGAGGCGCGTCAGACGCACTGCGGCCGGCTGGGCGGGCCGCGGACCGCTTAGCGCCGCGCCGGCGCGATCTTGGTATGCCGGGGTGCCGCCGGCGGCGCCGTTCCGGGATAATGTGGTGCCTCACGTATTTTTCCGGTGCCCCGCCATGTCGATTCTTGTCTGCGGTTCCATCGCCTACGACACCATCATGGTCTTTCATGACCGCTTCAGGCATCACATCCTGCCCGAGCAGATACACATTCTGAATGTCGCTTTTCTGGTGCCGGACCTGCGCCGGGAGTTTGGCGGCTGCGCCGGCAACATTGCTTACACCCTGAAATTGCTGGGCGAAGAGCCGCTGATCATGGCCACCGTCGGCGACGATGCCGCGCCTTATCGTGAACGGCTGGCGCGGTTGGGCTTGCGGCAGGACCATGTGCGGCACGTTCCCGGCACCTATACCGCACAAGCCTTCATCACCACCGATCTGGACGACAATCAGATTACCGCTTTTCATCCCGGCGCCATGAATCATTCACATCTGAACAAGGTGGAGGAGGCCGTCGGGGTGCGCCTGGGCATCGTGGCGCCGGATGGGCGCGAAGGCATGTTGGGCCATGTCGCTCAGTTTGCCGAGGCGGGCATTCCTTTTATCTTCGATCCGGGGCAAGGTTTGCCGATGTTTTCCGGTGAGGAGTTGTTGGAGTGCCTGCAACGGGCCCGTTACTGCACGGTCAACGATTACGAAGCCCGGCTGTTGTGCGAAAAAACCGGTCTCACGCTCGATGCGCTGGCCCGCCGGGTGGACGCCTTGGTGGTGACGCGGGGCGCGGAGGGCTCGCAGATTTATACCGATGGCTGTCGCATCGATATTCCCAGCGTGCGCCCCGACCGGGTGGTCGATCCGACCGGCTGTGGCGATGCCTATCGGGCCGGCCTGCTCTATGGCCTGGCGCAAGGGTATGATTGGCAGCGCTGCGGCCGCTTGGCGGCCGTGCTGGGGGCGATCAAAATCGCCCATCGTGGCGGGCAAAATCATGCGCCATCGCGCGCGGAGATTGCCGCCCGTTACTTGGCGGCTTTTGGAGAGGAGCTATGGCAGCAAGCAAACGACTGACACAGTTGGTGGTATTGATGACGACGGTAGCCGCACTGGGCGTGGCCGGTTGTGCCACCGGCTTAGGGGGCGGCACCTATCAGCGCACCGAGGCGCGTCGGGCCATGACGGTGCAATTTGGTACGGTGGAGTCGGTGCGTCCGGTCGTGCTCGAAGGCACTAAAACGCCGGTGGGCGCGGCGACCGGCGCGGCGCTGGGCGGCTTGGCCGGATCGAATATCGGTAAGGGCCGCGGGTCGGTCGCCGGTGCGATCGTTGGCGCGGTGGCCGGCGGTGTGGCCGGTGCGGCAATCGAAGAAGGCGTGACCCGGCGGCAGGGCGTGGAGATTACCGTGCGGCTGGACGATGGTCGCTATCTGGCTGTGGTGCAGGAGGACGAAGGCGAGCAATTTCGGCCCGGCGAGCGGGTTCGCTTGCTCAGCGATGGGGGCACCACCCGGGTGACGCGCTAGCGCTGGCGCCTTGTCAGTCGAGCAGCACCAGCGCCCACATCAACGCCAAATTGAGCAGCGTCAGCAATACCGCGGCGCTGCCGATATCCTTGGCCCGTTTGGCCAGGCGATGGTGTTCCAGCGAGACGCGGTCGACCGTGGCCTCGATGGCGGAGTTGATGAGTTCCACGATCAGCACCAGCAGGGTGCTGCCGATTAGTATCGCTTTGCCCAGGAGCGTTGCCGGCACAAAAAAAGCGGCGGGGATGAGGATGGCCGCCAGCAGGCATTCCTGACGGAAGGCGTCCTCGTGTTTGAAGGCCGCGCGCAGGCCGGCAAGCGAATAGCGAAAGGCGTTCCAGATGCGCACCAGGCCGGTTTTGCCCTTGAACGGGCTTTCCATAGGCGGCGGGGTCTGTGGCTCCATGCGGGTCGGGGTCCTCGTTGGTGGGGGCTGCGGCAGGGAGAAATGACCTTTTTAGCGGCGTTCGATGACCGCTCGATGATGCCGGAGCGCTCACGGGTAAAAGATGTACAGCCGGTAGCCCGCGGCCTGCAGACCGGGGGCGTCGAAGTGCAGGGTGACCGTCTGATCGCGCCCGGCCGGAAAGCCGGCCCGCAGTTTGGCGGTTTCGGCCTGCGCCCATTGTTCAGGGGTGAGTACCCGGCGTACCAGCGGGCGATCCTGGATGTCGGTCAGGGTGAGTTCCAAATACGGCCAAGCCTGCGGGTAGGCTGCACGGTTGCGTATGGTGGCTTCCAGCGTGTAGCGGCCGGGGGTGCGAGGGTCGGACTGCAGGTCGGAGGCGACGATGCCGATTTGCTCCGCATCCTGCGCAAGCGGTACGGTGCAGCCCAGTTGCGCGCAGGCCGCCAGATAGAGCGGGCGCAGCATCGGCAGGCTGCGGGCGATGTCGGCGCGGAACAGATAAGCCGCCTGCACCGCCAGCATGCCCAGCAACACGCCTACACCCAGCCCCCACAGCCAGCGGCGGCCGGCGGCGGGGGCCGGGCCGTAGCGGATGTCGTAGTGCGCAGCGTTTGCGTCCGCGTCGGCCGGCAGGTCGGCGGCGGAAGGGGATTCGACCGGCGCAGCGCGGGGTTCGACTGCCGGGGTGTCGGCGGTCAGGTCCTCGGCCGGGGGTTGAGCTGGCGCCTCATCGGTCGGTGCGCGGCCCGGTTCGGTACGACCGGCGCCCGCATCGGCCAGTGCGCTAGCCAAGGCGGAGGAAAAATCCAGCGCCGGGGCCGCTTCGGTTTCCGGGGGTGGGGTTTGAGCGGGCTTGCCGGCGCGGGGGGAGCGCCAGACTTCCGGGATTTCGAAATCCAGCTCGACGCCCAGCGGGGCTGCTGGTGCGACGCTGGGCGCCGCGGCGGCGGTGTCGGCGAGCGGGTCGGGCGCAGGGGCTGGTTTGGGCGCAGGGACTGGGACGCTTACACCGCTTTGCGGGGGCGCCGATGTGTTCGGCGGGCTGCGGCGGGCATTGGCTGGAACAAGCAAGTGGTCCAGCGCATTGAAAGGGTGAAAGCAATGACCGCAACGGACTTCGCCACGGCGTGCGCCGATCTGCTCCGGCCGGACGCGGAACACCGTCTGGCAGGCCGGGCAGCGGGCAAACATCATGTCCGGCCGCGCTCCTTGAGGCAGCCTTCGAGCCGCACCCAGCCTTCCTGGGTGTCGCCCACTTCTAAGGCGATGAACGGGGCGTAGGCGGCGATGACCTGTTCGGCCTGCGTGTCCAATACGCCCGACAGTGCCAGCCAGCCGCCGGGTTTGAGCCGGGCGGCAAGCAGCGGGGCGAGCACGCATAGCGGGTTGGTGAGAATGTTGGCGACGACGATGTCGAAGCGCTGCTCGAGCGGCAGCCGCGAGTGCTGCAGGCGAAGGCTGACGCGGTTACGCTGGGCATTGTCCTGCGCGGCCTGCAGCGCCTTGTCGTCGATGTCTATGCCCAGGACCTCGGCCGCGCCCAGTTTGGCGGCGGCGATGCCGAGAATGCCGGAGCCGCAACCGTAGTCGAGCACCTGGTCGCCGGCTCGCACGGCCTCACACAACCATTGCAGGCACAGCCGGGTGGTGGGGTGTGAGCCGGTGCCAAAGGCCATGCCGGGGTCGAGGGCAATGTTGATCGCCGAGGGGTCGGGCGCGTCGTGCCAAGAGGGCACGATCCACATGCGCTCGCTGATGCGGATGGGCTCGAACTGGCTTTGGGTCAATTGCACCCAGTTTTGTTCGGCCACTTCTTCCACGGTGAAGGGCGGCACCGCGGCAAATCCGGCAGTGCTGGCCGCTTGGGCGAGCGCCAGCGTGAGGTCGGTTTCGCCGTCGAACAGGGCAACCACCCGGCTGTGATCCCACAGCCGGGTGGGGTGATGGCCCGGTTCGCCGAACTGCGGCTTCTCCGCAGCGGTGCCTGCGTCGGCATCTTCGATGCCTACCGACAGCGCGCCGGCTTCGATCAGCGCGTCGGACAGCGCTTCGGCTCTGGCGGCGTCGGCCTGCAAGGTGACGGAGATCCACATGATCGGACGCGCCTTAGCCCTTTTTCACTTCATTACGGTCGGCCAGCTTGTGCTCCAGGTAGTGGATGCTGGTGCCGCCTTCGATGAAGCGCGCGTCGAGCATCAGCTCCTGGTGCAGCGCAATATTGGTCTTGATTCCTTCGACCACCATTTCGGACAGCGCAATGCGCATCCGCCGGATGGCCTGCTCGCGGGTGTCGCCATAGGTGATCAGTTTGCCGATCATCGAGTCGTAATGCGGCGGCACGGTGTAGCCGCTATAGACGTGCGAATCGACCCGCACGCCGGGGCCGCCCGGGGTGTGCCAGTTGGTGATGCGGCCCGGAGAGGGCGTGAATTTGAACGGATCCTCGGCATTGATGCGACATTCGATGGCATGGCCGCGGAAGGCGATGTCGGCCTGCTTGAACCACAGCTTTTCACCCGCGGCGATGCGCACCTGTGCCTGGACGATGTCGATGCCGGTGATCAATTCGCTGACCGGGTGTTCGACCTGCACACGGGTGTTCATTTCAATGAAATAAAACTCGCCGTTTTCGTACAGGAATTCAAAAGTGCCCGCGCCCCGGTAGCCGATCTTGCGGCAGGCTTCGGCGCAGCGTTCGCCGATCTTGGCGATCAGGCGGCGGTCGATGCCTGGCGCGGGCGCTTCTTCGATGACCTTTTGATGGCGGCGCTGCATCGAGCAGTCGCGCTCACCCAGATAGACCGCGTTACCGTGCTGGTCGGCGAGAACCTGGATTTCCACGTGCCGCGGGTTTTCCAGGAATTTTTCCAGATACACCTCGGGGTTGCCGAAGGCGGCAGCGGCTTCCGCGCGGGTGGTGGTGACGGCATTGAGCAGGGCCGCTTCGGTATGCACCACGCGCATGCCGCGGCCGCCACCGCCGCCCGCGGCCTTGATGATGACCGGGTAGCCGACCGCGCGGGCAATCTTGACGATCTCCTTGGGGTCGTTGGACAGCGCACCGTCCGAACCGGGCACGCAGGGCACACCGGCAGCCTTCATGGCGTCTTTGGCGGACACCTTGTCGCCCATCAGGCGGATGGTATCGGGGCGCGGACCGATGAACACAAAGCCGGACTGTTCCACCCGTTCGGCAAAGTCGGCGTTTTCCGACAAGAAACCGTATCCAGGGTGGATGGCTTCGGCGTCGGTGACTTCGGCCGCGGAGATGATTGCCGGCACGTTCAGATAGCTCAAGCCGGACGGTGGTGGGCCAATGCAGACCGATTCGTCGGCGAGTTTGACGTACTTGGCCTCGGTGTCGGCTTCGGAATGTACCGCGACGGTGCGGATGCCGAGTTCCCGGCAGGCGCGCAGCACGCGCAGGGCGATTTCACCGCGGTTGGCAATCAGGATCTTCTCAAACATGGGTGGTCTCCGCGGTGAAACCGCCCTGGTGGCCTGCGGCCACGATGCGATTTGGCTGCGCCGCTGCGCCGCCTGCCGGCGGCTGGTCACCGCGGTTGGTGACTAGAATTTTTTCGGACATGGCGCGCAATCAACCGATGACGAACAGCGGTTGGCCGTATTCGACCGGTTCGCCGTTGTCGACCAGAATGGCTTTGATGACGCCGGAAGCGTCGGCCTCGATCTCATTCATCAGCTTCATCGCTTCGATGATGCACAGGGTGTCGCCTTCGTTGACGCTCTGGCCGACTTCGACAAAGGGTTTGCTGCCGGGCGACGAGGCGCGGTAGAAGGTGCCGACCATAGGGGATTTGACCACGTGGCCGGCCGGCAGCGGGTCGTCGGCAGCGGCCGCTGCAACCGTTGCCGTGGCAGGTGCCGCCGGTGCGGCGACAGGAATATGGCTGACCACGGTCGGCTGCGGCGGGGCGCTCAGATGCTTGGCGATGCGCACCTTCTCCTCGCCCTCGGTGACTTCGAGCTCGGAAATGCCCGATTCCTGGACGAGATCGATCAGTTTCTTGAGCTTGCGCAGATCCATGCTGTTCTCCGGACAGGACGACGCCCTGAGCGGCGTCGACGATGATTAATGTTGTGCGTCCCGCAGCCGCGACAGGGCGTACTCGAGCGCGGCCATGTAGCCGTATGCGCCCAACCCGCAGATGACACCGGCCGCCCGGTCGGAAAAATAAGAGTGCTGCCGGAAGGGCTCGCGGGCGTGGATGTTGGACAGATGCACCTCGACATAAGGAATCGACACCGCCGCCAAGGCGTCACGCAAGGCGACGCTGGTGTGGGTGTAGCCGGCCGGGTTGATGACGATGAAGCCGATCCCTTCGGATGCAGCGGCCTGGACCCGGTCGATGAGTTGCCCTTCGTGGTTGCTCTGAAACGACTCGACGATGACATTCTCGGCACGTGCCCGCGCAGCCATGGCGGCGTGGATGTCGGCCAGCGTGGTGTGGCCGTAAATCTGCGGCTCGCGCGTGCCGAGAAGGTTGAGATTGGGGCCGTGAAGAACCAGTATGCGGGCTGCGTCAGGCCGCTGGGCTGAGTCCTTTTGGCTGCGTTTTGGGCGCGTCATGGCGGCAAGTTTGCCGCAAATCGCTGCATTTTGTCTAGCGTGGCGGCTTGCCTCAGGCGCCAGGGGCGGGCAAGAGTGCGCGGATTTTGCCTTCGAGTTCGTCGGCGTTCAAGGTGCCCAGCTTAATGTGCGCGATGCGCCCGGCGCGATCCAGAATCACCGTAAAGGGCAGCGCCTGCGCCGGATTGCCGAGATCGGCTGCGAGCTGCAGGGTCTGCGCAGTGCCGATCAGCAGCGGATAGGGCACGGTATGTTCGGCCTGGAAGGCGCGGACCTTGTCTGCGGCATCGATCGACACCCCGACGAACTGCACCGGCGCAGTGGCGAGCTTTTGGCTGACCGCGGCGAAGTCGGGAATTTCCTTGCGGCAGGGCGGGCACCAGGTGGCCCAGAAATTGACCACCATCACCTTGCCTTGCCATTGGGCCAGCGTTTGCGGCTGGCCGGCCAGATCCGGCAGGGTCAGCCCGAGCAGTGTTGCACCCGCATCCGGGCTGACGCCAGTGGTTGCTACGGATGGTTGGCGGTGACGGCTGGTGAGGTAGCCTGCGCTGGCCGCGGCCACGGCGACCAGCGCGACCAAGGCGAGTTGCAGCGGACGTTTCATGGAGTCGGTCCTGAGGAGGGGGCTTGGAGTAGTGCTTCGACCTGTGGCAGGCGGGCACGTTCGTGGGATCGACGACCGAGGCGTTCGGCACCGGCCGGATAGATCGACAGGCGGACCGGCATATCGCCCCAATCGAAGGCTAGCACAGCCTCCGGCGGGTTGGGGCCTGGGTGGCGCGGGGTGCGGTGTTCGTAGGCGACGTTTTCGTTCAGGAAGAAAATCTCTACATCCTTGGCGCTTTCGGGGAATAGATCGATTTCGATCTGCGCGTAGCGTCCCGCGGTGCCATCGAGTACGCCGCCGGTCAGGTAGGGCCGGAAATCTGCCAGTGCGCGCATGATGTCGACCGCCGCTTCGCGCATTTCGCGCACCCGCGCTTGGTGCTCGTCGTTTTGGTAGAGCGCTTGCCAGGTGCGTAACGCGGCCTCGATTTCGGCATTGGTGGGCAGAGTTTCGGATTCATTGACACCGAGCTGACGGGCGGCTTTGCGTTTGGCAAAACCGTAGTCGCCGATGCCGTCCTCGGCCATCATGCGGGCGGCCAGGGCGGCAATTTCACGACGCAGGTTGTCGGATCGGGAGGGGGCGCTTCGGCTGGGCATGGCGGCAACTGGGGCGGTGGCCTGGTCGGGTAGAATGCAAGGCATTTTACATCGGCCGGTTACAGAACCATTGCGGCCGCCATGGAGTATTCATGCACATCCACATCCTCGGCATTTGCGGCACTTTCATGGGTGGTGTGGCCTTGCTGGCCCGTGCGGCCGGACACACGGTGACCGGCTGCGATGCCAACGTTTATCCGCCGATGAGCACTCAACTGGCCGAGCAAGGCATCGGACTGACCGAAGGCTACGATCCGGCGCAGCTCGATCTGGCGCCGGACATGTTTGTGATCGGCAATGCCATCTCCCGCGGTAACCCCTTGCTGGAGGCGATTCTCGATCGGGGGCTGCCTTATGTATCCGGGCCGCAATGGTTGGCCGAGCATGTGCTGGCCGGTCGGTGGGTGTTGGCGGTGGCCGGCACTCACGGCAAAACCACCACCACCTCGTTGCTGGCCTGGATGCTGGAGGACGCCGGCCTTGCGCCCGGTTTTCTGGTAGGCGGCGTCCCGAAAAATTTCGGCCTCTCTGCCCGGTTGACCGACTCGCCTTTCTTTGTGATCGAAGCCGACGAATACGACACCGC
Organism: Pseudothauera hydrothermalis; assembly: GCF_003345255.1. Taxonomy (GTDB): domain Bacteria; phylum Pseudomonadota; class Gammaproteobacteria; order Burkholderiales; family Rhodocyclaceae; genus Pseudothauera; species Pseudothauera hydrothermalis. Next base: position 2,566,039 of record NZ_CP029331.1, on the reverse strand, counting down.
TTTTTGCGACAAACGCTCCAAGTTTGTGCATTACCGACCGCGAACCCTGATTTTGAACAACCTGGAGTTCGACCACGCTGACATTTTTCCCGATCTGGCGGCCATCGAGACGCAGTTCCATCATCTGGTGCGCACCATGCCGCGCAGCGCTCGCATCGTTGCCAATGCCACCGAAGGTGCGCTCAGAAGGGTTCTGGCGCGCGGCCTTTGGTCGGAACTGGAATGGTTCGAGGACGCCGCCGGGTGGTCGAGTGCGGCAGGCGACGACGACAGTCAGGCGGCGTTCTATTTGGGCGGGCAGGAGCTGGGCCGGGTCAGCATGCCGTTGGCGGGCCGTCACAACCGCGCCAACGCGCTGGCCGCCATCGCTGCTGCGCGTCATGTCGGGGTGCCGCCGCAGCAAGCCATTGCCAGCCTGGCGCGCTTTGCCGGCATCAAACGTCGGCTGGAGGCAGTGGGTGAGGTGGGCGGTGTCACCGTTTATGACGATTTTGCCCATCACCCGACGGCGATTGCGCTGACCATCGAGGGGCTGCGTCGCCGCCAGCCCGCAGGGCGTATTTTGGCGGTCCTGGAACCGCGCTCGAACACCATGAAGCTGGGTGTGATGAAGGCCGAGCTGCCCGGCAGCTTGGCGCAGGCCGACAAAGTTTATTGCTACACCCATGGCCTGAGTTGGCAGGCTGAGGAAACCCTTGCGCCGCTGGGCGAGCGGGTGCGCTGCGATGCCGACCTGGATGCCTTGGTGGCCGCAGTAAGCGGCGAAGCCTTGCCTGGCGACCATGTGTTGGTCATGAGTAACGGCGGCTTCGGTGGCGTGCATGGCAAGCTGCTCGACGCGCTGGCAGCGCGTTTCGCGGTGCGCGGCGGATAAGACACGCACGAGCGGCCAAGCATGCGAGCAAAGCAAAAACGGCTGCCCGCCCCAAGGCGGTGCAGCCGTTACGCTGAAACGTCGCAAAGCGGTGTTTGGTGGGCCCTGCGGGACTCGAACCCGCAACCAAAGGATTATGAGTTTGCACGCAATGCTGCAAGCCCAGCAAAATCAGGGGTAATCTACCGTAAGCCAGAAAAGCTAAAAGTATTTACATGACAGTAGGTTAGCGTAATTTTGCGAAGATAGCCAGAACGGGTGAGTGTACCGCTACTGTACCGATTTCACCTGCTTTTCAGTACAGTCAGCCGTGCTTCGCTGGTGGCCATTTGAGTAGTCAAGGATTCCTTGACTACTGCCCTCGGTATGCTCAGATCCAACTGACAAGGATTCCTTGTCAGTTGGGTGGCGTGGTTGGATCTCAGGCTACTGCCTCGAAGAGCCGGTATCCTGGCTCAGGCAGGTCGTGCGCACATGGTTTGGTGGCTCAAACTCATAGCCTGCGGCGACAAGCTCTGCTTCAACGTCTTCGGTTATGAAGAACGGTTCAGGTTGCCCGTTCTCCTGGGTCGGTACGTTTTCGTCCTCTCCGGCACTCATATCATCAGATCCTTTTGTGTGTTTATCAGGCCTGAGTCCAGTCTTAGTCTTCTGTCCGCAAGCCGACCACCTGGCTGCCAGGGCCTTGGGCGTGGAGCGTCAGGTTCGGGCTTTGCGACGCCAGGTAGCCCAGGGGTTGATCGAGAACGAATGGATAGAGCACCGCCAGGGACGACAGGGCCGCCACGGACACCGATTTTCCGCCGTAGCGCAAGGCCGCCTCGATCAGCCAGGCGATGGTTTCGGCATGATTAAGCACCAGGGGTTTCAGGCGGACCAGGCGCTTGCCTTTCTCCACGCGCTCGATGGCACCCCAGCTGGCTTGCGACTGCAGGACCATGTTGGTCATGCGGTAGGTGCCTTCCCGCTCACCATAGACTTCGCTCATGCGGCGATGGACTTCTGTCGAGGCGCAGTCTCCCTGGAGTGCGGACAAGCGGCCCACCAGTTCAGCGACCTTGCCGAAGAATGGGTAACTGGCGATTGCCATTCCCCAGGTCAGGGCAGCGGTTGGGACGCCAGGGTTGGCTTTGTAAATGGCGATACCGCGTTCGGCGAAGCTAGCCAGTTCAGGTCGCGGTTCGAGCCATAGGCGATTCAGTACGGTGCGCGTCTTCTTGCGTGCCGCCACGCCGAGGCCTGCCTCATCCAGCAGGGCATTCATGTCATCGGGTTCAGCCAGGCCGGCACGCACACGTAATGCAGCGGATGCCCACTCCAGCGCTATGTAGCGGTCGAAGCCGATTTTTGGGGCAGGCGGATTGGTCGTTTTCAATTGACGTAACTCACTTTCACAAAGGGCACGATAAGTTCTTCCAGGGACATGCCACCGTGGACCACTACCTGGTCACCCTTCGGAACAAAGGCTCCGCGCTCTCCTGCAAAAAGCGGCATAAAGTTGGCCGGCAGGCCTGCGATATCGAGACGGAAGCTGTCCGGTATTGCAGTTGCTGTCTCGGCAATCATGGTTTCACTGCGATAGGTGCGCACCCGTTCGCCACGCAGCTCCGAGGCAACCCCCTGGTTTGGGCGGCCAATACCCACAGCTTCTGCATTGCCGTGGTCGGCCGTCAGGTAGATGTGGAAGCCCTCGTCGAGCAGCATCGCAAACAGCCGATCAACAAACCCCGACTCACACCAGCTGTTGATCTGTGCAGCCACACCGCGTTTGCCGAGCACGGCGCCGTGGATGATTTCATCCACGGTATCCACCACCAGGCCGGCGACTTTCAGAGCAGGATTCGAGAGCAGCTCCTGCAACTCCGGCAGCTCATCAGTGCGCTTGATCGCCTTTCGATAGAGGATCTCGTTGGCACGTAATCCCTGGTCCTGCCAGAACCGGGTCCAATGCTGAGGTTCTTTTGAGGTTGTTTCGATATGCTCGGCGAACTCCCGTGGGCGCAGGCCGGAGAACAACGCCTGCCTGGAAATGGACGTCAGGGTGGGCAGCCAGGCAAAGCAGGCATTTTCATCAAACATCAGACGTGGCGCGTGCTCGATGAGGTTTTCGCGAATCTGTGTCCACTGATCGACAGCCAACCCGTCGAAGACGACCAGCGCAATTTTTTCCTCACCGTTAGCTCGGCGCATTGCCAGGTAGCGCGGTACTTGATGCACCATTACCGGCCCCTTGGCAGCGGGCAGGGAAGGTAAGTCAGCGTAGTGCGCCTGAACCCAGGTTTGCAGCTCACTGTCGGCGCGTGCCACCAGATCCTTCATGTCCGCCTTCAGGCCTTCTGCGCGCGCAGCATCCAGACTGTGGAAACGCGAGATCACTTCGCCTAGGCGCCGGGCAAAGTGGGTCCAATCCCTGTGAGACGATGTAGCGCCAGGCAGCTCTTCACTGAGGCTCTTGATACCCTCCAGCACCAGGTTGCGCATCGCCGCAGGGTCCTGCACTACGCCGGCTTTTGCCCATTCCGGCAAGCTGACCGGCACGCCCTGAATGGCAAGCGGGTGTAGCGTGCCGTCCAGGAACATCGAATCAATGATTACGCGGATGTCGTGATGCTCGAAGGGAATGTCGAGCTGCGGTATGTAGTCCGGCGCTACCGGCTCCGCCGTGCGTCTGCCGATCAGTCCCAGTTTGTTCAGGTAGCGGTACCAGGCGTCCTGCACCACACGCAGCGCAAAACTTCTGTTGGAGAACAGCTCGGCAATCGGGCTGTTGGCGAACACCGGCCGGTCAGCCAATACCTGTTGAATATGCTCGGCCAGGGTCTGAGGGAGCAGCGTCTCACGGTAGTGCAGCCGCAGCAGCTCACGCCACAAATCCTCTGGTCGGGTAATCAAGTGGGGGCTTACCCGGTAGATGTGCGTCAGCACAAATTCTTTGGTGGCGGCTTCGCCCATCGCCTGCGTCGCGTGGCGCGCCTGCACCTCGAACAGCAACGGCAGGATCTCACTACCCAGCTGCCTGAGTACCGTGTAGCTCAGCTTTGGGAATAGCTCTGCGAGCGACAGGCTGACCTTGCGCGCCTGGCGTAAGTAATCCCAGGGCAACTCCGCAGTGCTGGAATCGCGCACCTGAATGACCAGGGCGCTGGGTGCATTGGCCTCCTCAGCCTCCCAGGCGGCACGGTAGCGCTCTTCATACTCGGCCCGAAAGGCGATGCTATCCTCAAACGACAGCACCTCGAAGCCGCGTTCACGCAGTCCGGCCAGCACCTGCTCGTCCAGCAGCACGTTGTCCGGGTCCGCCACAATCCACAGCCGGGCCAGGTCGGATGGGAATTCCTTCAGAATCCGATCAGCCAGCAGTGTGCTGCGATGCGCGACATTATCTTTGGATAAATACGTCATGCTGCGGCACCTCCCGCCGAGCCAATGCGCAGTATCAGCACGGCATTCAGCTCTGGCGTGCAGGCTTCTGCTTCCGCCAGATCCGCCATACGGGCCTGATGCTGGGCTTCAAGGCGCTTACGCCGGTGTTCGCGGACGGCAGGCAGACCGATTCGGCCAATGGCCTGAAAGCGCGACTCAAAGGCATAGCGGGCGCGCTCACGTTCCTCGGCAAGCCAGGTTCGGTGCTCTTCCAGCAGCTCGGAGAACAGCCGCTCACCCTGACCTTTGGCTGCCGTCAGCGATTGCTCAAAGAGTGCGGCTGCATGCTCACTGTCTGGGTCTGCTGTCAGGCGCACCTCTTCGGTCAGCAACAGATCCCAGATCCGCTTGGCCGTGGGGACAAAGCTGCGCCCATCATCAGTAACAAAGACCGGCAGGAAGCGACGCCGGGTGAAGTTGGCAGAACTGTTGGAAGCAGCCAGGCTCACGCTCCACAGTGACCAGGTGCCCTGCACGGTGTCAGGCAGTCCGGTTACCTGTACGACCGGCAGCGGCTGTCCGGCCACGCAGCGCGGCAGATCGCCGATCAGCGCACGGGCTCGGGGATCTTCCAGCGTGATCCATTCCATCTCAGGGTTCTGCTCAGCGGTTCGCGCATCGAAGCAGACAGGGAAAGATTCACTGCCATCCGCCCAGGTTAAACGCCAGGCATGGTCTGACTGCTCCGCTGCGCCGCCACGGGTGGGCAGGCCGGTTGTTACCGCACGCTCCAGCCAGTATTGCGCCGGGTGGTCCCGCCATTTCTGGGACTCAACCGCTTCCAGCGGGTGATCGTCGGTCAGCAGATCCGTATCGGCACGGCTCGCGGCCACTTTCTCGCGTACCTGATTGATGACCGCATCGCACTCCTTGTCGATGGATTCTGGGTCTTGCAAGCCATACACAAACAGCTCATCAAACAGCGGCTCGACTTCCACGGAGTCCATCACGTCGGCGGCTTTGTCGACGCCGAACTCCTGGGCAATGATCTCCAGCTTCTGCTCCAGCACTTCGCGCACCCGGTGCTCCACCGTGTCTTCCAGCACGAAGTTGATGGCGCGCACCACATGGGCCTGGCCAATGCGGTCAACGCGGCCGATTCGCTGCTCCAGGCGCATCGGGTTCCAGGGCATATCGAAGTTCACGATCACATGGCAGAACTGCAGGTTCAGGCCCTCACCGCCGGCGTCGGTGGAGATCAGCACACGTACATCGCGGGAAAATGCCTGCTGGGCGCGGGTGCGCGCCTCCAGATCCATGCCGCCGTTAAGCAGGGCAATGGAAAACCCGCGGCTTTCCAGAAACTCGGCCAGCATGGCCTGGGTGGGCACAAACTCGGTGAACACCAGCACCTTCAGCTCGGGGTCGTTCTCTTCCTGTTGCAGCTTGTAGATCAGCTCCAGCAGCGCTTCGGCCTTGGCATCGGTGCCTTGCCGCTCGGTTTCCCGGGCCAGATCAAGCAGCATCTCGACTTCGGCCTTTTCCTGCTCCCAGTTGCTGGCCTGCAGCGCCACGTCGAGTTGTGACTGCCCGTCAAGCTCTGCCCATTCGTCCAGGTCCACGTTATCGAACAGGTTGGCCTGTGGCTGTGGCGCATCCAGCAAGGCCTGTCGTCTCTCCAGCGTGGCACGGATGGCTGCGGTGCTGGAGGTCACCAGCCGCTGCATCAGGATCATCAGAAAACCGATGTGGCGTTGCTTGGCGGCCATGGCCTGGTTGTAGCCGTGGCGCACATAGTCGGTGACTGCGTCATACAGCTGCTTCTGCGCCGTGTGCCGTGCCTGCCAGGCAACCGCCTGCAACCGCGTGGAACGCGGCTTGAACAAGGGCTGGCCATCGGCATTGATGGCGGACCGCTTTTCGGTGCGGATAACAAAAGGCTGCACCCGGTCACGATGAATGCTGCCTTCATCAACAAAGGCTTCGCGGTCTAGCAACTGCATCAGGCGCAAAAACTGATCGGTCTTGCCCTGATGTGGCGTAGCGGACAGCAGCAACAGGTAGGGCGCCGCTTCGGCCAGAGCGGCGCCCAGCTTGTAGCGGGCGACCTGGTCGGTACTGCCACCCATGCGGTGGGACTCATCAATGATCACCAGATCCCAGCCGGCGGAAACCAGGTCTTCGAAACGCTCGCGGTTGTAGCTGTTGAGTTGTTCCAGGCTCCAGCCCCGACGGCCTTCAATGGGCTTGACCGAGTCCAGTGACACAATCACCTGGTCGTGCATGGCCCAGAGGTTGTCGTCATTCTGGGTGCCCTCGGCGCGCCAGGCGCGAAAGGCAGCCAGCTCGGTGGCTTCGATAAAGCGCAGGTGCTCGCCAAAATGCAAACGCATCTCCGCCTGCCATTGACGAATCAGGCCTTTGGGGGCCACCACCAGCACCCGCCGCACCATGCCGCGCAGCTTCAGCTCGCGCAGGATCAGGCCGGCCTCAATGGTCTTGCCCAGGCCCACTTCGTCCGCCAGCAGGTAGCGAATGCGGTCGCGGCTCATGGCCCGATTCAGCGCATACAGCTGATGGGGTAGCGGCACCACGCTGGACTGGATGGGGGCTAGCAGCAGGTTGTCTTCCAGCGCATCCAGCAACTTTGCGGATGCCGCCGTATGCAGGATCTGCTCAACCGCCGGGCGCACCGCTGCCAGATCGTCGAGATCCTGCGCACGGGCACGCACCACCGTATTCTTGGCCGGTAGCCATACGCGATAGGCCACCTCGCCCCACACGTCCTGGCGTTCAACGACGCGGCACGGCGTCGCCTGCCGGACGAACCAGCACCAATCGCCAATGGTGTAATCGTTTGGTCGCCGTGTCATTGGCTGCCCCCAATCGGCAGGCTTGTCACTGGTCTGGTTTCATGGTGCTTAACCGCGCCCAGCTTCGCTTCGCAGCATCGGCGAACTTCCCCGGTAACTTCCCCGGCGACTACCCCGGTGGTATCAGCCCGACTTGGTCCCAACTTGGTCCCGACTTGATCCCAGGCGCGACCGAGCACCACCCAGACATGCCGGGTGGTGCTGATCAGTGGATTACGGCACACCGCTAGAATCACAAGCCGTCCTCGGTTCGAGTCAGTGCCTGGTCATACCAGAGCAGCAGCTTTTCGTCTTCCTGCAGTGCCTCATCGGGGATCTTCTTGGCCACGGCGATGATGGTCTGGTAGTCCTTCTTGCCCCAGGCTTCCTTGAAGCCGGCGCGCAGCACTTCCAGACGAAACTCCTTAAGGCGTCGGCCGGTGAAGGCCTGGTATACCTGGAACTCCTTAAGCAGTGCCTTTTCGCGTTTCTTCTCCAGATCCTGTGCCTTGTTCGGATCGGGCACGTACCAGCGGTCTTTGGCTTTGGCGATCAGGCGCGGATCGTTCTTCTCCAACCCACGCAGGTCCTTATGGTTGGTGGAGAGGTAGCTGTGGATCTGGCTCGGTACATCGCCAGTACCTTCGTACTTCAGGAAATTATTTTCCAGCAGTGCCATCAGCTCCGGCTTGGCTTCGTGTTTCTTCCAGCCGGCGCCCAACTGAGTGGTGAACTCTGGGTGAACTTCCTGATAAGTCGAAGGGCGGCGCTTGAGGAAGTCAGTCAGCCAGTCGATGGCGCTCCGCTCGTCGGAGACGAACAATTCCATTTGCGGCGCCTGGGCCACCTGGGCGCGCTTTTTGTCGTATTCAGCAACTTGATCGGGAAGGAAGACCATGCCGTCGCGCTCTGGGTAGCGACTGCGCAAGCCGGAGAGAAATTCATCATTCGACAGCGGCACCGGCGCATCATGGCGAACAAACCAGGCCACCATTCGGTCGAAGATGCGGCGTGGGTCGCGCTCGACGATGAATTCCAGCTCGCCGTTTCTAGCCTTGACCACTGAAAGGTTGCGCAAGTGGGTCTGCACAAAGTCCCAGGCCGAATCCACCGTCGCTCCTTGTTTATTGAAGCGATCTTCCAGCCCACCGTTCGGCTTGTAGACAGAGATCACCAGATCCTGCTTCACAGTGTTCGGCGACATCACCTGCTGGAAGCTGCCTTGCTTCTTATCCAACGCGGTGACCTCGGCGACTACGAACCCAGTCTGCTGCAAGGCCACCTGAATCGTGTTCCAGACCGCTGCCTTGCTGTTGGAGAACACCACAGTCATCCAGCGCCCAGGCTTGAGTACCCGGTAGTACTCAGCGAAACAGCTGTACATCAGGTGCTGATATTCCGGAATGCCCTTCTGGCGAACACGGTCGACGATGGCTTCCGGGTCTGGGTCCGTCTTGACGCCGTGCCAAGACTCGACAAGAAAATTCAGGTCGGAGTAGTAGATGTTTTCGCCGAAAGGCGGATCCGTGAAGATGTAATCGACGGAGTTATCCGACAAAGCCAAACGTGCGGCTGTTCCAGTGTTTATCACTGCTTTCGCAGGATGCGCCTGATAGTTGCGGAACGCCTTAGCCAATCGATCGAGCTTCCCAGCAAGGATGTACCACGGACTGCACTCGGAGTGCTGTGATGCCACGTAGTACACGCCACTCAGATACTGATTTACTTGCGAGAAATGAGTAGGCGTGTACCGTGCAAGGATAGACATGCCCCAAACAGCCTGCTCCACCATAAAGAGCAACATGCTTCGAGTTCGAGGGTCGGCACTCGAATTGGCTTTGCCCCAAAGCAGTGCCATTGCTTGCGCCGCACGTGGCAAGAACATGAAGTGGATGGCCGCAGAGTTCGTCGTTTTCATGCGGCCAACCCGTGTCATCTGACAATCCGGGAAGCGATCGATCGGCAGGTTTTCGGGAATCGGAAGCGAGGCAATCTTTGCGATTCGCTCCAGGTCAGCCTCGTCCGGCTTCTTGGTATAAGCCGTCTTTCCCAGCTTGTACGAGATGAGCGCGGGCACACGCTTCGGTCGCTTCTCCGTCTGCCCTGTCGCTGGGTCAATAAATGTCTCAAAGCGCAGGTCCATCTGCTCCTTCTTGCCTTGCGCGCCACAATGGGGACACGTCAGCACATCAGCGACCGCCTTTGTTTCTTCATCCAGGGCGGCGTCGGTGAACACAATTTCACCCGCACAGGCTGGACAGCTCAGCACCTCACTCCATACCGTGTAGTCAATACGCGCTATGGTCTTGCCATCGCTGTGCAGCGTCTCATACATCCAGCCGATTTCCTGCTCGACCTGCTTGAGAAGCTGCTTGCCCGCCTTGGCAAAGGCATCGACATCGAACGGGGTGTTGTAGTTGGCTGCGATGAAGGTCGCCGCAGGCGACAGATCGTTGAGCACGACGCGTCGTACCCCCCATCGCGGTGCCGGACGACCCTGTTTCTTCCAGGCCATCTCGATCTCATGCCGGTAGCTGGCAGGCGCTGTACCGCACCACTGTGCGGCCACGCCCGTCATACCCGAACCGGCGAACCCATCCAGCACCACGTCACCCGGCTTGGTGTAGTGCAGGATCGACGGCACGATGGCCAGATGCGGCACTTTGGTGTGGTAAGCGTGCGCCCGATAAATAGCGTCAGTCTTGCCTACGGACACGTCGATGGCCAGCGGCTCGCGCCGATACGGTTCCTTCGGGTCATAGGGCTTGCCGTAGTGCTTCACGAAGTCCGCGAGCCAGGGGTTCGGGCACGCGGTGTAGTACGGCGGATCGGACATGGCCAGAATGGCCTCGTCCGATCCTTGCGGAAAACCATCCTGCTTGCGGAATGCCGGATCTTTCAGCTTCTCAGCCAGCAGTTTCAAGAAGTGCTCGCGCCGCGCTTGGTCGCTCGGGAATTTTTGCCCAAGGCATTCGACCGGCTCGGCGTCTTTTGCGTTTTTCCCAAGGTTAAGCTGCTCGTCCATCATCAGGCCCTATTCTGTCTGCGCATGTTCTCCACCGCCTTCGCAAAGTCAGGCGTCCCTGGCGCCTCACTCCATTCATCCCAGAATTCAATGGTGGCGCTGAGTGGCCGTTCTTGGGGCGCATGAATCTTGATTCGGCTGGGCAGCAGTACGGCGTCACCCACGACCAAAGCCTCCCCTATATCCAGGATGGGAAGCGTATCCATCAGCCCTTCCAGGCTTTCCGGCATCAAGCGTCTGACCGTGTTCTGGTCATCCCCGTTGGTCAGGCGCAAGGCGATGACGTTGTTGCACTGACTCAGTATCGTCGTGCTGACATCGGCAGGCCGCTGGCTGACCACAAGGAGCGCAACACCGTACTTGCGTCCTTCCTTGGCGATCTTCTCGAAATTCTCGATAGCGCGCTGCTCGACGGGGTTCTTCCCGTCCTTCTTGGGCAGGTAGAGGTGTGCCTCATCACAGACCAGAGCCAATGGACGACGCTTGTTGCGGTCCATCCAGAACTGGACTTGATAGATGATTCTGGCAACCAAGCCAACGATTACGGGAAGAATGTCGGCGGGCACATCGGAAAAATCGATGACCTTGATCTGAGACTTGTCTTCCGAGTAGTCCATGAGCCGCTTGACCAAAGCGGCCATGGCGTCATAGCCATGTTCAGATGTCGGTGCCTGGAACAGGAAGCCATAGCGCTTGTCGCTGACCTTGCTGTTCAGACGCAGCAGTAAACGGCTGAATTGCCCATGGAATGGGCCTTGCCTCTCTTTATTGTTTGCACCAGGCACCATTTCTTCGTTGAGCCGCTGTAGCTCGGCGATCACACTATTGATATCGAACGGAATAGGACTATCGAGAGTAAACGCATTTAGAACCTCTGTTTTCTTGTGCTTCTCAAGCGTCTCTTTCTTCTTCGCAACAACCGTATCCTGAAAAGCCATCACTTGGTTGTGAGCACTGAACTCACTCCGATCGATGAACATGGCTTGCAGCTCCTCCGTGTTGAGGAGCCAGTAAGGTAGGAAAAGCAGAGCCGGGTCCGACTTCCCAAGATCTTCCGGTCCAGGAACGCGGAGATGCCGGGCATAGCTCAGCTCTCGGTATTCGCCGTGCAAGTCGAAAACGATCAGATTCGATGAGGGGAGTTTTGAAGCCTGTTCGAGAATGGCAGCAACAGTCCAGGACTTGCCAGAGCCGGTGCTGCCGAGCAGGGCCGCATGTCGTTGAAATAGCTTGTTCCCATCCAGATAAGCCTTCGCCGACTCATCAATGGTGTAACGGCCAACCTCCAGGGAATGTTCGGTCTTGCCTTCCTTAGAGAGCAAGTTCATGAATGTCTGCAACTGCGCATCACGCAGTATGAAACACCCTGCGTCTATCTCCGGCACTTGGACCAAGGATCGCGAAAACTTTGGTTTATTCTCGTTTGTCAAACCGACGGTACCAACCAGGGTGAGTTGAACCGTGTTGTGAACGCTCTCGCGCAATAAATTCAGTTCCGCTGCATCAGCAGAATCGTCATCATGCTGAACGGAAATGTCTTCGAGAACGGGTGTCTTCACCACCTTCTCGATGATGCCGATCAGCCACTCTTCGACGGCGCCAGGCAACGACAGTGCGACAAGCTGCCCGACTCGTGCCTTCCGCAAATCCTCATCGCTATTGACCTGGATATTGACCTTGCGCGTATCGACCAGGCGAACCTTCCCCAGTGAATAAGATGTGTCAAACGTAAAAATAGGCATGATCAGCTCCCGAATATTCTGACTGTGAAGTCACGCACGTCCCATAGGTTCTGGCCCTTTAACTCCAGCCAGCCGGAGTAGCGCTTATTAAAGATTCTCGTTCCGTCTTCGTCGTCCAGTTTGCAGACCAACCAAAGATTTTCTGACTGGCCGAGCAACGACTCGATTCTCGGATTGCAGTCTCTTGTGACGATCAGGCCTGGACTCGACTGCGTGACGAGCTTGCGCTTGACATACTCTTCTAGGTGGCTGTCATTGAAGCCATACCCGAGAAAGAGGAAGTGCGTCGCACTCTCCACTGCACTGTCCGCGTATTGCAGTAGTTCACGCCTGTAACGTTGAAGCGCCTGATACTTCGACAGGCCCGGAGTGATCATGACGCGCTCAGCGAACTCTGGCGGACTCCACATCCATGCGTTGTTTTCAATAACGGCGTTCCGGTGGAGAAAATAGTTCAGTGACCCATGCACCTTGTATAAGCGAGCGTGCTTCCTGTGGCGCCAGACCGTTCTTATCCTTCGGCCTTGGCAAATCCTGCACGGTTCACGCAATGCGCGATCCACGGCCGTCCAGTCTTCCTTACGTTCGATGCCGCCGAACAACCCGTTGGTGTAGGGTATTCCCGAGAAATCGCAGGCATATTCGAACAGCAAATCATAGTTGGGCGTAAGTACATGCAAGACGCCATCGCTTTCTGGAAGCGTTTCAATCAAGCGGGAAAGAAGTCGGCTTGGCGGCCACTCTGTCGTACCCTGTGCGATCGAATATGCGTATTGCCTATCCAGACCGGCGACGAATGCGCCGGTGATTTCCGTCACTATTCTCAACAGACCATGATCGTTGACTGCGTTCAGGGAACTCTCAAGATCAGCTCCTTGTTGAAGCGCGTCTGCTACGCCTTGCCATTCAGATGCCTGGGCGGCGGTGAGGACTCGTTCCTGCATTCTCCGCACAAGTTCATCCCGAAGCGCAGGCATGCCGAAACCCATGTCCATTGCACATGACATTCCTGTCCCGAAGAACACGAAAGGCTTTCCGCGGAAGAAGTCCCGGATTGCCTTAATCGCTATTTCTTCCGTAAGCAATGGTGTGGTCATTTTCTACGTCACCTTCGCACTATCACTCGACTACGAATCTCAGCTTGCTCGCATCCTTGCCCTTGCAGCGCTCGGTCATAAATGACTCGAAGCGGCGGCGCAGATCGTCAGGTGTGGCCGGAGAGCCGCCGGCGAGCAGCGCCTGTTTAATGTCGTCGCCAGTGACCAGGATCTTCTCCAGGCCGGACAGTGCCTCCTGGATGGTGGCCACAAATTCCGGCGTGACCGGGTCGGGCAGTGTTTTGGACGCCAGGAAGGCGGTAATCAGCTCGCGCTGGCTGGCCTTCAGCAGCTCGAAGTTGGCCTGGATGATCGGGTCGTCGAGGTTGTCCAGCAGGGTCTGCTGCCACCCATCGAGCAGGCGATCGAGCTCGTCATCCAGCGTCTTGAGCACGTTGGCGGCTGGCAGCAGGTCGGCTTGCTCGTTGGCCGGCCGGAAACCGCAGTGCGGGCATACCGGGCTGGTGGCCAGCTCAGCTTCGACCAGCGAGGCGCAGCTTTTGAGCTTGTCGAGCTTGTCTTCGAAGCTGGTGAGCTGCCCGGTAGGCATCAGCGAGATGCCCGCCAGGGCGCGCAGCGTGGTGATGCGCGAGTCGCGGCGCAGGGCGGACTTGGTCTTGTCCTCCGCCACACCGAGCCGGGCTTTGCTGTGCTGGGCCACGTAGGCGGTGATGTAGTCCTTCTTCAGGGCGGCCAGGCGCTGGCGGTACTCGGCGGCATGCGTGGCGCTCTTGTCCGCGATGAGTTTGTCGAGAATCTCCTTGCGGGCTGTCTGGGCCTGCTGCACCCAGGCATGGTCGGTGGCGAGCACCATCTCGGCCTGCGACAGAAAGGCCGCCGTCGTGCCCAGCTCGGCCACCAGATCGCGCAGCTTCTCCACCGAGGACAGCACATCAAGATTCTTCTTCTGGGCATCGATGTCGGCCTGGGTGATGCGCAGATTCTTGAGCTTGCCGACGGTGTTGTAGGGCGACAGCCCATCCAGGAAGCTCTTGAGCGCTTCCAGCCGCGCGCGCCAGTCGCGCAACTCTTCCTCGCGCAACAGGGACTGTCCCCAGAAACTGAGGCGGTCCTGCAGATCGGTGCCGACCCTGAGCACGCGCTGCACCTGCTTGGCCACGGCATCCAGCAGTTCCTTGACCGGCTCCTCCTTGCCCTGGGTCGCCATCTGGGCGAATCCAGATGGCAGGCCCAGCAGCTCGAACAGTGAGCGCAGGACGGCGACATTGATCTCCTTGGGCGCCTCGACGTGCTTGAACGTTTTCAGCTCGTCCAACGCACGTTCGACCAGCAGGGAGAGCTTGCCGGAGTCGATCTTGTCGCCGGTGATGGCCAGAACGATGTCGCCCGAGTAGATCAGGCTGCCCAGCACCGCCACCAGCAGGTCGGGCTCCAGGCGGAAGCGCGCGGGCGCGAAGTACTCGACGTCGGTCGCACCGCTGATGAGCTCGCTGCGGTTGAGCACCTGGCCGTGGCCCTTCGCCTGTAGTCGGTTGAGCACTTCCTGTCCGTACTTGGATCGCGTGGGCTCAATGCGGTCGCCGTCGAGCATCTCCAGCGCGTCCAGGATGGCGATGGCGTCCTTGGTGCGCGTGCCACCGGCCAGCGCCTTCAGTGCGTTGGTGATGAGCTGCTTGCGGTTCGATTCGGTGACCAGCACCGAGAAGGTCGGGTACTCCGGCGCCAGATCCGCGAAGTGGGTGCCGAGGGCCAGACCTGAGGTCACATTGACGATGTCACGGAAGTTGGCACGCTCATCCGGCCCCAGGCGAAGCTTGTCACGCATGGAGACACCCTTGGCCCACTCCTGCAAGGTTTTGGTCTTGCCCTGGTAGGTGACTTCGAAGGCTGTCAGCTGTTTGTCCTGCAGCCATTTGCTCATGTCTCGCAGGGCTTCTTTCGCCTTGTCCAGATACACTGACTTGGCGCCACCGCTGGCCGAGGATGCCAGCTCCTGGGCAGCGGCATAGCAGGCCAAATAGCGCTTGATGGCATCGTCCAGGCCTTTCAGGCGGAAGAACACCTCATCCGGGCGGCTGTCGTCGCGAAAGCGCGGGGGCTCGAACGGCTGGATGAAGTAGATGTAGAAATCACGTTCCGGCTGGGCGGTCGGCCGGTCGTTGGGGGCACCAAGGAACAGGTAGCCGTTGCGTTCTACACGCCGCTCCTGCCACTCCACCTGGTGTTGCCAAATCCGGTAGCCGGTGACGTAGGTGTCTTCCTCGGTGCGCTCCATCAACTGCATCAGGGCGCTGTAGTAGGCGCGATCCAGGGCGTCGTCGGACAGTGCCTCAGCGCGTTTCTCGATCTGGGCGTCGTAGTCGACGTCTTTCTTGAGGTCGAGGTAGTACTGCTCGGTATCGGGCGCCTTGGAGATGAACTGGCCGTTCACCGTCTTGACGATCTCGCGCAGGGTGGTTTGCACGGCGGTCAGCAGGTCATCGGACGGCTCGCCGCCCAGATCTTCGATGCCCGGCTGGTATAGACATAGAGCATCGCGCAGTTCCTCGGCAGTTGGCCCCACAGGCACGTAGATATCGCCGCCGGTGGTCAGACGATGGACCGACAGGCCTTTGATGACGCGAAGGGCCATCGCTTTGTATGCGGGGCGAGTAAATGCCTTTTGAACCCGCTCTTCCAGTACCTCCGCTACCTTAAGTACCGGGCCGATGTTTGGGTCAGACCGCAATACTGAGTTGGATGTGACTGTTTCCCAGAACTTGTCGAAGCCGATCAGGCCTGGGCGGTCGGTGGGTACTTCATCGTCCAGGATGGCCTGGATCTGGTCGCGCAGGGTGACCAATGCGCCGCGTTTTTCGGTAAAGATCAGGCGCTCGAAGGTGCCGATGTAGTCCGGGTGCACCGGAAACAGCCGCACGTATTCATCCATCCGCTCGTTCATGTTGTGGTAGAACTTGGCGAAGGGTGTGAGGTAGGTGCGGATCTTGTGCTGCTGGTCAGCGGATTTTTTCAGCAAACGCTCGGCGACCACGAAGCTGACATCCTGACGGGCCAGCAACACCTGGGCGAAACGCTCGTTTACGCGGCGCAGGCTGTCGGCAACATGCTGGAAGCGGCTGCTGTCGAAAATAGCTTCCTGTACGCCGGCCACAAAGCGGAAGCGCAGGTGCTTGGTGACTTCACCGATCTCGCGCAGGAAGGACAGGTCCAGCACCAGGTCGTGGCCCTTGCGCGAGCGCAGGAACTCAAGGAACTCGTCGACCACCAGCAGCACGCCCTTGCCAGGGTGTACTTCGTCAAAGGCGGCCATCATTTCCTCGAACGCCGCTTTGTTATTGACGACTTTGTCGGCCGGCGGGAAAGCGTAGCTGACGCCCTGCTTCTCCAGGAAGATCTCCAGCTCCTGGGTGATGATGTCGCGCAGGGACATCTGGCTGGAGATCTCGATGCGGTGCACCTTGAACTTGCCAGCGATGCTGCCGGCCGCCTCGGCGACTTTGGGGTGCTGAACCATCGGCACATAGGCGGCGTCTTCGGCGATCAGCGACAGCACCGACATCAAGTGCGATTTACCGGTGCCGTAGTTGCCCACCACCAGTACGCCCTTATGGTCAACCGACTCATCGAAGGAGAGCTGCGGGATCATCTGCTTGGCAATGCGCTCGGCCATGTCATCGGAAATGACATAGGTGGCCACGAGCTTCTTGGCCTCGGTCGGCCGATTGGCGTCGAGCAGCTGAATGACCGACTCAATCGGCTCGAACTGAATAAGATCCCCGTAGCGCATGTGCTTCCCCTTTACCCCAACGATTCAATTTCAAATGGAACCAGGCCATCCAGGCCGTAGTCCTGATATTCCGGATGCCCCATCTCGGCATAGACAAGCCGGCCTTCGCGCAGCTCACCAGGCCACACCGCGACTACGCGGCGGCCATGGGCGTGGCGCTTGAGCAGGTCCAGCGGGTCCAGCTTGAGCGAGCGGTCGAACAGCAGCTCGAGATTGTCGAGCAACAGCAGGTCACCCTCGGCATGTTCATCAGCCAGATCCCGCAGAACCACATTTGCCTGGAGTGCCCGCTGCCGCTGAGACATCGCGGCCAACTGGCGGCCCAAGGCGGCGCCGACGTTCATCACACGGATGCCGTGCTGCTTTGCTAATGCACCGATCAAGGCACTCTTGCCGCTACCGGGGCTGCCAATCAGCAGGATCAGCTTGGTTTGCAAGGCGCCTACTTCGTTAATTCGTTGTTCGAGCTGCTCCAGCATGGCGGCCTCAGTCCAGTTCGGCCGCTTGCTGCTGCTCTGACGAGCAGTAGCCGGGTGCGAGCGAAGCGCTCTTGACGCCATAAATGGCCAGGTGGTCTTTCAACCACAGGCGATACTCGGGCCCCCGCAGGCTGTGATCCGGGGAACAATCGACGCTCCATTTGCGCAGAATGTAGCCCGCCGTGGCAGCCCGCAATTTCATGCGTAGGCTGCCGTCCTCCATGCCGTAATCCATTTTGGTGATCTCAGGGCGCGGCTGTGCTGGATGCGGAACCAGTTCCAGCTCCACGATGCGGGTCCACTGGATATCCTGGTCGCTGCGCTCGTGGGTTTGCACGCTGGCATCCCGTGGGGCGGCGGGACGCTTTATCCGTGTAATCACGAAATCCCTGAATTCCTGGGTTTTGCGATCAAAGGCGCGGACGTGCCAGCGCAGCCCGTTGTCGATCAGGGCAAAGGGCACGATTTCGCGCTGGGTGCGGCCGCTGGAAATGGAGTGATATTCGATGGCCAGCGGCCGCTCCTGGTGAATGGCCCGGGTGACGGCGGCCAGTACGTCCAGATCTGGATGCGTGAGTCTGGATGGAATCTCACTGGCCACCCAGGCTCTCAGCCGGGATGGTTCGCCATCGCCAAACCCCTGGGTCAACCAGGCCAGAACCCGCTCGGGCTGGAAGTCAAAAACGGGTTTAAAGTGCTCGCCGAGTACGTAGTACTTGGCTTTGGTGTCGTAGTCGATATTGCCTGGCGCCAGTTCCTTGTAAACCGCCAGATCCCGCGTGGCAGCGGCTGACTGGATGCCGAAGCGCGATACCAAATCCTGGCGGCGGATATCCCCGATGAAGCGCACCCGCAGCTCCACAAAGGCAAGGCGGTCGCGCTGCGGCTGGGTAAGGTCGTCAAGCTGTTCGTTGGACATTCCTGAGACTCATGCTGGAATCGGGGCCATGATGGTTTCAGGAAGTATATGGCACGCCCCAGCATGCGTCCATTACACACATGCCAATTCAGTGTGGCGATCATGGTGATCAGGATTATGCCGGGGCGATGTTGTTGGATGGTGGGTTAGGACTCACTCTTGTTGTGACCGTTATGCCCGGCTGTGCCAGCCAGGCTGTTACCTTCGAACGATGGGCTGCTCGAACGAAGTGATGACGCCAGGCGACCGCCTGCTGTATCCGCAACGCGGTCTTTGATCTTCTCAGCGGCCGCAGCGCCGATGCCCTTGGCCAAGTTGCCTGCCGTGCCGGCCGCCAGGCTAACGGCCCGCTTTGCGCCGCTCTCCGAATTGCCACCAAACCCGGCGGCTTGGGCGAACGGGCTGCTGCCGGCATTGCCGTCACCGCCGGCGTTGGTACCATGGCCGCCAGCACTACTGTTCGACATTCCTCCCATGCTGGGCATGTCGCTCCCGCTCGACATCGAGGCTTGTGCTTTATCGAACGCTGCCTTGATGGCTGAACCGCCACCCGCCAGGTTTGCAGCACCATCCATGACGGCTGAACCTGCCACGCTTGCTGCGCCCGCTGCCATCCCAGCCGCTCCCATAACGGCACCTACCGCAGCTCCAGTGCCGAAGTTGCCGATGCCGCCGGCAGATCCGATGCCGGAACCTGTGATGATCCCGCCTACCATCGGTGGCACTCGGTTAACCAGTGACAGCAACGCCATGCAGAACACCAACATGACGCCCAGCTCTTCGAAGTTGAGCACGTTTTGGTTCATCCTGGTGTAGAACGTCGACAGCATGTCGTTACCAATGCCAACCAGCAGCACCATTGTCATGATCTGAACGGCAACGCCAAGGACGGTCTTGTAGTAGTTGATCGCCATGTCCGAAGTCCAGCGCGATCCGCCGAAGCCCAGGAAGAAGATGCCGGCATAGGCCAGTAGCCAGGCTGCGATCAGCATCAGCAGCATGTTGATGGCGACCAGGGCCAGAAGCAGCATGATTGCGGCACTCAATACAGCGCCCACCAGACTATCGACGGGCGACCAGGCCGACAGGTTATTGATGGCCTGCTTCCAGATCATAAAGCCCACATCGACGATGCCGGACGGCGTGACCGAGGACACGCCAGCCGCCTGCTCACCGATTCTGGCCAATGACTGGATGATCGAGTTGGCAAACGCCGGCCCGTTGACCAGCAGCCACCAGAAGAAGCCAGTGAAGATGATGAAACGGACCAGCTCGGCGAAGAACTCGCCAATGTCTGCTTTGCGCAAGGCCATCATTCCGAACGTCCAGACCATCGAGATCACCACCAGCGTCCAGAACAGCCACGACGCAGCATCGATAATCACGTGCTGCCAACTGGCTGCTCGGGTGGCGTAGTCGGTTACTACCTGGTCGAGAATCCCTTGGTTGGTCAGGTTTGCACTGGCGAGGCTCGAATGCAGCACCAGGACCCCGCCGCTCAGGATTGCTCTAGTCATGGTCTTCATCAGTTGCCCTCCCGATGTTGCGGCTCGGTCAACTCCAGCCAGTTACTGAGTTTCCCATAAGTAGTGTCATGTGAGCGATAATATGGCCTATGAAATGCAAACGACTTTCCGACGGCCGAGCTCTCGATCATCACACCTTGCAGGTCATGCGGCAGCAGGCCGTCAAAGCGGTACGTGACGGGCAGACGGTGCAAAGCGTCGCGGCGGCGTATGGCGTGAATGAGCGCAGCGTTTTCCGGTGGCTCGCCGATTTTGCCAATGGCGGACAGAACGCATTGCTCGCCAAGCCGATTCCGGGACGCCCGAGCAAACTCAGCGCCGAGGAGCTTTCGTGGATTGCCAATGCGGTTCGTGACCACAACCCGCAGCAGTTCAAGTTCGAGTTCGGCTTGTGGACGCTGTCTCTGATTCGTCACTTGATCAAACGCCAATTCAAGAAAGAGCTGTCGGTCTCCTCGGTTCACCGCCTGATGAAGATCCTGGGTTTCAGCGCCCAGAAGCCGCTCTACCAGGCGTGGCAGCAAGACCCCGTCCTGGTGCGCACTTGGGAGACGGAGACCTACCCCGCGATTCGCGCTGAAGCCAAGCGGCTCGGAGCAACGATCTACTTTGGCGACGAGTCGGGCATCCGCTCGGACTACCACACCGGCACGACTTGGGCGCCACAAGGCCGGACGCCGGTGGTGCAGGCGACGGGTCGGCGCTTCTCGCTGAACATGATCTCGGCCGTCGGCACGCAGGGCGAATTTCGGTTCATGCTGCATGAGGGCTCGGTCGGTGCGAAAGTGTTCGTCGAGTTCCTCAAGCGCTTGATGCTCAATGCCGAGAAACCGGTCTTTCTGATCGTCGATGGTCATCCGATTCACAAGGCAAAGATGGTCAAGAGCTACATCGAGAGCTTGGACGGCAAGCTCAAGTTGTTCTATTTGCCGCCTTACTCGCCGCAGCTGAACCCGGACGAAACAGTCTGGGCTCATGTGAAGCGGAAGGTTTCGAGCCAGTTGGTCGAGAGCGCCGAGGAGATGAAGCGACTCGCACTCCGTGCTTTGCGTAGCATCCAGAAGCTCCCCGAACTCGTGAAGTCATTTTTTAGGCAGCCAGAGTGCCGCTATATCCTGGGCTGACACTACTTATTGAAAAGTTAGTAAGCGGCTGCTCTGTGGGGGAAATGCCGTCCCCTGCTGGCCGGCGCGAGCACAACCCGGCAAATGTCTCCCGAGTTGCCTTGTCTTCGATCTTCATGATTTCTGCCATCTGGCAGTTGGCATCGTTCACCTCTGGCATGGTCGGGGCGGGTGGGGTGTTGTCGCAGCCAGTGATGGCGAGAAGGAAGCCTGCCAGCATCGGAATAGTGAATTTGTTCATGGGTGCCTCTCCTTGTCAGCGGGCCAGTTCGAGCCAGTTCTTGGGACTGTTGGTCGGCGCTATCCGCGATTCGGTGGAAGCGGCATGGGCAGCCTGTTGCTTCGCATCGAGGTCGGCCTCGGCTTGCATCCGTGTTGCAATGACCTGGTGTTGCGCAAGCAACATGGCACGCATCTGCAAGAGCTGGTTAGCCTGCTGGCTGGCAAGCTGGTTGGCATAGCCTAGGGCCTGCATTTGTCCATCCGCACCCTGTGCGCTGTGCTGGAGCCGTTCCAGTGTGCGGGCGTCTGATTGCAGCGCATCCTGCTGCTGTTTCAGGGTATGGAACAGGTCATCATTGGCGCGCTTTTGGCTTTCGCTCGCCAGGCGGCGGTTCTCGTTCATGGCTGCCCATTCGGCCTCTGTGCAACCGCCGGTGGCGTTGAAGCACGGCGAGCCACGGTAGTAGGCCACGTCCTGGAACTTGCCGAGATACGCATCCAGGCTGCCGAGCTGGGTCTGGTAGTAATCCAGGGTGTTCATTGCCGAACGCAGGTTGTCCATCGTGCGGGTAGCCTGGTCCCAGATATACGCGGCCGGGGCCATGGTGTTCTGTAGCTGATTTTCGTACTGCTGGAGCTGGGTTTGATACTGCTCGATCTGCTTGAGCGTTTGTGCCACCGACTCGATGGCGGTCATGACGTTTTGCGTCAGGTTGCCCCCGTCAATGACTGGAATCCCGGCTTGAGCCGGTAGCGAGCCGCCGCCGATGGCGAGCGAGATCAGAAACGCGGTTTTAGCCGCTAAAATTTTGCGAGTGCTCATGGTCGATAACCTTTGCTGAAAGTGGCTAGCGTCATCGAGTAGCCGCGCCACGGAGCTATTCGGTAATTGACCAGGGCGACACCGGGGCCCGGCCGTTTTTGTTTGAATCACGGTGTCATTTTTTTAGCGGCTAAAATCACTGATCAGCCTGAGGCCGAACAATGGTCCTCATTACCAGGGTCATCTGGTCCTGGGTGGCCTCGATCCTTGCCAGGAGGCGGTGGATCGTTTCCGGACTGAAAGCTGCGGTTCTCACATCGTCGGTTAGCCACAGCTTGAGCAGCCCTCCCAGACGACCGAGGTCACCATTGATGCGGGCAAGCTCTCGCACCCGCTGGTAATCCGTGACGCCCTTGATTTGGTAGCCCTGACCCACCTCCCGCAAATAACGGGCAACGCTCATTCCGGCCTGCTTGGCCTGCTGTTCGATATGGATTTTCTCTTCAGGCAGTACCGGAACCCGAAGATGGTGTCGGCGTTTGCGGCTCGTCTCTTTCATCATTGCCTGTCTCTCTTTAACCCTTTCGGCGGCAGCCGATGCCTCGCAGAGCAGGATGAGCGTTGAACACCCTTGGGTGTGAATAAGATCCGGTGAAGATAGATAACCGGCTTGACGGTTAGCTAACTTCACACATCCTGCCCTGTGCTCAGCATCCAATCTTTCACATACACGCCAGGCAATTCATCGCTATTTCATTGCGGCTGGATCGCAACTCCAGTTGCCTCATGCAAATAAGCGATAAAAAAGCGGTGTAGTTGCGTTTAACAGCACTGCAATAGCGATTCGACAGCCAGGGCAATCGCACCTACTTATCATACGCATAACAGATAAGCCGTTTACGATCATGCACTTAGGCACCCCCTGTTCACAGCGTCATATTTTGTGTAGCTTACTGTCTTTTTGGGGATCCCATGAAGGCAGTAAGCATCATGCCGCTGACGCAGGTGTTCGTCTCGGTTTCCGACCCGCGCAGCAAGCGCCACACACGCCACGACCTGTCCGAACTGCTCACGGTCGCGGTGTGTGCAGTGCTCTCGGGCGTGGACGACTTCGTCGACATCGAGTTGTGGGCCAAGGCCAAGATCGATTGGCTGCGAGGGTTCATGAAGCTTGAGCATGGCATCCCTTCGCACGACACGATCGGGCGCGTGTTCGGCCTGATTGAGCCTGACGAGTTCGAGGCGGCGTTTCGGCGCTGGGTCGGCATGGTCGTGCCGGTGCTGGCCGAAGACACGGTCGTTGCGATCGACGGCAAGAGCAGCCGAAGAACGGCAAGCAAGGGCAAGACCCCTGCAAGTGCCCTGCACATGGTCAGCGCGTTCGCCGCCGGGATGGGCGTGGTGTTGGGCCAGAGGGCCACGGCCGAGAAATCCAACGAGATCACCGCCATTCCCGAGTTGCTCTCGAAGCTCGCCCTGGAAGGCTGCGTGGTGACGATCGACGCGATGGGCACACAGGCGAAGATTGCGCGCACGATCCGCGAACGCGGCGCCCACTACGTGCTGTGCGTGAAGGACAACCACCCGAAGTTGCTCGACTCGATCCGCTTTGCCGGCGTCGCGGATCCACGGGGACCGCTCACGCCGGCCTCGACGCATGAAACCACGAATCTTGGCCATGGACGCACGGAGATCCGCCGCTGCGTTGCGTACGACGCCACCGATCGGCTCTACAAGGGCGAAGAGTGGAAGGACGTCGCGAGCTTCGCCTTGATCGAGCGGGTGCGCACTGTCGGCAACAAAACCAGCACCGAGCGTGCCTACTACCTGAGCAGCCTGCCCGCGGACGCCGAGCGCATCGCCAAAGCAGTTCGCAGCCACTGGGAGGTGGAGAATCGGCTTCACTGGTGTCTGGATGTGCAGTTCAACGAGGATCAGTCCCGGGTGCGCAGCGGTTACGCGGCCAACAACTTGGCTGTTGTTCGCCACATCGTGATGAACCTGCTGCGGCTGAACACGACCCGTAAGGCGAGCATCAAGTCCAAGCGCATGCTGGCTGCCACTATTGACGAATTTCGGGCCGAGTTGCTCGGAGTTATGACATGAAGGTGCGATTGCCCTGATTCGACAGCGAGGTAACAGCGATCTTGCAGCGATCTTTATTTTCTGTTGATTTTGAGGTGCGTCGTATGCGCGCAATCGTTGGTTTAGTTTCAACTCCAGGTGAGTGCGAAATATCGAAGGGTGTTTCATTTCGAAGCAGGTAAAGCGATCCTGGTTTATCTTTATCACGTGTTTCGAATGCAGGGTCGTCACTTTCTCCTGGCGTTCACGTCACGGCGCAAGCCGTTTTATTAATCTGAGTCTTTACTAACATCAGTTCTTTTTACCCTTAGTATTTATTAGCGTCGGGTTTTCCGAATGCGGATTATCCGTAGTTGGATTTACCGTAGTTGGAAAATCCGAACGTGGTGAATCATGATCCCGGTACTCGGGCTGGTCTGACACGAGCCAGGTCGTGTGGCTGAACTTGCCTCGTTCTCCACGCTCTCGCTTGATTCGCAGATAGCCTGCTTGTTGCAGCTCCTGGAGCCCTGTTCGCGTCGCGTCTCGCCCCGACTTTTTCTGTTTGGACAGATGCGACAGTCGAAGCCTGAAGTTATCGGGCAGTGACAGCACGAACACCAGGATTCCCAGCGCTTTCCAAGACAGGTTGGGGTCCCGAATAAGCTCATTGGGTAGCGTGGTGAAATTCGACCGGACTTTGCGGCGAACAATGACGGTATCATCCACATCATTGCCCTCATGCCTCGTCGATGAGTTCGGCAACATCACAGGGCAATCGCACCTTCATGTCATAACTCCGAGCAACTCGGCCCGAAATTCGTCAATAGTGGCAGCCAGCATGCGCTTGGACTTGATGCTCGCCTTACGGGTCGTGTTCAGCCGCAGCAGGTTCATCACGATGTGGCGAACAACAGCCAAGTTGTTGGCCGCGTAACCGCTGCGCACCCGGGACTGATCCTCGTTGAACTGCACATCCAGACACCAGTGAAGCCGATTCTCCACCTCCCAGTGGCTGCGAACTGCTTTGGCGATGCGCTCGGCGTCCGCGGGCAGGCTGCTCAGGTAGTAGGCACGCTCGGTGCTGGTTTTGTTGCCGACAGTGCGCACCCGCTCGATCAAGGCGAAGCTCGCGACGTCCTTCCACTCTTCGCCCTTGTAGAGCCGATCGGTGGCGTCGTACGCAACGCAGCGGCGGATCTCCGTGCGTCCATGGCCAAGATTCGTGGTTTCATGCGTCGAGGCCGGCGTGAGCGGTCCCCGTGGATCCGCGACGCCGGCAAAGCGGATCGAGTCGAGCAACTTCGGGTGGTTGTCCTTCACGCACAGCACGTAGTGGGCGCCGCGTTCGCGGATCGTGCGCGCAATCTTCGCCTGTGTGCCCATCGCGTCGATCGTCACCACGCAGCCTTCCAGGGCGAGCTTCGAGAGCAACTCGGGAATGGCGGTGATCTCGTTGGATTTCTCGGCCGTGGCCCTCTGGCCCAACACCACGCCCATCCCGGCGGCGAACGCGCTGACCATGTGCAGGGCACTTGCAGGGGTCTTGCCCTTGCTTGCCGTTCTTCGGCTGCTCTTGCCGTCGATCGCAACGACCGTGTCTTCGGCCAGCACCGGCACGACCATGCCGACCCAGCGCCGAAACGCCGCCTCGAACTCGTCAGGCTCAATCAGGCCGAACACGCGCCCGATCGTGTCGTGCGAAGGGATGCCATGCTCAAGCTTCATGAACCCTCGCAGCCAATCGATCTTGGCCTTGGCCCACAACTCGATGTCGACGAAGTCGTCCACGCCCGAGAGCACTGCACACACCGCGACCGTGAGCAGTTCGGACAGGTCGTGGCGTGTGTGGCGCTTGCTGCGCGGGTCGGAAACCGAGACGAACACCTGCGTCAGCGGCATGATGCTTACTGCCTTCATGGGATCCCCAAAAAGACAGTAAGCTACACAAAATATGACGCTGTGAACAGGGGGTGCCTACTGAGTTTCCCATAAGTAGTGTCATGTGAGCGATAATATGGCCTATGAAATGCAAACGACTTTCCGACGGCCGAGCTCTCGATCATCACACCTTGCAGGTCATGCGGCAGCAGGCCGTCAAAGCGGTACGTGACGGGCAGACGGTGCAAAGCGTCGCGGCGGCGTATGGCGTGAATGAGCGCAGCGTTTTCCGGTGGCTCGCCGATTTTGCCAATGGCGGACAGAACGCATTGCTCGCCAAGCCGATTCCGGGACGCCCGAGCAAACTCAGCGCCGAGGAGCTTTCGTGGATTGCCAATGCGGTTCGTGACCACAACCCGCAGCAGTTCAAGTTCGAGTTCGGCTTGTGGACGCTGTCTCTGATTCGTCACTTGATCAAACGCCAATTCAAGAAAGAGCTGTCGGTCTCCTCGGTTCACCGCCTGATGAAGATCCTGGGTTTCAGCGCCCAGAAGCCGCTCTACCAGGCGTGGCAGCAAGACCCCGTCCTGGTGCGCACTTGGGAGACGGAGACCTACCCCGCGATTCGCGCTGAAGCCAAGCGGCTCGGAGCAACGATCTACTTTGGCGACGAGTCGGGCATCCGCTCGGACTACCACACCGGCACGACTTGGGCGCCACAAGGCCGGACGCCGGTGGTGCAGGCGACGGGTCGGCGCTTCTCGCTGAACATGATCTCGGCCGTCGGCACGCAGGGCGAATTTCGGTTCATGCTGCATGAGGGCTCGGTCGGTGCGAAAGTGTTCGTCGAGTTCCTCAAGCGCTTGATGCTCAATGCCGAGAAACCGGTCTTTCTGATCGTCGATGGTCATCCGATTCACAAGGCAAAGATGGTCAAGAGCTACATCGAGAGCTTGGACGGCAAGCTCAAGTTGTTCTATTTGCCGCCTTACTCGCCGCAGCTGAACCCGGACGAAACAGTCTGGGCTCATGTGAAGCGGAAGGTTTCGAGCCAGTTGGTCGAGAGCGCCGAGGAGATGAAGCGACTCGCACTCCGTGCTTTGCGTAGCATCCAGAAGCTCCCCGAACTCGTGAAGTCATTTTTTAGGCAGCCAGAGTGCCGCTATATCCTGGGCTGACACTACTTATTGAAAAGTTAGTAAGTGCATGATCGTAAACGGCTTATCTGTTATGCGTATGATAAGTAGGTGCGATTGCCCTGGGCAACATCACTTGCACGGAAATAAACGCGCCGTCCTACTTTGCGTTTGGCTGCGTTCCATTTCTGCGCAAACTCGGTTTGACTTCGCAACGCTATGCGGAGACCATCTGGACTACGCTTAAGCAACTCTGAAAGTTCTGTCAGTGACAGCAGCGGCCCATAACGGTCAAGCAGTTGTTCTTCGGTGGTCATCGGTTGGCTCCTTGTGAATACGCCCAGTAAGTTCAAAGTTCTCTGGGCTTCGGTAACCACCATTAAAAGGAAGGCATGGTCATGAATACAGGCGCGGAAATGCCGAATATCACGCAAAAGAAAACAAAGTTGAGTCGTACCCGTGGAAGGCCAGCCAGGCATGAAAGCGAACGTATGAAAACGATTGCCTGGTATCACTTCTTGGCAGGGGAAAGAGCGCCTGCTGAAATGTGCGACTGGATGCCTTTTGAGGATATTGACCAGGCAACCATATATCGCTATCGACGGGGAGATATTTCACCTGGCAGCGATATTTTGAATGCAGAAGATGAATTGTTTCGAGCCGCTCTGAACGTTTATCAGATTGGCCCTATGCAAGTTCCATTATGGGACGCCATGTGGGGAAGCATAACGCCCGAAGATTTCAGGATGGCTGATCGTTTGATGCCTGGGGGCGACTGGCCCGAAGGTGGGTTGAGTCAGTTTTTCTTCGAGGACTTGATCTTGGCCAGGGTTTTTGCGTTTCAAACCAAGTGTCTTCGCGGCAAGCCAGGCTCAGTCGTTTCGGAACTGGAGTGTTTTGTCACTGCAATTCGAGTTGTTCGTGCCTGGGATGTGCTTGGGCAGATAAAATCAACTGCTTTGCGGGTCTTGCTTGAAGGTCTCATGTCGATGCCGGGCACCCGGGAAATACTTTCTCGTCACGGGTTGGTCACGCCGCTCAAGGATTGGATTTCTGCCTATTTCGGCAGCGGATCGGCGGCACCTACGGGTACGGTTTATTGGGCACCCTGGATGACGGACGAAAATGAATTGCTGAAGCAGCAGTTGCGTGCTGAACAGCACCGCATGGTGGTGGCGAAGAGTTTACGCGCACAGCTGTTTCAAGGTGGCACCGCAGAACTCGACGATCTTCCGGCGGGCGGTGCAGATGACGGTAGCACCTGGCACTGATATCCCTGGGACGGCTGGATTTTAGCGGCTAAATTCGAGGGCATCGGCCAGGGTCATGTATGTAGTATGTTGTACGCTACTACAACATACTACATACATAACGCAGCGCTCTGCGCTTAGCTGGCTGTAATGATGACCCGTCAGTTTGGCTTTTTGGCGTCTTGTTGCTTGCCTGCTCTGCGCGTCGAGATGGCATCCAGCTCATCTACCAGGTCCTCCGCTCGCAGGTGGGTGTAGCGCCGCAGCATCTGCATGGACTTGTGGCCGCTGATTGCCGCCACCTGTTGGTCGCTTAGGCCTCCTTCGACAAAACGGCTGACCGCTTCATGGCGAAGGTCGTGGAATCGTAGGTCTTTCAGCCCGACACTTTCCTTGGTGTTCAACCAGACCTTGTTGAAGTTGTAGGGCCGCCGCTGACCATCTTTTCCAGGCTCTCCGAAGAAAATCAGATCGGTATCAATAGGGCGAACCGGATTGGCCAGAGCCTGCCGGAATATGTCTACGGCGGTACTGGTCAAGGGAACGGTGCGGGGCAGGGTGTTCTTTGTCTCCAGAAGGCGCACGATGCGCCGTTTCAGATCGACCTGGCTCCGGCGAAGGGTGGTGATCTCCGACGAACGCATGCCTGTTTCCAGGGCGATACGAACAATCCAGCCGAGCATTGGGTTGCTGTGGGCATCGACTGCCCGCATCAGTCGTGTTTCTTCGTCCAGGCTAAGACGCCGTTCGCGACCGGGGGGCGGTGAGGGGCGGCGGATGTTCTGTACTGGATTGCTTGGCAGGCCAATGCCCCATTCCTTGATCGCGGTACTGAACATGTGGCCCAGCAGTGCCAGATCGAGGCGGACGGTGTTCGGTGAGCGGGGTTTAGGGGCGGGTCTTCCCTTGGCGTCCTTTCTATCCAGTCCTGCCAGTCGGTCATCGCGGTACTTGGCGATGATCTCGGGGGTAAGGGCGGCCAGGGAGTATTTGCCGAGGTGCTGGATCAATGGTTTGGAATGCCGGGCGTCGCTAGCTGCTGAAGATGGTCGCTTGGTGGGCGAGACCTCTGCCAGGTAGCGCTTGAGAGCGTCGGCGACTGTCATCCGCTCGGCCGGAGCGCGTTGGATGTAAACGCCGCGCACCATCTCGTCTTCTGTTCGACGTGACCAGTCTTCAGCATCCCGTTTGGTACGGAAGGTTTTGGTTGCGGTTGGAAAGCCGACCTTGCGGATCACGGCTTTCCAGGTGCCGGAGGGTGTCTTTACCAGTGTCGCCATAGGGGCCTCGGTACAGTTCCAGTGTTTCTGACTGTACCGAAATTGTACCTTTGGGACAATTTGGCGGTAGATGGTGGGCCCAGCAGGACTTGAACCTGCGACCTACCGATTATGAGTCGGCTGCTCTAACCAACTGAGCTATAGGCCCTTTTTCTGATTTTACCTTCGCAAGCCAAGGCTTCGAAGGTGGTAATTCTAACGCTTCCTTCGGGCCTCGACTAATCGATTATGAGTCCTCTGCTCTGACCGATTGAGCTAAAGGCCCGTGTGCGTGCCCGCCGGGGCGGGCACAGAGCTTAGAGCGCTCAGGCGTCGCTGTCCAGGAAGCTGCGCAAGCGCTCCGAGCGGCTGGGGTGACGCAGTTTGCGCAGGGCCTTGGCTTCGATCTGGCGGATGCGCTCGCGGGTGACATCGAACTGCTTGCCGACCTCTTCCAATGTGTGGTCGGTGTTCATTTCGATCCCGAAACGCATGCGCAGCACTTTGGCCTCTCGCGGGGTCAGCGAATCGAGCACTTCGCTGGTGGCGTCGCGCAGACTGGCGTACATCGCAGCATCGGCGGGAGCCAGCGTGGTGGTGTCTTCGATGAAGTCGCCCAGATGGGAGTCGTCATCGTCGCCGATCGGTGTTTCCATGGAGATCGGCTCTTTGGAGATTTTCAGGATCTTGCGGATCTTCTCCTCGGGCATCTCCATTCTTTCCGCCAGTGTTGCCGGATCGGGCTCCTGGCCGGTTTCCTGCAGAATCTGCCGGCTGATGCGGTTCATTTTGTTGATGGTCTCGATCATGTGCACCGGAATGCGAATGGTGCGTGCCTGATCGGCAATCGAGCGGGTGATGGCCTGCCGGATCCACCAGGTGGCATAGGTCGAGAATTTGTAACCGCGGCGGTATTCGAATTTGTCCACCGCCTTCATCAGGCCGATGTTGCCTTCCTGGATCAGGTCGAGGAACTGCAGCCCACGGTTGGTGTATTTCTTGGCAATCGAAATCACCAGGCGCAGGTTGGCCTCGGTCATCTCGCGCTTGGCGCGGCGCATCTTGGCCTCGCCGGTGGACATCTGACGGTTGATGTCTTTGAGCTCTTTGAGCGGAATGCCGATGCGGTTTTGCAGCTCGATGAGCTTTTGCTGTTCCTCGAGCACCGCGGGGTGGATGCGCATCAGGCCCTCGGCATAGCCTTTGCCTGCGGCAATTTCATCCTTGAGCCAGTCGAGGTCGGTTTCCCGGCCCGGGAAAACCTTGATGAAGTGAGTGCGCGGCATGCCGGCCCGATCCACGCACAGCTGCAGGATCTGGCGTTCATGGGTGCGCACCTGCTCGACCATGTGGCGCACCGAGTCGCACAGTTTTTCGATGGCCTTGGCGGTAAAGCGGATGTTGAGCAACTCGTCGGAGATGGCCTTTTGCATCTGCAGGTAGGTTTCGTCTTGCGAGCCGTTTGCGGCCAGCGACGCCATCATTTTTTCGTAATAGCCGCGAATGGTCTCGAAGCGCTGCAGGCCCTCGGTTTTGAGCTTGAGCAAGGAGGCCGCGCTGGCAACGTCGCCATCGCCGCCGCCGGCGTCGTCGTCGCTGTCGTCGGCGTCTTCGTCGCTGTCGTCGTCGCCGACAACGGATGAGGTATCGCTGTCTTCGGGTTCGGCATCGGACAGCTCGGCTTCCTCGCCACTGCCGTTCGGATCGAGCAAGCCGTCGATCAGCTCGTCGATGCGCATCTCGTCACGCGCCACCTTGTCCGCGATATCGAGCATTTCGGCAATCGTGGTCGGGCAGGCGGAGATGGCCAGCACCATGTGCTTGAGGCCATCTTCGATGCGTTTGGCGATTTCGATTTCGCCTTCGCGGGTGAGCAGCTCCACCGTGCCCATTTCGCGCATGTACATGCGGACCGGGTCGGTGGTGCGGCCGAATTCCGAGTCGACCGAGGACAGCGCCTGTTCGGCTTCTTCTTCGGCCTCGTCGGCGTCGACCGCGGCCGGCAGGTTGTCGGACATCAACAGATCTTCGGTGGCGGGCGCCTCGTCGAAGACCTGAATGTTCATGTTGTTGAACGTGGCGATGATGTTTTCGATCTGCTCGGCATCGGCCACATCGTCCGGCAGATGGTCGCTGATCTCGGCGTAAGTGAGGTAGCCGCGTTCCTTGCCTAGCGTGATCAGCGTTTTGAGTCGCGTGCGACGCACTTCGGCATCGAGCGGCGATACCTGCGGACTTTCGGCGACCTGGGCGGGTTTGCCAGCCTTGGCGGGCTTGCCTTTCGGGTTGTTCTTGCGCGAATCCGTGGTCTTTTCGCGGGACATGGCGCTCCTCGGTATGGGGGCAGAACGATTGGGTAAACAGAAAATTATACTAAAAATCTGAGACTTTGGCGGTGTTGGCGAGGTTCCGCTTTTCCATCAGCAACGCCGCCAGGCGCTGCCGGCCGGCCGCATCCAGTCTGCCCGCTGCCGCACTCGCCGTCAGTTGTGCGATCTCCGCGGCGATGGCGTCGGTATGCAGTGCCCGCAAAGCGTCTTCGAACAAGGTTTCGACGATGCTCTCGTCAAACTCTGCTTCGATCGGCTCGCTGGCCGCGCGCGCCAGCGTCTCGGCGTGTTCGGTGTCGCGGAAGCGCTCGATCAAGGCGCCGATGCCGCAATCGGGGTTCAGGTCGCCGACGCTGGTGGCATCGACGATCGAAATCAACGCCCGTCCTTCCGGGCAGTCGTCGGGAATCAGCCCCACGGGCAGGCGTGCGGCCCAGTGCGGATGATGCAGTATCAAGCGCAGCAGCATGTCGGTTTTGGAAGGCGGCTTGCGGCGCCCGCCGGGTAGCCTTGGTGCGCGTCGGACGACCGGCGATACGCCCGGAACGGCGGGGTAGGCGGATGGTCCGGCTGGCGGTTGCGCTGCGCCGAACACTTGTTCGACCTCATGCTGGGTGAGCGCGCTGTTTTCGGCGACGGCTTTGACCAGTTGCAGGCGCAGCAGCGGGGCGGCGCCAATGCGCGTGACCAGCGGTCGCGCCGCATGGACGAAACGGGCGCGCCCTTCGGCCGTGTCCATGTCGCATTGCGCACGCAGCGTGTCGATGAGAAACGTGCCCAGCGGCGTGGCGGTGCGCGCGCCGTGGCGGAAGGCTTCGGCCCCTTCGGCGCGGACGAAGGAGTCCGGGTCGTGTTTTTCGGGGAGAAATAGAAAAGCGAGCGTGGCATCGTCGCGCAGGGATTCCAGCGCGTTTTCCAGCGCCCGCCAGGCGGCTTTGCGGCCGGCAGCGTCACCGTCGAAGCAAAACACGATGCGGTCGGTCAGGCGCAGCAGGGTGTGGATGTGATGCGGCGTGGTGGCCGTACCCAGGGCGGCGACCGCGTTGTCGATGCCAAACTGTGCCAGCGCGAGCACGTCCATGTAGCCTTCGACCACTAGCACAAAACCGGCATCACGGATGGCCTTGTGTGCCTGGTATAGGCCGTAGAGTTCGCGCCCCTTTTCAAACAGCGGGGTTTCCGGCGAATTGAGGTACTTGGGCTCGCCCTTGTCCAGCACCCGTCCGCCAAAGGCAATGATGCGCCCGCGGCGGTCCAGGATGGGGAACATGATGCGGTCGCGGAAGCGGTCGTAACGCCGGCCTTCTTCTGTGTCGATGACCAGACCGGCTTCGGCCAGCGCTGGGGCCCGGTAGTCGGCGAAAATCTTGTCCAGTCCCTGCCGCGGTGCGTAGCCTAGGCCATAGCGGGCAGCGATTTCCCCGGACAGGCCGCGACGCTTGAGATAGTCGATCGCGGGTGGGTGCTGTTTGAGCTGTTCGCGATAAAAACGCGCAGCGCGCGTCATCACGTCGACCAGGTGTTCATGGGTGTTTTCGGCCGCGCGTGCCGGAAACCTGCCATCGTCGGGCACTTGCATGCCGACGCTGGCGGCCAGCGTCTTGACGGCTTCGACAAAGCTCAGCCCGCTGTAAGCCATCAAAAAACCCAGCGCGCTGCCGTGTGCTCCGCAGCCAAAGCAGTGATAGAACTGCTTGCTGGGGCTCACTGAGAAGGACGGGGATTTTTCTCCGTGAAAGGGGCAGCAGGCAAAGTAGTTGGCACCGGATTTCTTGAGCGGCAGATAGCGCTCGATGACCTCGACAATGTCGACGCGAGCCAGCAGGTCCTGAATGAAGGACTGAGGGATCATCGACGGCGCGATAACGGGTCAGTTGGATAGCGCTTGGCGCAGTTTGCGCGATACCTCCGCCATGTCCGCGCGCCCGCTCAGGCGGGGCTTGAGCAGGTTCATGACTTTGCCCATGTCGGCCGGTGAGGTCGCGGCGCAGGCGGCGATGGCGGCGGCGATTTCGGCGTCGATTTCTTCGGCGCTGAGCGGAGCGGGCAGGTAGGCGGCGAGTACTTCGATCTCGAAACGCTCGGCCATGGCCAGTTCGGCACGGCCGGCGGCTTCGTATTGCGCGGCGGCGTCACGCCGTTGCTTGACCAGTTTTTCAACCACCGAGACGATCGCCGGATCGTCCAGTTCGGTGCGCTCGTCGACTTCGCGCTGTTTGACGGCGGCGAGCAGCAGGCGGATGGCTGAAAGGCGCGCGGCATCTTTGGCGCGCAACGCCGCCTTCATGTCGTCCTGGATGCGGGCTTTGAGAGACATCGATTGCTCCGTGCGGAAACGCAAAAAGCGCACCGGGCGAGATCGACGATCTCGCGCCGGGTGCGCCGTCTGCGGTCAGTACCGGAAAACTCAGTAGAGCTTGGGCGGCAGGGTTTGGCTGCGCAGACGCTTGAGGTTGCGCTTGATTGCAGCGGCCAGCTTGCGTTTACGCTCGGCGGTGGGCTTTTCGTAGAACTCGCGCGCGCGCAGTTCAGTGAGCACACCGGTTTTTTCGATCGTGCGCTTGAAGCGGCGAATCGCAACCTCAAACGGCTCGTTTTCCTTGACGCGAATACCCGGCATTGCGTACTTCCTTGAGGAGTCTGGTGGACAGAAAGAGCGCGATTATATCAACCACGCGCACGCGCGCCAAGTCCACCGCGCAACAGTTCCATCGCTCCTGGCAGGTGCCGGTTGCGCTCGCCCTACTTGCCGCTGGTGCCGGCGCGCGCGTCCAGACGACGGGCTTCTTCTTCGCTGATGTATTCGAAAACGCGCACGACCTTGGCTACCCCGGCCGTGGTGCGCGCCACCTCGGTGGCCAGATCGGCCTCACGACGGGTAACCAGACCCATCAGAAATACGGTTCCGGCTTCGGTGACCACTTTGACATGGTGAGCGCCGAAGGTTTTGGCGTCCACGAAGCGGGCTTTGACCTTGGAGGTGATCAGCGCATCGTTTGACCGTGCGCTCAACGGCGAGATGCCGGCCACCCGTACTTCGTTGATGACGGCGCGCACATTGGTCACCCCGCGGGCGATTTGTTCCAGCTCGGCGCGGACCTGTTCGTTGGGGGCTTCGCCGGTCAACAGGACGTTGCGGTTGTAGGCGGTCACATTGACATGGACCGAGTCGCCAAAGCGTTCCCGAATGCGGTTGGCGGTGCGCCACTCGATGCCTTCGTCCTCGACGAAAGCACCGGAGGTGCGACGGTCGGCGATCATGACCGCGCCGACGCCTACCCCGGTGGCGACGACCGGAAAGCAGCCTTGCAGAGCGGCCGCCGAGCCGATGGCGAGCAGGGCGGACAGGGCGGTGCGGCGAGAGGAGGACAGGGTGGTTGTGCTCATTCTTCAACTCCGAGTAGTAGGCAGTCAATGCCGTCACACAGACAATGCAGAGCCAGCAGATGGACTTCCTGGATGCGCGCGGTACGCTCGGCCGGCACGCACAGATGAACGTCGTCCGGGCGCAGCATGTCGCCCAGTTTTCCGCCACCGCGCCCGGTCAGCGCAACGACCCGCATGTCGCGCTCATGGGCGGCGGCGACCGCGTCGATGATGTTGGCCGAGTTGCCGCTGGTGGAGATTGCCAGCAGCACGTCGCCCGCCTGGCCGAGCGCGCGCACCTGCTTGGAGAATACCTGCAGGTAGTCGTAGTCGTTGGCGATCGAGGTCAGCGTGGAGCTGTCGGTGGTCAGCGCAATGGCGGCAAGCGGCGGGCGCTCCATTTCGAAACGGTTGACCAGTTCGGCGGCAAAGTGCTGCGCGTCGGCGGCAGAGCCGCCATTGCCGCATGCCAGAATCTTGCCGTTATTGAGCAGGCATTGGGTCATCGTTTCGATGGCGCCGGCCAGCGGCGCGGCCATTGCGTCGACCGCCGCGAGCTTGGTGTGGGCGCTGTCTTGAAACTGACGGGCAATGCGGGCGATGAGATCCATGTGCGACCTTGGTAGCCTCGGCAGGCGGGGCGGCAAGTCTAGCATGGCCGGGCGGACGGTCCGCTCAAGCGTCAAACGTGGCCTGCCGGGATTGTGCCGAAGATTGTGTTGCAGCGGTTTGGCGCTTACAGGAATTTACCAAGCCAAGCGCTCGCAACGGCTCAATCGGCATCGAATGCACCTTGCAGCCATTGGATGGTTTGCGCATCCAGCGCGCTCATCAAGATAGCATCGAAACGGCACGGGCGATGCGCCATCGATTTGCCGGCACCGGCCAGCCACCAGCTTGCTGCATGAATGATGCGCCGCCTTTTGCAGCCGGAAATGCTGGCCGCTGAGCCGCCAAAGCGGGCGTTGCTGCGCAGGCGGACTTCGACGAATACCACGGTTTCGCCGTCTTGCGCGATCAAATCGATTTCGCCGCCTCGGCAGCGCACCTTGCGTGCGAGCACGCGCACGCCGCGGTCGCTGAGAAAGCGCGCCGCCAAGGCTTCGGCGGCATCGCCGCGCGCTTGCGTGCCGGCGGCCGCGGCATTGACAATCGGGCTTTGCAGGCCCTCGAGGAATCGTTTCATGCGTGAGGCAGTGATCCCGCTTTCAAGTACGCCGTCATTGTATGTGGTGGCCACACCGCTTGGGAATCTGCACGACATCAGTCCGCGCGCGGTCGCCGTGTTGAGTGCGGTGACTGCGGTGGCGGCCGAAGACACGCGGCATAGTCAGCGCCTGTTGGATGCCTATGGTATTCGCACCCGCACCTTGGCGCTGCATGAGCACAATGAGCAGTCGGCCGCTGGCGAGGTTCTGCGTCTGCTACAAGAGGGCGGCTCGGTGGCCTTGATCAGCGATGCGGGCACGCCTGGGGTGTCCGATCCGGGCACCCGCACCGTGGCCCGGGTGCGCGCGGCGGGCTTTGCGGTGGTCGCAGTCCCCGGCCCGTGTGCGGCAGTGGCTGCGCTGTCGATCAGCGGCTTGGGCGAGCGGGGATTTCGCTTCGTCGGTTTTCTGCCGCCCAAACCTGCGGCCCGACGTGCCGTCATCGAGGCGCTGCGTGACGACCCGGATGTGCTGGTGTTCTACGAGGCGCCGCACCGGGTGCTGGCCTGTGTCCAGGACTTGGCCAGCTTGTTGGAACCTGGGCGTCGGGTGTTGATTGCCCGCGAACTGACCAAGCTGCATGAGCAAAGCGTGTTGCTGCCACTGGAGGAGGCGGCCGGCTGGCTGGCAGCGGATCCGAACCGCCAGCGTGGCGAGTTTGTGTTGGTGCTCGAAGGGGCTGCGCCGAGAACCGGGCTGGATGCCGAGGCAGAGCGGGTGCTGGCCTTATTGCTTGCCGAGTTACCGACCAAGGTGGCGGCGCGGCTGGCGGCCGAGATCACCGGCGCGCCCAAAAATGCGCTCTACGCCCGCGCGCTGGCGCTCAAGGCGGATTGAACGGCGCCTATAATGCAGCGACCGGCTCGGCCGGACGCTGCGGCCATGCGCCGCCTCCCTCATTCATCCGCCAAACTGACCACAGCATGACTTCGATCACCCTGATCCGCCCTGACGACTGGCATTTGCATGTGCGCGACGGCGCTGCGCTCGCCGCGGTTGTGCCGCATACAGCAAGGCGCTTCGGTCGTGCGCTGATCATGCCTAACCTGCGTCCGCCGGTGGTTACCACCGCGCAGGCGCTTGCCTATCGCGAGCGTATTCTGGCCGCAGTGCCTGACGGTTTGCGCTTCGAACCGTTGATGAGTCTGTATCTGACCGACAACATGCCGCCGGACGAGATCGACCGCGCCAAGGCCAGTGGGGCGATCGTCGCCGCCAAGCTGTACCCGGCCGGCGCCACCACCAACTCAGATGCCGGCGTGACGGCAATCGAGAAAATCTACCCGCTCCTGGAGCGCATGGAAAAAGTGGGGCTGGTGCTGTGCGTGCATGGCGAGGCGACCGGGGCCGAAGTCGACGTGTTCGACCGCGAGCAGGTGTTCATCGAGCGTGTGCTGGCGCCGCTGGTCGAACGCTTCCCGGCGCTGCGCGTGGTCTTCGAACACATCACTACGGCCGATGCCGCAGCTTTCGTGCGCGCGGGCGGCGACAACATCGGCGCCACCATCACTGCGCATCATTTGCTACTGAACCGCAACGCCATCTTTGCCGGCGGCATCCGGCCGCATCATTACTGCCTGCCGGTACTCAAGCGCGAGTCCCATCGTGTCGCCCTGGTCGAGGCGGCAACTTCGGGCAGTCCCAGGTTCTTTCTCGGCACCGACTCCGCGCCGCATGCGCAGAGCGCCAAGGAAGCGGCGTGCGGCTGCGCCGGGTGTTATACCGCCCATGCCGGTATCGAACTGTATGCTGAAGTGTTCGACGCGGCGGGCGCGCTGGATCGTCTGGAGGCTTTTGCCAGCTTGAATGGCGCAGCCTTTTATGGCTTGGCGCCGAATGCCGATACCATAGTCTTGAAACGTGAGCCGTGGCAGGTGCCCGCTGCCTACCCATATCTCGAACATGATCCGCTGGTGCCGTTGCGGGCGGGTGAAACCGTCGCGTGGCGTCTGGCCTGAACTGGGAGTGCATCCTCATGTCTGCAGTCCTGCGCCGTATTGCCGCGCTGGCGCTTTTGCCGCTGTTGGCCGCCTGCGAAAACAGCGCCACCGCCTTCATGGTCGAAGGCAAGGAGCACGCGGTGATTCTTGTCCGCGAACAGCCTTACTTCTGGAGCGGCGAGGTCAACCAATTCGTTGTGGTCTCCCGGCTGCCGGCGTGTCAGCGCAAAGTCAGAATTCATCCAGGGCCGACCAGACTGGTCGATATGGAAGTTTATGAAGCCGGCGATCGGCTCTGGGCGCTCCATCAGGGCCAGCGCTGGTATCTGGCCAGTACCGACAAATGCCTAGTGCAGGACTGGGCCAACCAAGCCGATGCACCGCCCGGCCCGCTGGTGGGGGCGTTCCGGTTGCGTGACGAAGCGCCGGTGTTTGAACCCGCGAACGACCAGAACGCGCGCTGACGCTATACTGTCAGCCTGGGAAGTTCGCCAGGCAATCGCTGCACCCATTGATGTGCAGAGGAAAGTCCGGGCCCCGCAGAGCAGGATGCCGGCTAACGGCCG
Source organism: Pseudothauera hydrothermalis (assembly GCF_003345255.1). Classification (GTDB taxonomy): domain Bacteria; phylum Pseudomonadota; class Gammaproteobacteria; order Burkholderiales; family Rhodocyclaceae; genus Pseudothauera; species Pseudothauera hydrothermalis. The sequence continues at coordinate 2,527,305 of NZ_CP029331.1, read as the reverse complement.
GGCGCCGTGAGGCGACGGAAAGTGCCACAGAGAATAGACCGCCGATGGCCGTCCGGGCTTGGCCGCCGCTAGGTGGCAAAGTCCCCTCCTGAAGAGGAGGCTTCGCGTTTCGGCGCGGAGGGAGGCTGCCGCGGAAGCGGCAGCGGCTGGTGCAGCGAAAGCCGCGCCAGCCGGATCAGGTAAGGGTGAAACGGTGCGAAGCCGCGCGTCGGCGTGGTTTCGGAGCGCGCGCAAGCGCGATCGGGTAAGAGCCCACCGCGGGACTGGTAACAGGACCGGCACGGCAAACCCCATCCGGGGCAAGGCCAAATAGGGGAGCCATGGCGTGGCTCGCGCCGCTCCCGGGTAGGCTGCTGGAGCGTCGTGGTAACACGGCGCCAAGAGGAATGATTGCCCAGCGGCACGGTACAAACCGCTGCCGTTCGACAGAACCCGGCTTATCGGCGAACTTCCCCTCCAACTTTCTGCCATGTCTTGGCGTGGGCGTGTCCCACGTTTTTTCGCTTATCCCACTTTTCCCCACCTCAGGCTTGCAACGCAGCGTTTTACGCGCCGCCTTGCTTGTAAATCTGCTATGTGCCTTGATTTTTCAGGGTTTATGGCAGGGACGCGGTGTGTTCGTAAGTCATTGTGTCACAACGGGAAAGCTGCCGGGATCGGCCTTGACCGGGTTGGCTCTTTCCACTAGAGTGGGGATTGGTGGAGAAAAGTGGGTGAAAGTGTCAAAAAGGCACTGCACCGGTCAGCTCAGGGGGGTCAATGTTCCAGGGTGCGATTGCGCTCAGTCTCGATGCGAAGGGTCGCTTGGCGATTCCCGCGCGGCATCGCGATGCGCTGGTGCCCGATGGCGCGCCCCTGGTCATTACCGCTCACCCGCATCGCTGCCTGTTGATCTACCCGCAGGCCGCCTGGGAGCCGATCAGCCAAAAAATCGCTGCGATGCCAGGGTTGGACAAGGCCACGGCGGCGCTCAAGCGCTTGCTGGTGGGCTTTGCGCAGGCCGAAACCCCGGATGCGGCCGGACGGGTGCTGGTCGCCCCCTCTTTGCGGCAGTGGGCGCAACTTGACAAGCAGGTGTGGCTGGTGGGCCAGGGCTCTCATTTCGAGCTGTGGTCCGATGCCGGTTGGCAGCAGCAATTGGAAGCGATGCAGCACATCGACAGCGATGCCTTGCCGCTCGGATTCGAGAGCCTTGCCCTGTGAGCGCTGCGCAACAACATGTCAGCGTCCTGCTGCAAGAGGCGTTGGACGCGCTGGCGGTCAGGCCGGACGGTGTGTATGTGGACGGCACTTTTGGCCGCGGTGGGCATAGCCGGGCGATTCTGGCGCGGCTGGGTGCCGCCGGCCGGTTGATCGCCTTCGATCGCGATCCGGCGGCGATCGCGGCGGGGCGGTCGTTGGACGATGGGCGCCTGACCCTGGTGCATGCGCCGTTCAGCGCGCTGGGCGATGAACTCGATGCGTTAGGGGTGGCGAAGGTGGATGGCGTGTTGCTCGATCTGGGCGTGTCTTCGCCGCAACTGGACGATGCCGCGCGCGGCATGAGTTTTCGCTTCGATGCGCCGCTGGACATGCGCATGGATACGAGCCGCGGCCAGACCGTGGCGCAATGGCTGGCGCAGGCGTCGGTCGGACAAATCACGGAGGTGCTCAGGGAATATGGCGAAGAACGGTTTGCTCATGCGATTGCAAAGGCGATTGCAGCTGCTCGGACAAGGGGGGCTGTTGCAACCACTGGACAACTTGCCGCGATCGTGGAAAAGGCGGTCCGTACACGCGAGCCGGGTCAGCACCCGGCGACGCGCAGCTTTCAGGCTTTACGGATTTTCATCAATCAGGAGCTCGAAGAGCTGAGCCGGGTGCTGCCGGAGGCGGTAGCCCGGCTCAACCCCCTGGGGCGTCTGGTGGTGATCAGTTTTCATTCGCTCGAAGACCGCATCGTCAAGCGTTTCATGCGCGATCAAGCTCGTGCTGACCGCTTGCCTGCGCGCCTGCCTTTGCGGGCCGACCAGCTTCCCAAGCCGCGGCTCGTCCTGGTGGGCAAGGCGGTGCGGCCGTCCGAGGCCGAGGTGGCGGCCAACCCCCGCGCGCGCAGCGCGGTGATGCGGGTGGCCGAACGCACGGAGGCGGCATGATCCGTCTGGGCGCTTTCATCCTTGCTTTGGTGGTGGCCAGCGCCCTGGGGGTAGTGGCCGCGCAGCACCAGGCGCGCAAGCTGTTCGCCGAGCTGGAGCGTGAGCAGGCGCGCGCCCGCGCGCTCGAAGTCGAGTGGGGGCAGTTGCAGCTCGAACAAAGCACCTGGGCCGCTCATGCGCGCATCGAACGCATGGCGCGCGAGACGCTGGGCATGCGTGCGCCGGTCTCCGGTCAGATGATCGTTGTGGAGCTAGGCGAATGAAAAAGCCGGCGCCGGTCACGCTCAACCATAACCCGCTGCTGCGGCGCGAATTGCCGGCCTGGCGCGCGCGCTTGGTGCTGGTGGGGCTGTTGGCCGGCTCCTGCGCCCTGGTGGCGCGGGCGGCTTGGTTGCAGGGCTTCAACAACGAATTCTTGCAGGCCAAAGGTGAATCGCGTTATGCGCGGGTGATCGAGGTGCCGGCCACCCGCGGGCGCATCACCGACCGCAACGGCGAGGTGTTGGCGGTGAGTACCCCGGTGCGCTCGATTTGGGCCATTCCTGCCGACGCCCGCTTGTCGCCGGCCGATGCCCGCGCGCTCGCGGCTTTGCTCGACATGGATGTTGCCGAGTTGAACGACCGTTTGGTCAGTGCCCGCGATTTCGTCTATCTACGCCGCCAGCTTGCGCCAGAAATTGCCGAGAAGGTCGCTGCGCTGAAGTTGCCGGGTATTCATCAGCAGCAGGAATACCGACGCTACTATCCGGGCGGCGAGACCGCTGCCCATATCCTCGGTTTTACCGGTGTGGAAGACCGCGGGCAGGAAGGCGTGGAGCTGGCCTATGACCGCATGCTGGCAGGGGTGCCGGGCTCCCGTCGGGTCATCAAGGATCGCCGTGGGCAGATCGTCGAGGATGTGGAATCGATCCGCCCGCCGCGCGACGGCGACGATCTTGCGCTGTCGATCGACGGCAGGATCCAGTATCTGGCTTATGCCGCCCTACGCGAGGCGGTGCGTGCGCACAAGGCCAAGGCCGGCGCGGTGGTGGTGCTGGATGCGCGCACCGGCGAAGTGCTTGCGCTGGCCAATGCGCCCACCTACAACCCCAACAACCGCGCCAATCTCAGCGGCGCGCAATTGCGCAACCGGGTGATTACCGACACCTTTGAACCGGGCTCCACGCTCAAGCCGTTCGTGGCCGCGCTGGCCATCGACCGCGGCAAATTCACCGCAGATTCGCCCATCGATACCGAGCAGGGGCGCTTGACCATAGGCCGTGCCACCATTCACGACACTTCCCGGCATGGCATGTTGACGCTGGCGCAGGTGGTGCAAAAGTCCTCCAATGTCGGCACGGTCAAGGTCGCCATGACGTTCAGCCCGCAGGAGATGTGGGCCTTTTACGATGCGCTGGGCTTTGGTGCGCCGCTTGGGCTGGGCTTTCCCGGCGAGGCCGCCGGGCGGCTGCGCGATCCCAAGACCTGGCGGCCGATCGAACAGGCCACCATGTCGTATGGCCATGGGCTATCGGTCACCTTGATCCAGCTGGCGCGTGCTTACCTGGTGTTTGCGCGCGACGGGGAGTTGTTGCCGGTGTCATTGGTTCGTCAGGCGGGCCCGCCCAAGGCCGGCAAACAGGTCATCTCGCCACAGACCGCGCGGCAGATGCGCGCCATTTTGGAAATGGCCGCAGCCCCCGGCGGTACGGCACCGAAGGCGCAAATCCCAGGCTACCGCGTGGCGGGCAAGACCGGTACCGCGCACAAGCTGGAAGGCGGCCGGTATACCGACAAATATGTGTCCTCGTTTGTCGGCTTTGCGCCGGTATCTGCGCCGCGGCTGATCGTCGCGGTGATGATCGATGAGCCGTCGGCCGGCCAGCATTACGGCGGCGCGGTGGCTGCCCCGGTGTTTGCCCGCATCGCAGAGAGCGCATTGCGCGCCCTGGGGGTGGCGCCCGATGCCCCGCTCAAGCCGCTGCAACTGGCGCGTCCGGCTCATGCCGCGGGGGATACGCCTGCACGGGAGGCGATGTGAGCGCTCTTGAGGTGAGCACCATTCTTGACAGTCTTCGGCGTGCCGGGGTGGCGCCTACCGGCATCAGCGCGGACTCGCGCAAGGTTACGCCGGGCGATGTATTTGCCGCATGGGCCGGATTGCGCGCCGATGGTCGCCGCTTTATCGGCGACGCGGTGGCCCGGGGGGCGGCGGCAGTTTTGTGGGACGATGCCGACGGCTTCCGTCCCGATCCAATGCCCGCGGTGCCCGCACTGGCGGTCAGTGGGTTGCGGTCGTTGGCCGGCGAGCTGGCCGATGAAATTTACGGCCGACCGTCGGCGCGGCTGTGGCTGGCGGGGGTGACCGGCACCAACGGCAAAACCACGGTCAGCCAGTGGCTGGCGCAGGCACTGGGGGAGCTTGGGGTACGCTGCGGCGTCATCGGCACCCTGGGCTGCGGCTTTCCCGGTGATCTGGAGGAGGGCGTCAACACCACGCCCGATGCGATCGAACTGCATCGCCAGTTGGCCCGTTTTTGCGCGGCCGGTGCGCAAGCCGCGGCAATGGAGGTGTCGTCCATCGGGTTGGATCAAGGGCGGGTCAATGGTGCGCGCTTCGATGTGGCGCTCTTTACCAATCTGTCGCGCGACCATCTGGACTATCACCACAGCATGGAAGCCTATGCCGCAGCCAAAGCGCGGCTGTTCGACATGCCGGGGCTGGCCCATGCGGTAATCAATGTGGATGACACTTTCGGTCTTGCTCTGGCGCGGCGGCTGCTCGATCGTGGCATGGACGTGATCGCCTACACCCGTGTGGCCACCAATGCCGATGCAGTGCCCGGCGCCCGGGTGTTGTTGGGCGACGCGCTGCGGGCTGCGCCCGGGGGCTTGCGCTTTGCACTCCATTGGGCGGGCCGGCGTCATGACCTGCAGGTGCGCATCGTGGCGCCATTCAATGTTTCCAATCTGTTAGCCGTTGCCGGCGCGCTGTTGGCGCGCGGGGTGGAGGCAGACGCTTTGATCGGGGTGTTGGCCCGCCTGACGCCGCCCGAAGGCCGGATGCAACTGGTCGGCGGCGTCGGCGAGCCGTTGGTGGTCATCGATTACGCGCACTCGCCGGATGCGCTGGCCAAAGTGCTCGAAGCGGTGCGTGACACCGCCCAGGCGCGCGGCGGGCGGGTGGTTTGCGTGTTCGGTTGCGGCGGCGAGCGCGATCCGGGCAAACGCCCGTTGATGGGCGAGGTGGTCAGCCAGCGCGCGGATCGGGTGGTGATCACCAGCGACAACCCGCGTGGCGAAGACCCCATGAAAATCATCGAGGCCATCGCCGCCGGTGCCCGGCCGGATGTGGAATGCGTGGTCGACCGCGCCGAGGCCATCGAACGGGCCATCTGCGAAGCCGCGGCCGACGATGTGGTGGTGCTGGCCGGCAAGGGACATGAGCCCTATCAGGAGGTGCAGGGCCGGCGCCTGCCGTTTTCCGATCTCGACCAGGCGCGTCAAGCCCTGCGGGCCTGGAACCGCAAGCAGGAGGTGGGCCGATGATGTCCTTGCAGGACGCCGCCCGCGCGCTCGACGGGCGCCTCATTGGCGAGGGCCGTTTCACCGCCGTCGGCACCGACAGCCGCAACATAGGCAGCGGCCAGTTGTTCGTGGCCTTGCGCGGTGAACGCTTCGACGGTCACCAGTTCGTAGCCGCGGCGGCCGCAGCCGGCGCGGCGGCGGCGTTGGTCGATAGTCGCTGGGCAGATGGCCAAAACGCCGCGCCGTTACCGCTTTTGGTGGTCGACGATACCCGGCATGCACTCGGCCGCTTGGCGGCACACTGGCGCAGCCGCTTCGACCTTCCGGTATTGGGCATTACCGGCAGTAACGGCAAAACCACGGTCAAGGAGATGTGTGCCGCCATTTTGCGCGCCCAGGCGGCGCAAGACGGTGCCGGCGCACAGGCGGTATTGGCCACCGCCGGCAATCTCAACAACGATATCGGCCTGCCGCTCACGCTGTTGGCGCTGCGCGACACACACCGCGCTGCAGTGGTGGAGATGGGCATGAATCGTCCGGGCGAGATCGCCTACCTCACCGGGATCGCACGGCCCACGGTGGCCCTGGTCAACAATGCCCAGCGCGCCCATCTGCAAGGTCTGGGCAGCGTGGCCGCCATTGCGCGGGAAAAAGGCACGATCTACCAGGGTCTGGGCAGCGATGGCGTGGCGCTGATCAATGCCGACGATCCGCATGCCGCCTATTGGCGCGATGTGAATGCCGCGCGCCGGGTGGTGACCTTTGCGCTGCACGCTCCGGCGGACATCGAAGGGCGCTGCACCACACACGGGTTGGGCAGCCGAATCGAACTCAGGACGCCACAGGCGGTGGTTCATTTCGATCTGCAGGTGCCCGGTGAGCATAACGCCCGTAATGCGGTTGCCGCTGCGGCGGCCTGTCTGTCCGCGGGGGCATCGATGGAGGCGGTGGTGGCCGGCTTGAGCGCTTACACCGGCACGGCCGGCCGTCTGCAGCGTCGCCCCGGCCTTCATGGTGCGCTGCTGTTGGACGACAGTTACAACGCCAATCCGGATTCGGTGCGCGCCGGCATCGACGTGCTGGCGGCCACGCCGGGACGCAAGATCGTGGTACTGGGCGACATGGGTGAAGTCGGTGAGGCCAGCGCGCAGGTGCACGATGAAATCGGCGGCTACGCCAAAAGCAAAGGCGTGGACGCGCTCTACGCGCTGGGTGAAATGAGTGCAGTGGCCGCCCGTAACTTTGGCGACGGCGGCGGCCATTTCACTTCGGTCGATGATTTGGTCGAGGCGCTCGCCGCGCAGCTCGACCCGGATACCGTGGTGCTGGTCAAAGGGTCCCGGTTCATGCACATGGAACGGGTGGTCGAGCGGCTGGCCGCGCAGCCGGCCGCATCCGGGATGCAGGATAACGACGATGCTGCTTGAACTTGCTCTCTGGCTGGCCCAGGACATCCGCGCCTTCAACGTCTTTGGCTATATCACGCTGCGCACGGTGCTGGCGGCGCTGACCGCGCTGGTCATTTCGCTGATGTTCGGTCCGCGGCTGATCCGTTGGCTGACTGCCAAAAAAATCGGCCAAGCGGTGCGCGACGATGGGCCTAAATCGCATCTCACCAAGGCTGGCACGCCCACCATGGGCGGTGCGCTGATCCTGATCGCCATTGGGGTTACCGTGTTGCTGTGGGGCGATCTATCCAACCGCTATGTGTGGGTTACCCTGCTGGTTACGCTGGGCTTTGGCGCCGTGGGCTGGGTGGACGACTGGCGTAAGGTGGTGCATCGCAACCCCAAAGGGCTGGCCAGCCGCTGGAAATATTTATGGACCTCGGCCATCGCGTTGGCCGCTGCGGTCTATCTTGGGCTGACCGCCAGCACGCCGGCGCAAACCGAACTGATCGTGCCTTTTTTCAAGGCGGTGGCTTATCCGCTAGGCATTGTCGGCTTCATCGCCCTGACCTATTTCGTGATCAATGGAACCGGCCACGCGGTCAATCTCACCGACGGTTTGGACGGTTTGGCCATCATGCCTACCGTGATGGTGGCCGGTGCGCTGGCGATCTTTGCCTACGTGGCTGGCCATGCCGGCTTTGCCAAATATCTGGGCGTGCCCTATGTGGCCGGTGCCGGCGAACTGGCGGTGTTCTGCGGCGCGATCTGCGGCGCCGGTCTGGGCTTTTTGTGGTTCAACGCCTATCCGGCCGAGGTGTTCATGGGCGATGTGGGCGCGCTCGCCCTGGGTGCGGCGCTAGGCACCATCGCCGTGGTGGTGCGCCAGGAAATCGTGCTCTTCATCATGGGCGGCCTGTTCGTTGCCGAAACCCTGTCGGTGATGGTGCAGGTGCTCTATTTCAAAGCCACTGGCGGCAAACGCATTTTCCGTATGGCGCCGCTGCATCACCACTATGAGCTCGGCGGCTGGAAGGAAACCCAGGTGGTGGTGCGCTTTTGGATCATCACCATCATGCTGGTGCTGTTCGGCCTGTCTACCTTGAAGCTGAGATAAGGCGGAGATGAGCGCACTTGCGGGCAAACTCGTGTTGATACTCGGGCTGGGCGAATCGGGCCTGGCGATGGCGCGCTGGTGTGCGCGTCAGGGTGTCTGCCTGCGGGTGGCCGACACCCGTGCCGAGCCGCCGGGCGCAGCCCGCCTGCATGACTTCGCGCCCCACGCCGCGCTGCATACCGGTGAGTTTTCCGACGCGCTGCTCGACGGTGTCGACCTGGTTGCGGTAAGCCCTGGGCTGGACCCGCGCGGCGGTGTGGTGGCCGAAGCGCGTCGTCGCGGCCTGCGGGTGGTGGGTGAGATCAGCCTGTTTGCCGCGGCGCTGGATGAACTCGGCGTGCGTAAGACGACCCGCATCCTGGCCATTACCGGCACCAACGGCAAGACCACCACCACCGCGCTGGCCGCCCATCTGGCCCGCAGCGCCGGGCTGGATGCGGTGGCGGCCGGCAACATCAGCCCGGCGCCGTTGGAGGTGCTGGCCGACCGCCTGGCAGCGGGCAGGCCATTGCCGGCGTGCTGGGTGTTGGAATTGTCCAGCTTTCAGCTCGAGGCGGCAGACGGTTTTGCCGCCGATGCGGCGACGGTGCTCAACATCAGCGACGATCACCTCGACCGCTATGCCGATTTGGACGAATACGCCGCCACCAAGGCGCGTATCTTTACTGGGGCCGGCGTACAGGTACTCAACCGTCAGGATGCGCGCGTCGCCGCCATGGTGCGCGCAGGCTGCCCGGTGCGCACGTTTGGCATCGACGAGCCATATGCGGAGACCGATCTGGGGCTCAGCACCCGCGCCGGTGAGCGTTGGCTGGCCGAAGGCGGCACCGCGCTTTTGCCGTTGGCCGAATTGCCGATCGCCGGTATTCACAATGCCGCCAATGCGCTCGCCGCCTTTGCCCTGTGCCGGGCCATCGGCCTGCCGCAGGCGCCGTTGGTCGCTGGACTGAAAACCTTTCGAGGTCTGCCGCACCGGGTCGAACTGGTCGCCGAACGTGCCGATGGCGTGCTGTTTTACGATGACTCCAAAGGCACCAATGTGGGCGCCACGCTGGCCGCGCTGGCAGGTTTGGACCGCCCGGTGGTGTTGATCGCCGGCGGCGATGGCAAGGGGCAAGACTTCACCCCCTTGCGCGAAGCGGTTGCACGCTACGCCCGCGCCGTGTTGCTGATCGGGCGCGATGCCGGCCGTATCGCTGCAGCGCTCGAAGGCTGCGGCACGCCGGTGGAGCGCTTTGCCACGCTGGACGAGGCGGTGGTGCGAGCCAACCAGCTCGCTCAACCAGGCGACGCGGTGTTGCTCTCGCCGGCCTGCTCCAGCCTGGACATGTTTCGTAATTACGCGCACCGCGCCGAGGTGTTCGTTGCCGCGGCGCGCGCGCTACCGCAGGTCATGCCCCGATGAAGCTGGTACTGCCGTCTGTATTCCGGTCGTTTGCAGCGCGTCGCCCGCATCGCGGGGCGGAGACCGCGCGCGCGGTCAGCCGGCTGTTGCGGCCGGCCGCCCCGGCGCGCGAACTCGATCCGTTGCTGTTGTGGTCGGCGGCCGCCTTGCTGTTGATCGGCTTGGTGATGGTGTATTCGGCATCGATCGCGATTGCCGAAGGCAGCCGTTTTACCGGTTACCAATCGCACTATTTTTTGCTGCGCCACGGTGTTTATCTGGCACTGGGCGTGGCGGTGGGCCTGCTTGCCTTTCAGGTGCCGATGGTGCGCTGGGAACAGGCTGCACCCTGGCTGTTCATGGCCGGTGTCGTGCTGTTGGTGCTGGTGCTGATTCCGGGCATTGGCCGCGAGGTCAACGGTGCCCGGCGCTGGATCGACCTGGGGCCGGTGAATTTGCAGCCTTCGGAGTTGATGAAGGTATTCGTGGCCCTGTACGCGGCCGACTACACGGTGCGCAAACTCGACGCCATCGCCAGCTTCAAGCGTGCATTCTTGCCGATGACCGGCGTCATCGTGCTGGTCGGCTGCCTGCTGCTGATGGAGCCGGATTTTGGCGCTCTGGTGGTGATTTGTGCGATCGCCTTCGGCGTGCTCTTTCTGGGCGGCGTCAATGCGCGGATATTCGTTTTTCTGGTGGCTGTAGCGTTGATTGGCTTTGCCTTGCTAGTGTGGCTGTCGCCTTACCGCCGCGACCGCCTGTTTGGCTTTCTGGACCCTTGGCAGGATGCCTTCGGCCGCGGTTACCAGCTTTCGCACGCGCTGATTGCCTTCGGTCGCGGCGAGTGGTTCGGAGTCGGCCTGGGCGCCAGCGTCGAAAAGCTTTTCTACCTGCCCGAGGCGCATACCGACTTTCTGCTCGCGGTGCTGGCCGAAGAACTCGGCTTCGTCGGCGTGCTGACCGTGGTCATGCTGTTTGCTCTGCTGGTGCAGCGGGCGTTTGCCATCGGCCGCGCGGCGATCAAGCTGGAGCGCTATTTCCCCGGTCTGGTGGCGCAGGGTATCGGCCTGTGGATCGGGGTCCAGTCGTTCATCAACATGGGCGTGAACATGGGCCTGCTGCCGACCAAGGGGCTGACCCTGCCGCTGATGAGCTTTGGCGGTTCGGCCATCATTGCCAACTGCCTGGCTTTGGCCATCCTCCTGCGGGTCGACTGGGAAAATCGCCTAGTCATGCGCGGAGGCCGAGCATGACTAGGGGATTTCGACGCAGCGCCGCAAGCTCTCCCGCGGCGGCGCGCAGTCAAAACAGGCAAATCATGCGCGGAGGGCGGGCATGAGGACGCTACTGGTCATGGCCGGCGGCACCGGGGGGCACATCTTCCCTGGTATCGCAGTGGCCGAAGTGCTGCGCGCCAAGGGTTGGCGCATCGTGTGGATGGGCAACCCGGACGGCATGGAGGCACGGTTGATTCCGGCGCGCGGCTATGAAACCGCCTGGGTGCGCTTTACCGCGCTGCGCGGTAAGGGCCTGCTGCGCAAATTGATGCTGCCGATGAATCTGCTCGCCGGTTTTTGGCAGGCACTGCGCCAACTGCGCCGTGTTCGGCCCGACGTAGTGCTGGGCATGGGCGGTTACATCAGCTTTCCGGGCGGCATGATGGCGGCGCTCACCGGCCGCCCCTTGGTGCTGCACGAGCAGAACTCGGTGGCGGGGCTTGCCAACCGGGTGCTGGCCGGGGTGGCCGACAGCGTGCTCAGCGGTTTTCCGCAGGTGCTCAAGAACGCTCGCTGGGTAGGCAACCCGGTGCGCGAGGAGATCGCGGCGACCGCACCGCCGGCGCAGCGCTTTGCCGGGCGCAGCGGGCCGTTACGCCTGCTGGTGGTCGGCGGCAGCCTGGGCGCCTCGGTGCTCAACCTCACCGTGCCGCAGGCACTGGCGCGTATCCCGGCCGGGCAGCGGCCGTTGGTCACCCACCAGGCCGGCGAAAAGCAGATCGATGCCCTGCGTGCGGCTTATCGGGATGCGGGTGTCGACGGCGAACTATTGCCCTTCATCGATGACATGGCGGCGCGCTACGCGGCGGCGGATCTGGTGATTTGCCGCGCCGGTGCGCTCACCGTGGCCGAGCTTGCCGCGGTGGGGGTGGCAAGCGTGTTGGTGCCGTTTCCCCACGCGGTCGATGACCATCAAACCGGGAACGCACGCTTTCTATCGGAACACGGTGCGGCCATTTTGCTGCCGCAGCATGAACTCAGCGCCGACGCCCTGGCCGGCCTGCTCGCCGGTTTGAACCGGGCGCGCCTGCTGGAGATGGCCTGCAAGGCGCGCGAACTGGCCAAACCGCAGGCGGCCTTCGAAGTGGCCGCCGAATGCGAGCGACTGGCAGGAGGCCAGACATGAAACACAAGGTCAAACACATTCATTTCGTTGGCATCGGCGGCGCGGGCATGAGCGGCATTGCCGAGGTGCTGGTCAATCAAGGCTTCACGGTCAGCGGTTCGGATTTGACCGACAGCGCCGCCACCCGCCGTTTGCAAGCACTGGGCGCGCGCGTGGTGCGCGGGCATGATGCGGCCAATATCGACCACGCCGACGTGGTGGTGACCTCCACCGCGGTCAAAGGCGACAACCCGGAAGTGATTGCCGCGCGCGCGCGCGGCATTCCGGTGGTGCCGCGCGCACAGATGCTGGCCGAGTTGATGCGCTTTCAGCGCGGCATCGCCATCGCCGGCACCCATGGCAAGACCACGACGACTTCTCTGGTGGCCAGCATCCTCGCCGAAGGCGGCATGGACCCCACCTTCGTGATCGGCGGGCGGCTGAACGCGGCCGGCGCCAATGCGCGGCTGGGCAAGGGTGATTTCCTGGTGGCCGAAGCCGACGAATCGGACGCCTCATTTCTGATGCTCAATCCGGTGATTTCGGTGGTGACCAATATCGATACCGACCACATGGACACCTACGGGCACGATTTCACCCGGCTCAAGCAGGCGTTCGTGGATTTTCTGCAGCATTTACCGTTCTACGGCGTGGCGGTGCTGTGCGAGGACGATCCGCATGTGCGCGCCATCATGCCTTTGGTATCCAAGCAGACCGTGCGTTACGGTTTGTCACCAAGCGCCAGTATCCGCGCCGAGAACATCCGTGCGGACGGCGGACGCATGCTCTTCGACGCGGTGCGCGTCAATGGCAGCACCAGCCGCTTGCCGATCGAGCTCAATCTGCCCGGTCTGCACAATGTGCAAAATGCGCTGGCGGCCATTGCGGTGGCCACCGAGGTGCAGGTGCCGGATGAGGCGATCGTCAAGGCGCTGGCCGAGTTCCACGGCGTCGGCCGGCGCTTTCAACGTTACGGCGATGTCACCCTGTACGATGGGCTCGGCCAGCCGCGCGGCCGGTTCACCCTGATCGACGACTACGGCCACCACCCGGCGGAGATGGCCGCCACCCTTGCCGCGGCGCGTGGCGCTTTTCCCGGCCGCCGGTTGGTGCTGGCTTTTCAGCCGCACCGTTACACCCGTACCCGCGACTGCTTCGAAGACTTTGTCAAAGTGCTGTCTTCGGTGGATGCGCTGTTGCTCACCGAAGTGTATGCCGCTGGCGAGACCCCCATCGTGGCCGCCGACGGCCGGGCGCTGGCGCGGGCGTTGCGCGTGGCGGGGAAAGTGGAACCGGTGTTCGTCGAGGATATCGGCGATATGCCGCAGGCGATCATGGACGCGGCCCAAGATGGCGATGTGGTGATCACCATGGGCGCAGGTTCGATTGGCGCGGTGCCTGGCCGGCTGAGCAGCGAGGATACTGGGGGGTGAGCGTGGACACCGGGATGGATTTCGGCAAAGTCGCAGTGCTGTTCGGCGGTGCATCCGCCGAGCGTGAGGTGTCGTTGATGTCCGGGCGCGCGGTGCTCGCCGCCTTGCAGCGCGCGGGCGTCGATGCGCATGCCTTCGACCCGGCGGAGCGGGATGTGCACGCGCTCAAAGAAGAAGGGTTTGCGCGCGCATTCATTGCCCTGCATGGCCGGGGCGGTGAAGATGGCACGGTGCAGGGCGCACTGGAGCTGATGGGCATTCCCTATACCGGCAGCGGGGTGATGGCTTCGGCCTTGTCGATGGACAAGTGGCGCACCAAGATGGTGTGGCAGGCCGCGGGGCTGCCTACGCCGCGCTACGTTCTGTTGGATGAACACACCGACTGGGATGCGGTAGCTGCCGAGCTGGGGCTGCCGATCTTTGTCAAACCGGTGCATGAAGGCTCCAGCATGGGCGCGACCAAAGTCACCGCGGCCGGTCAGTTGAAGGCTGCTTGGGAGTTGGCAGCACGCTATGACAAGCTGGTGATGGCAGAGGAATTCATCGCCGGTGCCGAACTCACCGCACCTTTTTTGGGCGAGCGGGCCCTGCCCTTGATCCGCATCGTCGCACCGGACGGCAACTACGACTATCAACACAAATACTTCACCGACGATACCCGCTACGACTGCCCCTGCGGACTGCCGCAGGCGCAGGAGCGCGCGCTACAAGCGTTGATCATGCACTCTGCCAAGGTGCTCGGCTGCCGCGGCTGGGGACGGGTCGATCTGATCCTGACGGCCGACGGCCGGCCGTATCTGCTGGAAATGAACACCGCGCCGGGCATGACCGGCCATTCTCTGGTGCCGATGTCCGCTAAGGTGGCGGGCCTGAGCTTCGAGCAACTGTGTCTGGCGATTCTTGCGGAGGCCCGCCTTGGCTGAGCAGCTTCGCAGCCAGGTTGCAGCGTCCCGGCGCACAGCCGCCGGCGCGCCGGCAGGCCGTGCGGGCGATGCGGCCGGTCTCTGGCACCGCCCGGCGGTGCTCAATCTGCTGGCCGATCTGCTGATGATGTTTGCGGCGCTGGCGCTGACCTGGGTGGCGGTGAACTGGTTTTTGTCGCGTCCGGTTTTTCCGCTGCGCGAAGTGGTGTTGCTATCGCCACCGGCGCAGGTCACCACCGCGCAGCTCGAATACGTGGCGCGCACCGCGATCCGCGGCAATTTTTTCACCGTGGATCTGGATCGGGTGCGAGCCGACTTTGAAAAGCTGCCCTGGGTGCGCCGCGCCGAGCTGCGCCGACGTTGGCCCGATGTGCTGGAGTTGCGCTTGCAGGAGCACCAGGCCGTAGCCTATTGGACGTCGAACGACGATAGCGAGACCCATCTGGTCAATCGCCAGGGGGAGGTTTTCGTGGCCGCCAGCAACGCGCCTCTGCCAGCCTTCTCCGGGCCACCGGGGTCGGCGGCTTATATGTTGAGCCGTTATCAGACCTTTGCCGCAGTGCTGGCGCCGCTGGGGCGGCAATTGGTCGGAGTGGTGCTATCGGCGCGCGATGCGTGGCAATTGCGTCTGGACAACGACATGGTGATCGTGCTCGGCCGCGAGCAAGACAAGGTATCGCTGGAGGCGCGGCTGGCGCGCTTCGTGGCGGCCTGGCCGCAGACCCAGGAGAGCATAGGTGTTCAGGTGGCGGTGGCCGACCTACGTTACCCGAGCGGTTTCGCCCTGACCCCGGCGGACACTCTGGCTATGAAAGGCAAGCAATGAGTAAAGATTACAAAGATCTGATCGTCGGCCTGGACATCGGCACCGCCAAGATCACCTGCGTCGTCGCCGAGGTGCGCGCCGACGGACGGCTGGAGGTGGTCGGTCTGGGCACGCAGGCCACCAACGGCCTCAAGCGCGGCGTGGTGGTCAATATCGAGGCCACGGTGGATGCCATTTCGCGGGTGATCCAGGAGGTCGAGCTGATGGCCGACTGCAAAATCCGCGATGTATACACCGGGATTGCCGGCAGCCACATCAAGAGTTTCAACTCCAACGGCATGGTGGCGATCAAGGACAAGGAAGTCACCCCGCTGGATCTCGAGCGGGTCATCGAGGTGGCGCGTGCGATGCCGATTCCGGCCGAGCAGCAGATTCTGCACATCCTCACCCAGGAATTCATCATCGACGGCCAGGGCGGAGTGCGCGAGCCGATCGGCATGAGCGGGGTGAAGCTGGAAGTGAAGGTGCACATCGTCACCGGCGCGGTTTCCGCAGCGCAGAACGTCATCAAGTGCGTGCGGCGCTGCGGGCTGGAGGTGATGGATCTGATCCTGCAGCCGCTCGCTTCCAGCTTCGCGGTGCTCTCGGACGACGAAAAGGAACTGGGCGTGTGCCTGGTCGACATCGGCGCGGGCACCACCGATATCGCGGTGTTTACCCAAGGCGCCATCCGCCACACCGCGGTGATCCCGGTAGCCGGCGATCAGATCACCAACGACATTGCGATGGCGTTGCGCACCCCGACCGCCGAGGCCGAGGAGCTGAAAATCCGCCATGGCGTGGCGATGCCTACCCTGGTCGATCCGGAGGACACCATCGAAGTGCCCGGCGTGGGCGACCGACCGCCGCGCAAGCTCTCACGCCAGGCCTTGGCCGACGTGATCGAGCCGCGTGTCTCCGAGCTGTTCGAATTGGTGCATGCCGAGTTGCGACGCAGCGGCTACGAGGAGCTGCTGTCTTCCGGCATCGTGCTGACCGGCGGCTCGTCGGTGATGCGCGGCATGATCGAACTGGGGGAAGAGGTGTTCCACATGCCGGTACGGGTGGGCGCGCCGCAATACGACGGTGCATTGGCCGACGTGGTGTGCCAGCCGCAGTATGCCGCAGCCATGGGTTTGCTGATGGAGGGCTTGGCGCAGCGCAGGCGGGGCATCCAGGCCCGCGAGACGCGCAGCATGCGCCAATGGTTCGGGCGCATGAAGGCGTGGTTTGAGAAGAATTTTTGAGCTGTGCGGATGGGCCGTGCGGCCAATGTGAATGAGTGCCCGCAATGAGCCGGTATTTAGTTGTAGACTTCGCGCGAAATACTAAATACAGACTCGGTGGGCGTTCGGTATGCAGTACTGCTTGACTACTCGGAGGCAAGGTAAATGATTGAAATCGTTGAAAAGATTCCCACCGGAACGGTGATCAAGGTCGTCGGTGTGGGCGGAGCCGGCGGCAATGCGGTCGACCACATGATCCGCGAAGGCGTGCAGGGTGTGCAGTTTGTGGTGGCCAACACCGACGCGCAGGCGCTCGGTCGTTGCCTGGCGCCGACCAAGATCCAGCTCGGCACCAGCGGTCTGGGTGCCGGCTCCAAGCCCGAGGCGGGGCGGGCGGCGGCTCAGGAGTCGCGCGATGCGATCGCTGCGGCACTCGAAGGCGCGCACATGTGCTTCATCACCGGCGGCATGGGAGGCGGCACCGGCACCGGCGCCGCCCCCGTGGTGGCCGAGATTGCCAAGGAAATGGGCATTTTGACCGTTGCCGTGGTGACCAAACCCTTTGACTTCGAAAACCGTCTGCGGGTGGCAGAAAGCGGCGTCGAGGAACTGACCCGCCATGTCGATTCGTTGATCGTGGTGCTCAACGATAAACTGCTCGAAGTGTACGGCGATGACGCCGGGTTCGAAGACTGCTTCCGTTCGGCCGACAACGTGCTGCGCTCGGCCGTGGGCGGCATTGCCGAGATCATCAACGTGCCGGGCCTGGTCAACGTCGACTTCCAAGACGTGCGCACCGCGATGGGCGAGATGGGCCGGGCGATGATGGGTTCGGCCGAAGCGGCCGGTCTGGACCGTGCGCGCATTGCCGCCGAGCAGGCGGCGGTCAGCCCGCTGCTGGAAGGCACTGAGCTGTCCGGTGCGCGTTGTGTGCTGATCAACATCACCGCCAGCCGCTCGCTGAAAATGTCCGAAGTGCGCGACGCGGTCAAAACCGTGCAGGCCTTTGCCGCGCCGGAAGCCTTTGTCAAGTACGGTACGGTGTTCGACGAGTCGATGGAGGACCGCATCCGCATCACCGTGGTGGCCACCGGCCTGGGTACCCCGCGCGCCGCGCGCCAGCCGGTGATGCAAGTGGTGCAAGGCACCGGCACCTACGGACCGGCAGGCGGCGCGATCGATTCCGGCAGTCTGGACGTGCCATCGGTCTTTCGTAATGCACGGCGCACCGCGGTCGAGGCGATGAGCGCCAACGGCATCGGCACTTACGACATTCCGGCTTTCCTGCGCAAGCAGGCCGACTGAGGGCCCGGCGGGCGCCAGCTGCGGCTGTGGTGGGCGCTGCGGCAAGGGTCTTCGCCTCCCGATCCGTGCCGCAACGCCTGCCGCGGACCGCTGTCCGGCCCGCTGTGCGCTTCGTGATAAGATGCCGGACCCCACCAGGAAAACGGTCATGATCAGGCAGCGCACCCTCAAGTCGATTGTCCATGCCACCGGTGTCGGTTTGCATGGCGGGCGCAAGGTCAATCTCCGCCTGCGCCCGGCGGCGCCGGATACCGGTATCGTCTTTCATCGCGTCGATCTCGATCCGCCGCTCGCTTTGCCCGCCGACCCGTATGCGGTGTGCGATACCCGCATGTGCTCCGGCTTGGAGCGCGACGGGCACAAGGTCGGGACGGTCGAGCATTTGATGTCGGCGCTCTCCGGCCTGGGTATCGACAACCTGCATGTGGAAATCGATGCCCCGGAAATTCCGATTTTCGATGGCAGCTCAGCCCCCTTTGTGTACCTGCTGCAATCGGCCGGTATCGAGGAGCAAAAGGCGCCCAAACGCTTTTTGCGCGTCAGGCGCGCGGTGGAGTACCGTGAGGGCGACAAATGGGTACGTTTGGCGCCATATGACGGTTTCCGGCTGAGTTTTTCCATCCTTTTCAATCATCCGGCTATCGATCGCACTGCCACCGACGTGACGGTGGACTTTGCCGAACACTCTTATGTGCGCGATGTGGCCCGTGCGCGTACATTCGGTTTCATGCAGGACGTGGAATTCATGCGTGCGCAGGGGTTGGCGCTGGGCGGCAGCCTGGATAACGCCATCGTCATGGATGAGTACCGCGTGCTCAATGCCGAAGGGCTGCGCTATGCGGACGAGTTCGTCAAGCACAAGGTGCTCGATGCAATCGGCGACCTGTATCTGTGCGGTCATCCCTTGCTGGCCGCTTATTCCGCGCACAAGGCCGGCCATGCGCTCAACAACCAGATCCTGCGGGTGCTGCTGGAAGACCGCAGTGCCTGGGACATCGTTACCTTCGAACGGGCCGATACGGCACCGCGCGCAGTGAGCCGTCAGTTCGAGCTTGCCATGAGCTGAGGCCGTCCGCTCCATGATGATCGTGCGGATTCTGGTGCTGCTGGCGGCCACGGCCATCGGTTGCTCGTTGCTCGCTTGGCTACTGACCGGTCATCCGCGCTGTCGCGTGTGGGCGTGGAAGCTCACCCGCGGCACGCTGGTGGCAGTCATAGCGGTGTTGGTGCTGTTCGCCCTCGAAAGGATCTTCTTCTCAGCTTGATGCCGCGCGCCGCCGGCGGCCTCAGCGGCTGCACCGCGCCAGGCGTTCCAGCGCTTCCCGCAATGGGGAGTCGGCCGGCAGCGTGGCGGCGAATGCGGTCAGACATTGCTTGCCCTGCGCGGAAATACGGCGCTCGATGGGTGGCGGGCGTGTTGGCCTGGGTTGCCGTATCGCCACCTTGACGTGAACATCGGTCAATGGGTGGCCTTGTTCGCGTAAGTGTTGCACCAAGCTGGGGGCCATTTGTTTGAGCTTGACCGCTACCGCGGTGCTTTGCGCAAAAATCACCAGCGTGTCGTCTTTGAGGTTGGCCACGCTACACGAAGCGGCCAGCAACGGCGGCAGACAGCGCTGCAAATCGGCTTGCAGCCGGCGCAGGCGGGCGGCGTGCTCCTTTAGGCGGGCAAGGGGGTCGGCAGCGCCAAGATAACGTTGGATCGATTGGGTCATGCGTGAGCCTCGGGCACTGGCATGCGATGGTAGGCGGCTGTCCGCGGTGCGGCAAGCGCAAGGCTTAGAGTGCGCAATGGCCGCGTGATAGACTTGCGCCTTTGCCGAATTCACGCGACAGGACCCATGATCTCCGGCTTTCTCAAGAAAATTTTCGGCAGTCGCAATGACCGCCTGATTCGACAGTATCAGCAGACCGTCGCCCGCATCAACGCTTTGGAGCCGGAGATTGCCGCCTTATCGGATGAAGCCTTGCGCGGCAAGACCGATGTGTTCCGTCGTCGCCTGGCCGACGGGGAGACCCTGGACGATCTGCTGCCCGAAGCCTTCGCAGTGGTACGCGAAGCCAGCAAGCGGGTGCTGGAGATGCGCCACTTCGATGTCCAGCTCATCGGCGGCATGGTGTTGCACCACGGCAAAATTGCCGAAATGCGCACCGGTGAAGGCAAAACCCTGGTGGCTACCTTGCCGGCGTATTTGAACGCGCTCACCGGCAAGGGGGTGCACATCGTGACGGTCAACGACTATCTGGCCAGCCGTGACGCCGAGCAAATGGGGCGTATCTTCGGCTTTCTGGGCATGAGCACCGGTTGCAATCTGTCGCGTATGCCGCATGCCGAAAAACAGGCGGCTTACCGGGCCGACATCACCTATGGCACCAACAACGAGTTCGGCTTCGATTACCTGCGCGACAACATGGTGTATTCGAAGGATGACCGGGTGCAGCGCGGCTTGGCTTTTGCCATCGTGGACGAGGTGGACTCGATTCTGATCGACGAGGCCCGCACCCCGTTGATCATCTCCGGCCAGGCCGAAGACCATACCGAGCTCTACCTCAAGATGAACCAGGTCGCACCCTTGCTCAAAAAGCAAGAAGGCGAGGGGGACAACGTCACCGTGCCGGGCGACTATACGGTAGATCTCAAATCCAACCAGGTGCTGCTCACCGAACAAGGGCACGAGACCGCCGAGCAATTGCTGGTGCGCATGGGCCTGCTGAGCGAGGGGGCCGGGTTGTACGAACCGGCCAATATCCTGCTGGTGCATCATCTTTACGCCGCGCTGCGCGCCCATGCGCTCTATCACAAGGATCAGCACTATGTGGTGCAAAACGGCGAGGTGATCATCGTAGACGAGTTCACCGGCCGCCTGATGGTTGGCCGGCGCTGGTCCGATGGTCTGCATCAGGCCGTGGAAGCCAAGGAGGGGGTGAAGATTCAGGCCGAAAACCAGACGCTCGCCTCGATCACCTTCCAAAACTACTTCCGCATGTACGGCAAGCTCGCCGGCATGACCGGCACGGCCGACACCGAAGCCTTCGAGTTTCACGCCATTTACGGCTTGGAGACCGTGGTCATCCCGACCAACCGGCCGATGATCCGCCGCGATGAAAACGACAAGGTCTATCGCACTGCCGCTGAAAAGTGGAAGGCGGTGATCGACGACATCCGCGATTGTGTGCAACGCGGGCAGCCGGTGCTGGTCGGCACCACCTCGATCGAAACCAACGAGTTCCTGTCCGCGCTGCTGAAAAAGGAAAAAATCGACCACCAGGTGCTCAACGCCAAACATCATGAGCGCGAGGCGCAAATCGTCGCCGAGGCCGGGCGGCCTGGGGTGGTGACCATTGCCACCAACATGGCTGGCCGCGGTACCGACATCGTGCTCGGCGGCAACATCGACAAACAAGTGGCCGCAGTGCGGGCCGACGCCGCGCTCAGCCCTGAGGAAAAAGAAGCCAAGATTGCAGCGCTGCGCGAGCAATGGCAGCGCTTGCACGACCAGGTAGTGGCCGCCGGGGGGCTACACATCATCGGTACCGAGCGGCATGAATCCCGCCGTATCGACAATCAGCTGCGGGGGCGTTCCGGGCGTCAGGGCGACCCGGGTTCCAGCCGTTTTTATCTGTCGCTGGAAGATCCGCTGATGAAGATCTTTGCCGGCGACCGGCTCAACGCCATCATGGTCCGCCTGAAGATGCCCGAGGGCGAGGCCATCGAGCACGCCATGGTGACCCGTTCGCTGGAATCGGCGCAGCGCAAAGTGGAGCAGCGCAACTTCGACATCCGCAAGCAGTTGCTCGAATACGACGATGTGGCCAACGACCAGCGCAAGGTGATTTACCAGCAGCGCAACGAGCTTTTGGAAAGCGAAGACATTTCCGACACCATTGCGGCGATGCGCCAAGGCGTGTTGCTGGATACTTTCCGCCGCCATGTGCCTGCTGACAGCGTGGAGGACCAATGGGACATCGCCGGCCTGGAACAGGCGTTGGCAGCGGATTTTCTGCTCAAGCTGCCAGTGGGCGAGTGGCTCAAGGCCGAGCCCGAACTGGACGACGAAGCCATCCTCAAGCGCATTCTGGATGCGGCCGAGAACGCCTATGCCGCCAAGGTGGCGATGGTCGATCCGGCGGCCTGGCGCCAGTTCGAGCGCAACGTGATGCTGCAAAGCCTGGATGCCCACTGGCGCGAGCACTTGGCCGCGCTCGACCACTTGCGCCAAGGCATCCACCTGCGCGGCTACGCGCAGAAGAACCCCAAACAGGAATACAAGCGCGAAGCCTTCGAACTGTTTGAAAACCTGCTCGACACCGTGCGCACCGAAGTCACCAAGCTGCTGCTCAGCGTGCAGGTGCGCACCGAATCCCAACTCGAGCAAGCCGAGACACCGCCCGAAGTGGAAAATGTGCAGTATCACCATGCCGACTATGACGAGGCGCTCGGCACCGGTGCCTCGGCCGCCAGCGCCCGTCAGCCGGCGGTGGCTGGACCCAAGGTCGGGCGCAACGACCCCTGCCCCTGCGGGTCGGGCAAGAAATACAAGCATTGCCACGGCAAGCTGAGCTGAGCGACCCGCTCCGCCTGTCGAACAGGAGTCCATCATGGCCGTTAATCTCTCCACCCCGAATCCCGCCGACCTGCGCCCGGTTACCGGCGTACGCCTCGGCGTTGCCGAAGCCGGCATCCGTAAAGCCAACCGCCGTGATCTGACCTTGATCGAACTGGCCCCCGGCAGCCGCGTGGCCGGGGTGTTTACCCGCAACCGCTTTTGTGCCGCACCGGTGCAGGTCTGCCGGGAGCACCTTGCCGAAGGCGACATCCGTGCGCTGGTGATCAACACCGGCGTGGCCAATGCCGGCACCGGCGAGCAGGGCGTGGTCGATGCGCTGCAAACCTGCGCTGCGGTCGGCCGGCTGCTCGGCGTCGGCGCGCAACAGGTGCTGCCTTTTTCCACCGGGGTGATTCTGGAGCCGCTGCCGGTCGAGCGCCTGATCGCTGCACTGCCGGCCGCGCAGGCCAATCTGCGCGGCGATGGCTGGTTCGACGCCGCGCACGCGATCATGACCACCGATACGGTGGCCAAGGCGGTGTCGCGCACCGTCGAAGTGGGCGGTAAAACCGTCACCATTACCGGCATCGGCAAGGGCGCCGGCATGATCAAGCCCAACATGGCGACCATGCTGGGTTTTGTGGCCTGCGACGCCGCGCTGTCACAGGATCTGCTCAACGCTCTGGTGCGTGAGGCGGCCGATTTGTCGTTCAACAGCATCACCGTGGACGGCGACACCTCGACCAACGACTCCTTCATCCTGATCGCCACCGGCAAGGCCGGCCATGCCGAGATCGCCGAACCGGTCGGAGCCGACTGGGCGGCGCTGCGCGAGGCGGTGATCGATGTCGCGGTACGGCTGGCACAGGCCATCGTGCGCGACGGCGAGGGTGCCACCAAGTTCATGAGCATCGTCGTGCAAGGCGGCACCGACCGCGAAGAATGCCGCAAGGTGGCCTATGCGGTGGCGCATTCGCCGCTGGTCAAGACCGCTTTCTTCGCCTCCGACCCCAACCTCGGGCGCATCTTGGCGGCCATTGGCTACGCCGGCATCGACGACCTGGATGTGAGCCGCCTGAAGGTGTGGCTGGGCAACCCGGACGAGAGCGTGCTGGTCGCCGAACACGGCGGGCGCGCAGCGAGCTACAGGGAGGAAGCCGGCGCGCGCATCATGGCGCAATCGGAGCTCACAGTACGTATCGACCTTGCTCGCGGGCAGGCGGCCGCCACCGTGTGGACCTGCGATTTTTCCTACGACTACGTCAAAATCAACGCCGATTACCGCAGCTAGTTGTCGGCATTGCTCGCAGGTGCCGGCCGGTCGGAGGGCGGATGAGGCGGATGGCAGCGCGGACAGGGCAGGGCAGTCATATCGGCAGTCGTGCCGAACAGCAAGACTGCGCGGCCTGCTTCGTCAGCGCCGATGCCCGCTGTCATCTGTTGGTGGTCGCCGACGGGATGGGCGGGCGAAGCGGCGGCGCGCGTGCGGCACGTGCAGTGATTCAAAGCGCCGAGGCGCACTGGCAGGATGCGAGGCGGCTGCCTGACAACCCGCCGGCTTTTCTGCAATCCCTATGCCAGCATGCTCATGCTGCCATCGGCCAGTTCGCCGAAGACAGCGGTGAGCCTGCCGGTACGACCGTGGTGGCCTTGCTCTGTGGCCCCGAGCGTGCCTGGTGGGTGCATGCCGGCGACAGCAGGCTCTATGCCTTTCGCGCCGGCAGGCCGGTATTTCGCACCGACGATCACACCATAGTCCAGCAACGGGTGCGCCGCGGGCAGCTCGACGAAACCGCTGCCGCTTTGCACCCCGACCAGCACAAATTGCTGCGCGGACTTGGCGGGCGTGATCCGTTACAGCTCACCCATGGGCAGATGCGGGTGGATGCCGACACCGGGTTCGTGCTGTGCACCGACGGCTTTTGGGCGCATGTGTCCTCTGACGAGATGGCCGGGTTGTTGGCTGCCGCAGACCCTGACCAGGCTTGTGCCCAGTGGGCCGCGGTGGCGGCCGAACGGGCCGGTGCGGGCGCGGACAACGCCACGGTGGCGGTCTTGCAGCCGGCCGGCAGTCCCTCGCACGGTTTCTGGCGGCCGTTGTGGCCGCTCATTGCAGCCGTTGCGCTGGCGCTGGCGGCGTTTGTTTGGTTAGCGATCCGATCATGATGACGTTCAACAAGCACTGGGCGATAGTGCCGACCCTATTTGTTGCCGCCACGCTCATCGCGGTGGGCGGCTGCGCCGGCGTAGGTGTGGAGACCGGGGCGGGGGCGGCGCCAACGGTCGAGCCGACTGCGGCGATGGCCGAGCAATCCGCGCCAGCCGGCGCCGAATCGTCCGGCGCCGCGGTGCGCGAGCTCGGCCCCATCATCGACATGCTGGAAAACGGGCAATACCAGGCCGCGCAGCGCGCGCTTCAGGCGTATTTGCAGCATGATCCGCGCAGCGCGGTGGCCAAGGGCTTGCTGCGTCAATTGGAAACCGACCCTGTCCAGTTGCTCGGCGCCGCGCACCAGCCTTACGAGGTCCGCCCTGGCGACACCCTTGGCGGCATCGCCGCCCGCTACCTGGGCGACCCTTTGCGCTTTGTTGCGTTGGCGCGTTACAACGGTATTGCCCGGCCCAAGGCGCTAGTGGCCGGGCAGGTGCTCAAACTGCCGGTCAGTGGCAAGGCCGGCGTGGCCGAACCGCAGGCGGCCATACCGCTGCAGGAGGTCACACTGCAGGCGATCGAAGAGGACTTGGCGGCCGGGCGTATCGCCGTCGCACAGGCCGGAATCGCCCGTTTGCGGGCCGCCGGCGGGGCACCAACGGCGCGCTTGGAGGCATTGAGCTTGCGCGCCCGTGCGCTCGAGCGCCAGGCGCGCGGCTTGGCCTTGCTCGAGGCCGGCCGCGTGGAAGAAGCCCTCGAGGCGCTGGAACAGGCATTGCGCGATGCCCCCGGTCTGGAACCGGCTACGCGGCGGCGGGCGGAATTGCGCCAACGGTTGGTACGCGACTACCACGAGGCAGCCGTGGTGCATTTTCGCAACCAACGACTCGATCAAGCCATTGAGTTGTGGGACAAAGCCTTGGCGCTCGATCCCGGCTTCGAGCCGGCGCGCGGCTACCGTACCCGGGCGCTGGAGTTGCGTCGCAGGCTGGATGCGCTGGAGTAGTCCTGACGAACGCGCGGACGGTTTACGCCTCAGCCCGATGGGGCCGGCGGTTTGCCGTGGTGACGGGTGCGCGGGGGCGGGGCATCGACCAAGCGGGTGGCGGGCGCGGGCGGCACATTGGGGGCCGCCGCATTGCGCTTATGCGAGTGGGCGGAAAACATCCGCGCCTCCAAGGAATCGGCCATGGCGTTGTAGGCCGAAAACAGCCGCTCGAACTCATCGTTACGGCGCATGCGGATACGTTTGTCAAAACGCCCCTGGGTGATCTGTCCCAACGCACGGCGTAGGATTTCGATCGGCACCACCAGGCGGCGCGACAGCATGTAGACCCCCACCAGCACCGTCGCCAGGGTGGCCAGCAGCACCGCGATCAGGGCGGTCATCGTTGCGCGATTGGCCGCTTGCAGTGCAGCGGTCGACATGCTCAGGCGCAGCCGGCCCAACTCATGATTCTGGTAAAGCACCGGGGTATCGAACAGAAAATACGCGCGTCCTTCGCCGTCGCTGATCGAGTAGATGGCCTGGTGACCCTGTCGCGCCACGCGCTGTGCCTCGGACAGTGGGCCCTGGGCTGCGCCGGATGCACTGCCTGCGCTACTGGCCACCAACTGGCCACTGCGGTCGCTGATCGAGACATGCGCAATGTCGCGTTTGCGCGCCATTTCATCGACCAGCGCCTGGAGCGCGATGCGGTCTTCCAACAGCAGGTCTTCGGCGCTTTCCAGCGCCAGGGTTTCGGTGAGGGCGAGTCCATAGTCGTAGGCAAGGCGGGTCATTGCCTCGTTCTGACGGTGATAGACCCAGCCCAGACCAGCGGAAACCGTCACCGCCACCAGCACACTCATGATCGCCGTCCAGCTAAGGCGCAAGGAGATGAAACGCCGCCCCTGCCAGTTGCGCTCCTGCTCGGCCAGCGCGTCGTCGATGCGCTGCAGATCTTCCAGCAACTCCGCGCCAGTCTGGTAGCGTTCGGTCGGATCGCGGTCCAGCAAGGTGCGCACCACGTCGAGTAGCGCCTGCGGCGTGGCCGGATCCAGCGGTTTCGGCGGCGGTAGCGGCTCAGTGAGGATTTTGCGCAGCAATTCATGCACATTGTCGGCGCGAAACGGCGTATCGCCCGATAGCAGCCAATACAGCACCACGCCCAGCGAATACAGATCGCTGCGTCCGTCCACCTCGTCACCGCGGATCTGCTCGGGCGACATGAAATGCGGCGTGCCGGCAATCGTCTGTTCTTCGGCCAACGTTCCTTGCGCTGTGTGGCGCAGGCGGGCGATGCCGAAATCGGTCAGTTTGACGTTGCCGCTGTCGCTGGTGACGACGATGTTTTCCGGCTTGATGTCCTGGTGGATCACGCCTTCGCGGTGGGCGTAATCGAGCGCGTCTGCAATTTGCATGGCAATGCGCAAAATGGTGCGCAGCGGCAGCCGTTTGTGTCGTTCGACGAAAGCTTCGAGGGTGGGGCCGTCGAGCAGCTCCATGGCGATGAAGGGCACGCCATTGACCACGCCGACATCGAAGATGGTCACGATGCCCGGGTGGGTGAGGGTACCGGCTGCCCGGGCCTCGGTCAGAAAGCGATGGCGGTGCGCCTCGTGCGCGGCGTACTCGGCGCGCAGCGTCTTGATCGCCAGGATCCGGCGAATCCGGGGGTCATACCCGCGGTGGATGACCGACATCGCGCCGCGGCCCAATTCGCCCCGCAGGATGTAGCGACCCAGCGTGATCGCCATCTGGCGTGCGGCCTCAACCCAGCACGAGAAGTCCCGCTGCGGTCAGGCTCAGCACCGCCGCCGCAGCAATCCAGACCCACGTCGGCACGCCGGCCGGGCGCGACGGAAGGCGGCTCGGTGCCGCGCCGGCGCGAAAGACGAATTCGGCGCGACCAAAGCGTACCCGGTCGCCATCCTGCAGCGGCCGGTCGTGGGCCTTGGCGTCGTTGATGAAGGTGCCATTGGTCGACAACATGTTGATGACCCGATAGTGCCCGTTTTCATGCAGGATCCAGGCATGTTGGGCGGAGACGCTGTCGTCAGGCAGGATGATGTCGTTGTCTGTGCGCCGGCCTATCGTGGTTTTGCCGCGCTTGAGCACGAAGCGTTGGTTTTCGAACGGGGGCGAGATACCGACCAGCGCGGCGCGGTCCACGTCGCCCTCGACATCGGCCGACGGCGAGGCGATGACTTCGGCCAGATCCTCCGGGCGGAAAAGAATGGTGCCCTGCGGCCCTGTCCATTCACCGTTGGCGCGCTTGCTTTGCTTCAGCACGATCGCTTATCCCGAAAGTATCGATCCGACACGACGGGAGGGAGTATGCCTGTTCGCCCCTCCCCCGACAACCGGCGTCCCAGGTCGGTACACGCCGCGGCGGGTCGCTTGGGTGTGCCCTATCACCCCGGAAGTATGGGGGCCTTGCGAACGAGGGGGCAGTTATTCGTGTCACTAGGGGGCAATTCAAGGTGTCGCCTGACACGGCTCGGCCTGCGCCGGTCATGGCAGTGCAATATGCGGCTGAAACAATGGCGCACCCTTTTCCAGTGGAGCGTGCCATGAGCAAACCCGAAGCCGTCGCGGGCTTACCCAGTAATCTTTCTGACAATGAGCATTTTCAGCAGGTGGTTGACCGTGTGGTCAGCCGACGCGGATTCTTGAAAGGTAGTTTGAGTCTATCCGCCGCCGCGTTTCTGGCCGGTCCGCTGGCCGCCTGCGGGAGTGGCGATTCGGACGATGACGATGCGCAACAAGGGCCGCGGATCGGGTTCAAGGCGGTGGCCGCATCGACCGCCGACACTGTGGTGGTGCCCGAGGGATACAACTACCAGGTGCTGGCGCCGTGGGGCAGTGCGTTGTTCGTCGATTCGCCCGCTTGGCGGCCCGATGGGAGCAACACCGCCGCGGAGCAGGCGCGTCAGGTTGGCGACAACCACGATGGCATGCACTTTTTCCCGATCGACGGGCACTCCAGCAGCGAAGGGCTGCTGGTGGTCAATCATGAGTACACCAATCTGGAATACCTGTACGGCGCCGAGTACATGAGCCCGTGGACCGTGGAGAAGGCCAACAAGGCCCTGGCTGCCCATGGGGTGTCGGTATTGCATATCGTGCGCAACGCTGCCGGCAAATGGGAGGTGAAGCTCGATTCGCCCTATAACCGCCGTATCACCGGCACCACGCCCATGACCTTGTCGGGGCCGGTGGCGGGCAGCGAGCGGGTCAAAACCAGTGCCGATCCAAGCGGCATGACCGTGCTGGGCACGCTCAACAACTGTGCCCATGGTGTGACGCCTTGGGGCACCTATCTGACCTGCGAGGAAAATTTCAACGGCTACTTTGGCACCACCAGCACCGATGAGGCTGCGTTGACGCCCGCGCTGCGTCGGTATGGATTTTCCAAGGACGGCTTTGGCTACCGCTGGCATGAGGTGATCGACCGCTTCGACTACGCAAAAGAGCCCAACGAGGGTAACCGCTTCGGCTGGGTAGTGGAGATCGATCCGTTCGATCCGGCATCCACGCCGGTCAAACATACCGCGCTTGGGCGTTTCAAGCATGAAAACGCGGCCTGCGTAATTGCCAGCGACGGACGTTTGGTGGTGTACATGGGCGACGACGAGCGTTTCGAGTACATCTATAAATATGTTTCCGATGGCGTTTTCGACCCGGCAAAAGGCAAAGCCAACGCTGCGTTGTTGTCGAGGGGCAAGCTCTATGTCGCGCGCTTTGAGGCAGGGGGCAAGACCGGGGACATGATGGGCAGCGGGCAGTGGTTGTTGCTCGATAAGTCAAATCCGCTGCTGGCCAACGATGCCGATCTGCCCACGCAAGCCGATGTGCTGACCTATGCGCGCATCGCTGCGGACAAGGTGGGTGCCACCAAGATGGATAGACCGGAATGGATTGCCGTGCATCCCCAAACCGGCGAGGTGTATTGCTGTTTGACCAACAACAGCCGTCGCACCGAGGCGCAAATCGATGAGGCCAACCCGCGCGCGGCCAACGATTACGGCCAGATCATCCGTTGGCGGGAGTCCGGCAGCGCGGCCGGCAGCAGCTTTGACTGGGATTTGTTCGTGCTGGCCGGCAATCCGGTCGCTTTCCCGGATCGCAAGGATCTGCGTTCGGGCTCCAGCAACATCAATGCCGACAATACCTTCAACAGCCCGGATGGCCTGGCTTTCGATGACGATGGGCGGCTGTGGATCCAGACCGACGGCAATAGTTCCAACGCCGGGAAGTACCTCGGTCAGGGCAATAACCAGATGTTGTGTGCCAACCCGGTCAGCGGTGAAATCCGCCGCTTTGCCGTGGGGCCGAAAGGTTGCGAAGTCACCGGCCTGACCTTTACCCCGGACCGTCGTACGCTGTTCATCAATATCCAGCATCCGGGCGAGTCCAGTCTTGATCCAGCGGAGGTTGCACTGAATCCTTTGTCGGTATCGAGCTGGCCGGATGCCGCCGGCGGGCGGCCGCGTTCGGCCACCGTGGTGATTACCCGCGCCGATGGCGGGGTGATCGGCGCCTGATCGGCGTGCGCCGCGCGGGCCATGGCCCGCGTGGCCGATGGCTGCGGGGCGATGAGGCCGTGGCAGGCGCATCGCCCTATGTTTTGACCGCGGCGCCGGGCGGCTGTCGACCGCTTCAAGCCAAAGCGGCCGCCAGATCGGCATGCGCTTGCGCAAAGCCTTGGCGAGCGGCCTCGTCGCCCATGTTGAGTCCTTCGGCGTAAATGAAATGCACCGCGGTCATACCCAGAAAACCCAGCACGGTGCGCAGATAGGGCACTTGGGAGTCGGCTGCGGTGTCGCGGTAACGCCCGCCACGGGCGAGCGCTACAAAGACGGTTTTGCCTTTGAGCAAACCCTCTGGACCGTTTTCGGTGTAACGGAAGGTCACGCCGGCGCGGCAGATCGCGTCGATCCAATTTTTGAGCTGCACCGGCACCGCGAAGTTGTACATCGGCACCCCAAGCACTAGCACATCGGCGGCCTGGACTTCGGCAATCAGCGCGTCGTCCAGCGCCACGCGCGCGGCCTGTTCCGGGGTGCGCTGTGGGGCCGGTGTGGAGAGGGCGGCAAGTGCTGCGGCATCCAGCGTCGGGTGCGGGGTGCGCCCCAGGTCGCGCACCACCCGGGCCGCTCCGGGGTGGCGCGCCAGCAGACGTTCGCTGATGGTATTGGCCAGACGGCTCGAGTGGCTGTCTTCCAGGCGGATGCTGGTATTGATTTGCAGAATGTTCATCATGTGCTCCCAATCGGTGGTGGTATGAGTGTCACTTTATTGATGGTTGGCTGCTGGCAGAAGACCGTGTAACGGATAACATTGTCCCGTATATGGAACAGTATGAGCCCAATGATCTGCTGATCTTTGCCCGGGTGATCGAGGCGGGCAGCTTCAGCCGTGCGGCCGCGCGGCTCGGGTTGCCAAAATCCACGGTGTCGCGGCGTATTGCCACGCTGGAAGAACGCCTGGGCGAACGTGTGCTGTTGCGCACCACACGACGACTTGTGCTGACCGAATTCGGTCATCATCTGCTCGAACACGCGCGTCTGGTTGCCGACGAGGTCGAGGCGGTCAAGGCGTTGGCCGAGCACCGTCAGGCACGGCCCAGCGGGCGATTGCGGGTGTCGATGCCAGGCGACTTTGTCAATCTGCTGCTCACCGATATGCTCGCGGCTTTTGTGGCGCTGCATCCGGCCGTGTCGCTGGAGCTGGACTTGTCGCCGCGGCGGGTGGACATTCTGGGGGAAAACTTCGATCTGGCGGTACGGATGGGCGATTTGCCCGATGACGCACTGCTGGCCGCGCGTCGGTTGGCGCGGCTGTCGATGGGGTTGTATGCCGCGCCGGCCTATCTTGCGCAGTATGGTGAGCCCGCCCAGCCGGAGGATTTGACGCATCACCAGGCGCTATTGCTGCCGCGCGCCGGCGGCGAAGCGGTGTGGGCGCTGAGCGGTCCGGGGCCACGTCGCCAGATCGTGCCCGCAGGGCGGATCAGCGCCAATTCGCCCGAGCTATTGATTGCGCTGGCCGGTGCGGGCGCCGGCATTGCCGCGGTACCCGATTACGCGGCGCATGATCGCGTGCAGCGTGGTGAATTGCGCCGGGTGCTACCCGCCTGGCAACTGCCGCCCAGCACCGCGTGGGCAGTCTTTCCAGGTCGGCGCTTGATGCCTGCCAAAACCCGCGCCTTTCTCGACATGCTGGAAGCCGCGCTGGCCGGCGCGTGTGCCGAGGCCGCGCCTGCTTGAGGCCGCATCTTCAGCGCCGTTGGCCGAGCGCGCCCGAAGCGGTGGTCCCGCCTGCCCGCTGGCTTTTTGGAACTGCCTGATTTTGCGCAAATTTGGCGCCTTTGGTGGGGTGATATAATCCCGCCGTTCGTCACTTTCCAGCGCGCATGCAACTCTACGCCCTTGGTCTGAACCATCACACTGCGCCGCTCACCATTCGTGAGCGGGTTGCGTTTCGGCCCGAGCGTCTGGAACACGCCCTGCAGGATCTGACCCGTGCGCGCACGGTGCGGGAAGCTGCCATTCTGTCTACCTGTAACCGCACCGAGGTCTACTTCGCCACCGAAGAGCCACAGCACGCCGCCGACTGGTTGGCGCGCTTTCATGCGTTGCCGCTCGAGGAGATCGCGCCCTATCTCTATACCCATCCACAGCGCGAGGCGGTGCGCCATGTGTTCCGCGTGGCCAGCGGGCTCGATTCCATGGTGCTGGGCGAGCCGCAGATTCTTGGCCAGGTCAAGGAAGCCGCCCGCCGCGCGGAAGATGCCGGCACCTTGGGCACTGTGCTCCACAAGCTGTTCCAAAACACCTTTGCAGTGGCCAAGGAGGTGCGCTCGACCACGGCAATCGGTGCCAACATCGTTTCCATGGCGGCGGCCGCGGTGCACCTGACCGAGCGCATCTTTGAGCGGGTGGATGAGCAACATGTGCTGTTCATCGGCGCGGGTGAAATGATCGAACTCTGTGCCGCGCATTTTGCCGGTGCCCGCCCCAAATCGATGACCGTGGCCAACCGTACCGAAGCGCGCGCTTTGGAACTCGCCCAGCGCTTCGGCGCCCAGACCTTGCGCCTGGACGCCATTGGCGAGGCGCTGCCGCGCTTTGACGTAGTGGTGTCCTGTACCGCTGCGCCGCTGCCAATCGTCGGTCTGGGCATGGTCGAACGCGCGGTCAAGGCCCGCCGTCACCGCCCCATGGTGATGGTCGATTTGGCCGTGCCGCGCGACATCGAGCCCGAAGTCGGCAAGCTCGACGACGTTTTCCTCTACACCGTGGATGATCTTGCCCAGGTGGTGGAGGCCGGTCTGGAGTCCCGCCAGCAGGCGGTACTGGAAGCCGAGGAGATCATCGATAACCGGGTCGACGGCTTTTTGCATTGGCTACAGACCCGTGAAGCGGTGCCAACCATTCGCGCCTTGCGCACGCATGCCGAACGCTTGCGCCATGCCGAAGTGGAGCGTGCGCTGCGATTGTTGGCACGTGGCGACGATCCGCGTCAGGTCATCGAAGCGCTCAGCCATGGTTTGACCAACAAGCTGGTGCACGGTCCCACCCGTTTTCTGAATCAGACCGACGGCGAACAACTGGCCGAAGCCAGCCGCCTGGTGCAGCGCCTCTATAACCTTCCCCCGCACGAATAGCCTTTACGCGGGCCAGCCTGTGGCGCGAGCTGGCGCCGCAGCGGGGCTCGCCTCATCGCCAAATGAAGCAAAGCATCCGAGACAAACTCGAACACCTGGCCAGCCGTCTAGCCGAACTCGATCGGGAGCTGGCCGCGGAGGACGCCGCGCGCGACCTCAACGCTTTTCGCACGCTCTCACGCGAGCGTGCCGACATCGAGCCGGTGGTGGCGCTTTACCGCGACTACCTGCGGGCCGAAGCCGACAACCGTTGTGCGCGCGAGATGCTGGCCGACCCCGAGATGCGCGAATTGGCCCAATCGGAACTCGAATCCAGCGCGGCGCGCCTCGACGAACTGAACGACGCCTTGCAGCGCGCCCTGCTGCCGCGCGACCCCAACGACGCGCGCAACCTCTATCTGGAGGTACGCGCCGGCACCGGTGGCGACGAAGCGGCCCTGTTTGCCGGCGATCTGCTGCGCATGTACACGCGTTACGCCGAGCGCCAACGCTGGCGGGTGGAGATCGTGTCGGCCAGCGAATCCGAACTGGGTGGTTACAAGGAGGTCATTGCCCGGATCAGCGGCGCCGGCGCCTACTCCCGGCTCAAGTTCGAATCCGGCGGCCATCGCGTACAGCGGGTGCCGGTGACCGAAACCCAAGGGCGCATCCACACTTCCGCTTGCACCGTGGCGGTGATACCGGAAGCCGATGAATTGGCCGAAGTCATCCTCAACCCGGCTGAGCTGCGTATCGACACCTTTCGTGCCAGCGGCGCCGGCGGACAGCATGTCAACAAAACCGATTCCGCGGTGCGCATCACCCACCTGCCCACCGGCATCGTGGTCGAATGCCAGGACGACCGCTCCCAGCACAAGAACCGCGCCCAGGCCATGGCGGTGCTGGCCGCCCGTATCCGCGACGCCCAGATGCGCGAGCAGCAGGCCAAAGAGGCCGCTACCCGCAAGAGCCTGGTGGGCAGCGGCGACCGCTCCGAACGTATCCGTACCTACAACTTTCCGCAGGGGCGGGTGACCGATCATCGCATCAACCTCACGCTCTATAAGCTCGATGCGGTCATGGACGGCGACCTGGACGAGCTGATCGATGCTCTCACGTTGGAGCATCAAGCCGCGCAACTGGCCGAGCTGGCTGGAGACTGAAGTGGCCGAACAGCCCCCTCCCGATATCGCTGGCGCGCTCGCTTGGGCGCGGGCGCGCATCGAACCGATGGCGGCGCGCATCCTGTTGCGTCACGTTTTGCGCTGTCCGCCCGCCCGCCTGGTGGCCTACCCGGAAGCGCGCCTGACCGCAGAAGACTGGGCTGCCTACCGCGCCTTGGTCGAGCGTCGCCAAGCCGGTGAGCCGGTGGCCTACCTGGTTGGCGAGCGGGAATTTTTCGGGCGCAGTTTCTTGGTTTCGCCCGCGGTGCTGATCCCGCGGCCGGAGACCGAATTGCTCATCGAACTGGCCCTGGCGCACCTTGGCGGCTGCCCACGCCCGCGGGTTCTGGATCTGGGCACCGGCAGCGGAGCCCTTGCAGTCACGCTGGCGCTGGAACTCGATGCCGCCGAAGTGACCGCGGTCGACCTCTCGCGCGAAGCGCTGTGGGTGGCCATGGCCAATGCCGCGCGCCTGGGGGCGAGCGTATCGTTTGTGCACAGCCGCTGGTTCGATGCGCTATGCGGTGAGCGCTACCAGCTCATCGTCGCCAATCCGCCCTATGTTGCAGCCAACGATCCGCACCTGGGCCAAGGCGATCTGCGTTTCGAGCCGCGCAGCGCGCTCGTTGCCGGGGCCGACGGCCTGGACGATCTCAAGACCATCATCGCCGAGGCGCCGCACCACCTCGACGACGACGGTTGGCTGATGCTCGAGCACGGTTACGACCAGGCCGCTACCGTGCGCAGCCTGCTCACTGACGCCGGTTTTACCGCGATCCGCTCCTGGACCGATCTGGCCGGCATCGAGCGGGCGAGCGGCGGACGCTGGCCGGGACGGCCATGACAAGCACCGCCGACAGGGCTGACCGGCGTGGTTTGCGGCGATATTGACGGATTGCAGTGCGCTGCCTAGACTTTTCCGACTTTTTCACTCAACTTTTCACGGGGCAAGCTCATGGACATCCAAGACGTCATCCGCCAACAGGTTACTTCCAATCCAGTAGTGCTTTACATGAAAGGCACCCCTCAGTTTCCGCAATGCGGCTTTTCCGCTGCCGCGGTGCAGATTCTCAAGCGCTGTGGAGTGAGCGCCATCGCCGCGGTCAATGTGCTGGAAGACGATGCCATTCGCCAAGGCATCAAAGAGTTCTCCAACTGGCCCACCATTCCGCAGCTCTACATCGGCGGGGAATTCATCGGCGGTTCGGACATCATGCGTGAAATGTTCGAAAGCGGCGAACTGCAGCAGTTGTTGGCCGATGCCGGGGTGGTCAAGTCGGCTGGTTGAATGTGGAACGTCAGTCCGGTTACTCGCGGTACATGGGTGCGTCCGAATAGCCGGCCGCTGCATTACGAGGGGAAATCGCTTTGGCGCCAGCGCATCAGCGCCTTGCGCCCCAAATGCCAAGCCAACAGGTGCGGCGGCATGCGCAACCAGTGGGCGCGCACATAGAGCAGCCAGCGAGCGAATCCGCTGCAGGGGCTGTCCAGTGCCGGATGCAGCGGCCGCAAGGCGTGATCGTAAAGCGCGTCGACAAGCGGCCTCGGCGTGTCGGCCGTTGTGCTCACGGCCGGTGTGCCGAGCAGGCGGGCGCATTGATGGCGGGCGAAGGCGAGCGGGGCTTGCAAGTGCAAGGTGGCCGCGCGGGCGTGTAGCTTCGTCAGAAAGCCGGGATCGTTATGGCTAAAGTGGCGAAACAGTCCGTCCAGATCGAGGAGATCCCGAAAGCCGTGCGTCAACTCGCCCTCGTGGTAGAGATGGGTGGCGCTGTGTAGCAGCATATCGGCCGGGCTGAGCACGAACACACCGGGCAGGCCGGCAACTGGCACGGCCTGCTCGAGCATCGTGGCGGGGTCCGGGTCGTAGCGCGCGGTAAGCGGCAGGATGCGGTGGTGGACGTCGACCACCGTGCCGCGCCGCAAATGGCGCATCGGCGGCAGTTCGTGCATCCACTGGCGGTAATAGCGCTGGTCGTAGGCATCGTGGTGGGTGGTGGCCCAGCCGTGGCGCATCAGGGTGGCTTCCACTTCGGCGATCCGGCTCCGCGGGACGAGAATGTCGACATCCGAGAAGAAGCGTCCGCGGGCGAAGGGCAAATCGGCGGCAAGGTAGGCGGCCCCCTTGAGCAGGACGAGCGAAACACCGATGGTGTCGAGCGCTTTGCGTAGGCACTCGATTTCCCAGCGCACCGCGCGGGCCTGACGCGCAGCCAGAGCCCGGCCGGCGGCGATATGCCCCCGGCAGCACGGTGGCAGGGCGTCGGCCGGCAGCCGCTCGGCGGTTGCGGCAAGCAGGCCCAACACATTGGCGCGTCGGGCCAAGCGGATCAGCATGTCCCAGGACGGCAGGTCCAGGGCGGCCAGTTGCTGCGTTTCGCGCAGCAGCGCGGCCAGGGCCGCAGGCGTCCAAGGTTGCGGCTTGCGTTTCATGCTTTCAGCGCTTGGAACCACTCGCCCGCCTCGTCAAGCCGCGCATAACAAAGGTCGAGGGCCGGTGCGTGCGAGACCAGGTCGGCAAGCGCGGTAAAAGCGGTGGTGCCGAGTACATCGTAGTTGAAAGCGTTGTCGATCAGCATTGCCAAGGCTTCCGGGCGCGGGATGCGTTCGGTGTAGAGCTCGCCGTCGGCACGATAGCGCGGCGTGACGATCCATCGCAGCCGCGCCGGCCGGTCGACCTCGGCCACCGCACCCGCGGGCGGCGCCAAGTGGGCGACGGTGCCTTTTTTGGTGTCCGGCACCGGGGTATTGAGCACGGCTTCCGGCAGGCTGTCGCGGATCACGTCGATGGCCGCGTTCTTGAGATTGATCGGTCGTGCAAGGCCAAAGACCCGCCCGCTCGCCGGATCGATCAGCGCCAGCTCGTCCGAGAGCAGCCGCCAGCCGCGGTGAGCGAGGTAAGCGCACAAGGTGCTTTTCCCCGCACCGGGCGGAGCGGGCAGCAACACGGCATCGTCACCACGGGCGAGTACTGCGGCATGCAGCAGCAGGTACTGATGGGCATGGTTGGCAATGCACCAGTTCATGCCCCATTCGAGCAGTGCAAAGGCTTGTGGCGCGGGCAGCGACAAAAAAGGCGCATAACCGTCCAGCCTGAAATCGACCTGTGGGCGCAGCCAACGTCGGAGGCTCGAGGGCCGAACCACCGCGACATGAAAATCGGCAAAAGGCGGGTTGTCGGTGACCGGATGATGGGCGTAGAGCAGCCGGAGGTTTTCTGCGACCACGGCTTCCTTGCTGGCAATGCGAAAAGTGAACGGACCGGTGCGCAATCCTAGGCGCCCTTGTGCGAGCCGGCTCGCCAGGGTTTCAAAAGACAGGGTGCCTAGTGGCACGGTGGGTGCAGGCGTCAAAGGAGGCGTGCTGCGGTCAACTGGTCCAGTGCCGATTCTATCCGCGAACGTTGGCCGGCCACCGTGCGATCCGTCCGTAGCAGTTGCTCGCACACTGCCTCTGGGGAGTTGCCGCATTGCCGGGCGGCGTGGAGGACCGCTACGGTGAAAGGGTCGAGCAGGTGGGTGTCGCCTGCAACGCAGTCATACACCGCTGCGCCGTCATCCCAGAAAAACTCGATCGGCGTGCGGGCAGAGTCGGGCGCCGTTTCAGTAGGTGGCGAGCCCGGTATCCTTGATGTAGGCGACGATGTCACTGGCGTACCAAGGAGTTGCGCCGGCATAGGGGACGTAGTAGCCCTGTGTGGCGTATTCGGCCCACAAATCAAGCAAGCCTTGCTCGGTCATCGCACGAGGATCGATGAGGCCGACACGGATGTTGAGCAGCGCGCCGACGAAGTGAAAGCCGATCTTGGCGGGGTCACGGCCCCCGGTCAGTTGCATCACTTCGAGCAGTGAAAGCGGCTGCCCGTCGGAGCGGTAATAGCGGGCATGGCTGCCGGCGATAAAGTAAGCGTGAAACGGATCCGAAGGGGGAATCGGCCAACTGATGAGCTGGCCCGCTTGGGCGGCGGCATCTTGATCGTAGGCCCAATCCAGATTGCCGTCGGTTTCGTGCTTGGCTTGAGCCTTTTTGGCCCGCGCCCCTTCTTCCGCCATGTTCTTCCACACCCCTGGGGAGCGGCCTTGGCAAATCGGCAACTGGTCGGCCTTATGACTCAAGGTGCCCGACAGGGTCTCGGAAGGGCTGAAACAGGTTTGCGCCAGGACCGGCCGGCTGGTCAGTGTCACCAGCAAGGGCGCCGCCGACAGCCCACCGCGCACCAGGCGCCGGCGCACGCCCGATACCTCGGCAGCCGGGGGCGCTTGTTCGACGCGGGGGTGCAGATCGGGAGTCATGGTCATGTGTCCTGCCTGATGCCTGAGGATGATTCTAGGAGCCTGCCGCCGTGGGTGCCGTGACTCAATGCACGGACACTGCGCCGTTCACAGCAAGCAAAAAAGGCGCCAAGACTTTGCGTTCCTTTTTTTTTCAATGGCTTGTGATAATAATTTGGTCGCGCCGAGGGCGTGCGCCGAGCCGTGCGTCAAAAATGTCGACACCGGTTGTATGGTCTTCGGCCTCCTTCACAGATGC
Organism: Pseudothauera hydrothermalis; assembly: GCF_003345255.1. Lineage (GTDB taxonomy): Bacteria > Pseudomonadota > Gammaproteobacteria > Burkholderiales > Rhodocyclaceae > Pseudothauera > Pseudothauera hydrothermalis. Next base: position 2,488,678 of record NZ_CP029331.1, on the reverse strand, counting down.
CGTAACCCCAAGGCTTCGTTCAGACGTGTGGCCAAGCGGGTGGCTTCGCCCAGATAGCCGCGGCCGAACAGGTTGAGATGGTTCAGGATGTGGTAGAGGCTGTAGAGCCGTTTGCGCTGTTCAAAGCCTTCATTGAGCGGCGCGCAGCGGCGGTAAGCGGCATGGAAAGCGGAAGGGAAGCCGCCAAAGAGTTCACTCATGGCGATATCGGCTTCGCGGTCGCCGTAATGCACCGCAGGGTCGAACAGCACCGGGGTGCCGTCGGCCAGCACGCCGGCGTTGCCATGCCACAGATCGCCGTGCAGCAGGCTGGGGCGGGGGCGGTAGTCGAGAAAAAGCGCAGGCACGCGTTCGCACAAGCGTTCGCCCTGCTTTTGCAACGTGCCGCTAAACCCATGGGCACGGGCCATGGCCAACTGCGGGCGCAGCCGGTATTCGACGAAAAATTGCGACCAGTTGTCGGCCAGCGTATTGCGCTGCACACTGGCGCCGATGAAGTTGTCCGCATGCCAGCCAAACCGCTCGCTGCAGTGGGCATGCAGCGCGGCCAGCGCCTGACCGAAACGGGCGCCGTCTTCGGCGCTGAGTACCGGGCGCAGCGCCAGGTGTTCCAGGATCAGCACGGCATAGTGTTCATCGGCTGCGCAGCCCAGCACCGCCGGGGTGCGAAAAGTGCCGGTAGCGGCAATGGCGGTCAGACCTTCGGCCTCGGCGGCAAATACCGGCAGCTTGGCGGCGGCATCCAGCTTGACGAAGTAACGCTGGCGGCCGTCGCCGACGATGAAGGTTTCATGCGTACAACCGCCGCGCGCCGCCTCGCACTGACTCAGGCGGAAACCGCTGCCAACCGCTTCACGGATGGCAGTCTCGATTGCGGCGCGGGCGCTGTCGGCTGGCATGGCGATGATCGCCGGAAGGGTCACCCCAGGCGCGCGCGGGCGCGGGCGATGGCCGCACGCACTTGCGCCGTGGCGGTGCCGCCGACATGCTTGCGCGCGGCCAGCGAGCCGTCCACGGTGAGCACCTCGAACACGTCATCTCCCAGGCGTTGCGCGGCGCCAGGCACAGCAGCCATGGCTGCGCGCAGCGCTTCCAGGGTCAAATGGGGCAGATCGCAACCATGCGCTTCGGCCGCACGCACCGCAAGCGCCACCGCCTCATGGGCGTCGCGAAACGGCAGGCCCTTTTTGACCAGATAATCGGCCAGATCGGTGGCCGTGGCAAAGCCTTGGCTCAGCGCCTCGCGCATGGACTCGGCCTTGACCCGGATGCCGCCGATCATGTCGGCGTAAATGCGTAAGGTGTCGATCACCGTGTCGGCGGTGTCGAACAGCGGTTCCTTGTCTTCCTGGTTGTCCTTGTTGTAGGCCAGCGGCTGGGCTTTCATCAGGGTGAGCAGGGCGATCAGGCTGCCGTTTACCCGGCCGGTCTTGCCGCGCACCAGTTCCGGCACGTCCGGGTTCTTCTTCTGCGGCATGATCGACGAACCGGTGCAGAAGCGGTCGGCGAGATCGATAAAGCCCACGCGCGGGTTCATCCACAGGATGAGCTCTTCGGACAGCCGCGACAGATGGGTCATCAGCAGCGCGGCAGCCGCGCAGAATTCGATGGCAAAGTCGCGGTCGCTGACCGCATCCAGCGAGTTTTCGCAGACCTCCTCGAAACCCAGCTCGGCGGCGACGAATTCGCGGTCGATCGGGTAACTGGTGCCTGCCAGCGCGGCCGCGCCCAGCGGCAAGCGGTTGACCCGGCGGCGGCAGTCGGCAAAACGCTCGGCGTCGCGCCGGGTCATTTCGTAATAGGCCATCAGGTGGTGGCCGAAGGTCACCGGTTGCGCAACCTGCAGGTGGGTAAAACCCGGCATTGGCGTGTCGGCGTGGGCTTCGGCCACATCCAGCAGGTTTTTCTGAAAGTCGGCGATCAGCGCCAGGATCTGGTCGATTGCCTCGCGCAGCCACAGGCGGATGTCGGTGGCCACCTGGTCGTTACGGCTGCGTCCGGTGTGTAAGCGCTTGCCGGCATCGCCCACCAGCGCAGTCAGGCGTTTTTCGATGTTGAGGTGCACATCCTCGTCATCCAGGTTCCAGGCAAACTCGCCGCGTTCGATCTCAGCGGCGATCTGCGCCATGCCGCGCTCGATGTCGGCCAAGTCTTGCGCGCCGATGATGCCCTGCCGGGCGAGCATTCTGGCGTGGGCAAGCGAGCCGCGGATATCCTGCGCGGCCATGCGCCGGTCGAAAAATACCGACGCGGTATAACGCTTGACCAGATCGGAGACGGGTTCGGAAAAGCGGCCGGACCAGGTTTTGGCGGCTGACTGGGCAGTGGCGTCTGTCATGATGCTTGTGGCGGGTCTGGTAAAAAGTTTTGGCGATCCGTGGTATCCAGCGCAACGATGGGCGCTTGGCGAGCGCGCAGTATAAAGGAGCCTGCCGCGGACGCACCTCTTTGGCGGGTTTACCTAGCGCCGCAGGCGCGCGTGCAGTTCGGCCAATTGGCGGCGGCTGACCGGGACCGTTTCCGGCAGCCCGGCGATCTCGATCCAATGACGCCCCACGGCATCGCGCTCCAGCGCGCGAATGCGGCCAAGCGCCACCAGCCAGGCGCGGTGCACTCGTAAGAAGCCCGCCGGCTCGAAGCGCTGCGCCAGATTTTTAAGGCTTTCGTCAACAAAATACTGACCATCGCGGGCAAAGACGGTGACACCTTTGTCTTCCGCACGAAAAGCAACGATGTCCTCGGCTGGGAGCAGGCGCGCGCGCCGGCCTGCCGACACCGAAACCCTGGGCGGCTCGATAGCGGATTGCAACGCGCTCGCACTCGCCCGGGTCGGCTTGCGCGCGGCTTCGATGGCGGCCAGCAACCGATCGCGCTCGACCGGCTTGAGCAGATAGCCGGCGGCCTGCGCGGAAAAAGCATCCAGCGCAAATTGCGGATGTGCGGTAACAAAGATCACCGCCGGCGGCGCGGGCATTTCGGCAAGCCAATGCGCGGCCGACAGGCCGTCCTCGCCGGGCATGTCGATGTCCAGAATCACCAGGTGTGGTGCCCTTTGTATGACCATGGCCCGCAGCTCGGCCGCGCAGGCCGCCTCGCCGGTGAGCCGAAGGTCGGCGTGTCCGGACAGCAGCCGGCGCAGGCGGGATCGCGCCAGGGGCTCGTCATCGGCGATCACAATGTCCAGCGTCGTCATCTTAGCGGCTTCCCTTTGGGTCCATTCAACGGCAAGTTCAGCCGGGCAATGAAGCGGCCTGCCTCGATCCGGGTCTCCAGCCCAGCCGCCTTGCCGTGGCAGTCGTAAAGCAAGGCGCGTGCGCCGGCCAAACCAAGGCCATGCCGCACGGTCTGCGGTGTCGGGGCCGTTGGCGGCAAGTCGTTACTCAGCGTAGCAATCAGTTGCCCATTGTGTATCTCGATGGCGATCTGCAAACGCCCACCCTCGGGCCGTTGTGCGATGCCGTGCCGCACCGCGTTTTCCGCCAGCGTCTGCAGGCAAAGCGCAGGCACCGGCACATTCGGCAGCGGCGCTTCCAGCGCCCAATCGACTTGCAGACGGGGGCCAAGACGGATTTCCTCCAGCGCCAGATAGTCGCGGACAAGCGCCAGTTCCTGTTCTAATGGCACGGTGGCGCCGGCTTGCAGATAGCCGCGCAAAAGACGCGACAGCGCGCCGATCATCTGTTCCGCGCGGGCGGCATCCACCGCAACCAGTTCGCTGATGCCATTGAGGCTGTTGAACAAAAAATGGGGTTGCAGACGGGCCATCCACGCCGCCGCCTCCGCGGTCGAGGAGCGCATCCGCCAATGCCATAGGCGTGAAGCCTGCCAGCCGGCAAGCGCCAGCGAGCCGGTCAGAATGACGCCGATGATGAACACATCGGCAAGAAAGTCGCGCCGCGAGGCGTGGATCAAACCCAGCGGCTGCACGAGCTCGAACACCACGCTGCCAACCGCCAACGACCAGGCAAACAGCAAGACCAGCGCGGTCAGAGTTTTCGCCCACGCGTGCGCGCGCAACGGTCGGATGAGCGCACAGACCGCCAGAAACCATGGCAGGATCACCCACAGCGCAAAAAAGCCAAACAGCCCCAACCGTTGCCAACGGCTGCCTTCCGCCCCCGGAGACACCGCCAGCAATGCCGCAGCCCCAACGCCGAGCGCGATGCACACCAGCAGCCCCTCTACACGGCACCCGGTCTGCCACAAAACCGACCGCCGTTCATCCGTCAAAATCGACCGCTCATCCATCCGTACTTGCCTCATCGACGCGCGCCGCGCTAAGGTGCATTCAAACAACATGGTAATCCCTGAGCCAATGTCAGAAAAACCCGAAAAACCCTATGCCGGGCAGCGGCCGCTTACAAACCTGCGGTCACAGGGCGCGGGTTTCACCCTGGTCGAGCTGATGGTCACCCTGGCGGTGCTGGCGATTCTGCTGGGCATTGCGGTGCCGTCGTTTCAGAGCGTGATTCAAAACAATCGCCTCAATACCGCAAGCAATGACGTACTGGGCGCGATGAACTTCGCCAAAGTCGAAGCAATCCGGCGCAACACCACCGTGCGGTTTTGCATCAACCTCGGGTCGGGGGCATGGGTTGTGGAAAACAGCACCGACGATGAGGTGGGCGCGGGCATTCGCGTCGGTGCGGTCCATTCAAGTGTCGGGGTCGCGGTCTCTGAAGGGCTCGATACCGCGACTGTTGCCGGTCATGCCTGCGTGCGCTTTCGCCCCAATGGCACCGCCTCGCCCACCGGAACGCTGGCTTTGAGCTTGGGGCAGGAAACACGCATTGTCACCGTCGAGGTTGGAGTCTTGCATGCAGACTGATTTCGCCCGCCCCGCGCCATCGAGACTGCGGCGCGTTGAGACTGGATTTAGTTTGCTGGAGGTGCTGATCGCCGTCCTGGTGCTGGCCGTTGGTCTGCTGGGCATGGCTGCGTTGCAGATCAATGCACTCAAGAACAACCAAAGCAGCTTTCAGCGCACCCAGGCAGTCATGCTGAGCTACTACATGCTGGATGCAATGCGGGCGAACCGCGATGATGTGGCGTCCGGCAATTATGACCTGGATAAAACCTGTGAGGTGCCAGCGAGCGCCGGCACGCTGGTCTCCAACGATCACCACTTCTGGTTACAGGCCATCAAAGACAACCTCGGCGATGCGCAGACCTCCTGCGGCGAGATCGCCTGCCAGGGCATGACCTGCACGGTGACCATCTTCTGGAGCGACGACCGCGGCACCGGAGGTGCGGCCGAGCAATCCTTCTCCACCTCTACGCAACTCTGAGCGCCATGACGAGCCCGGACATGAATACCCAACGCGGCCTGACCTTGGTTGAATTGATGATTGCCCTGGTGCTGGGCACGGTATTGCTGCTTGGGGTCACCAATGTGTTCATTGCGCAGCGCGAGTCTTTCCGCATCAACGAAAATCTCGCCCGCATGCAAGACAGCGCGCGGATTGCGTTTGAACTGATGGCACGGGAAATCAGAGAAGCCGGCGGCACGCCGTGCGGCACCCCGTTGGTGGCAAACGTGGTCAACGATGCCGATACATCGGACTGGTTGGATTGGAGCGATGGCGGGCTGGAGGGGTTCGAAGGCGGCGTTGCAATGCCGGGGGTTGCATTCGGGGCGGGCACTGCAGCGCGTGTCCTTGGCACCGATGCGCTGAAAATTCGCAGCGGCTCGGTGAATGAAGGGATCGTCATTACCGAGCACACGCCCACCGCGGCACAGTTCAAAGTCAATACCGTCAATCATGGTTTCAATGACGAAGAAATTTTGATGGCTTGTGATTACCGTCAGGCGGCGATTTTTCAGGTTACCAATGCATCGCCGGGCACGAATAACACGATTGTGCACAATAGCGGCGCCGGGAATCCGGGAAATTGTTCAAAAGGCTTAGGTTTTCCCACCGATTGCGGATCTGCAACAGGAAACGAATACAGCTTTGAAAAAAACGGTTTTCTGACCAGACTGTCAGCCACTGCCTGGTACGTGGGCAGCAACGGGAGAGGCGGGCGCTCGCTTTATCGGGTTGAAAACGGTGGTGCTGCGCAAGAAATTGCCGAAGGCGTAACCGATATGCAGCTCCAATATCTCACCCGCACTGGTAACACCATGGCGGACGCTTATGTGGATGCCGATGAAATCGCGTCCTGGGCCAATGATGCGGCCGAGCGGGTGGTTGCCGTTCGTGTGGTCTTGAACCTGGAATCCGCTGACGCGGTTGGCAGCGACAATGCCACCTTGAAGCGTCAATTGATTCATGTGGTCAGCCTGCGTCATCGGGAGAACGTGCAATGAACGGGCAATCTAGCCGTAGGCGGTGTGCGGGCGTGGCCTTGGTGGTGTCTTTGATCTTACTGGTGGTCCTCACCCTGCTGGGGCTTTCCAGCGTACGTACCGTGGCGCTGGAAGAGCGTATCACCGCCAACACATTCGATCGCAGCCTGGCATTTCAGACGGCTGAGGCGGCTTTGCGTGCGGGCGAGATCGCCGCGCAGGCTCAGGCCGATAGCGTCCCCCGCAATGCAGGATTCGATAGCGGTGGCGAATACTCGGATAGCGACGATCAATGCGGAAATTCGCCGTGTCAAAACGGACTGTGTTCGATACCGGACAAAGACTGTCCGGCGCGCTGGGTGGATGAGAACTTTGACGGTTGGGTCGATGCAGCAGGGCTCGGCTTAGGGGGGCTGGCCACGACGCCGCAGTACATCGTGGAGTACCTCGGTAACACGTTCCCGTGCAATATCGATGATCCTGAGGCCGGTGCGCCCAATTGTCGGCGCTATCGGGTTACTGCGCGCAGCCACTCGGGCGGAGACCGCGCCATGGTGATTTTGCAGTCGATTTATGCCACAGAGTGAGAGGTGGATCATGAAATCTAAGGTCAGACCGGCTTCCCGTTGGGCCGGTGTGCAGGCCGGCATGTCGCTGGTTTCGCTGTTTGTGGCGTTGTTTGCCCTTCAGGGCCAAGCGATTGCCGCACCGGCCATCCCGGAGACGCCGCTGGTTGCAACCCAGGCGGCGATTCCGATGAGCATGTTGACGGTGGGTCGTGACCATACCTTGTTTTACGAGGCTTATAACGATGCGAGCGACATCGATGGCGACGGTACCCTGGATATCCGCTTCAAGCCGTCGATCACCTACTACGGCCTGTTCGATTCGACGCTTTGTTACACCTATTCGGGCACCAATGCGCGCGATGACAATACCGGCCTTTTTACTCCTGCGGCCGCTGCCGACGCGCAAGGGCGGTGCACCGGCGGCAGGTGGTCGGGCAACTGGTTGAACTACGTCACCACCAGCCGGATCGACGCGCTGCGCAAAGTTTTTTATGGCGGTTATCGCGAAGTGGATACAGCTTCGCAGACCATATTACGCCGTGCCTATATTCCCCAAGACGCGCACTCTTGGGCCAAGGAATATACTAGTGAAGCGGTGGATGGCTACAAAATCAGCGATTACACCCCCCTTTCTCAGCCAAAATCAGGGCATCGGCATTTTTTCGGAAATTTGTCGGATACGATGGGGCGCGATTGCTCAACCCTGAGCAATTGCAGCGGTCGCCCCCCGCTGTTGCGGGTAATCGAAAACAGTAAAGACAGGCGGGTATGGCAGTGGGCCTCGACCGAACGCCCAGTCCTGCATCATGACAATAATCACAATGGAACACGCAAGGATTACACCGTCCGCGTTGAGGTCTGTACGGCTTCTTTTGCCAATGGCTGCAAGCGCTATCCAAATGGCGCATTGAAGCCAATTGGCTTGCTGCACGAATACGGCGAGAACGATGCCATGTACTTTGGCTTGTTGACCGGCAGTTACAACAAGAACATGTCCGGTGGCGTGCTGCGCAAAGTGGTGTCCTCATTCAAGAACGAAGTCGACCAAAACACCGGGCAGTTCAAGACAAACGCCACCATCGTCAATGCGTTGAATGGGCTGCGGATTCGGGATTTCAATAACACACGTAGCGACGATGCTTATCGTAAAGGCTGGGTGACGACCCGGCCGATGAATAGTGGCGAGTTTGTCGACTGGGGCAATCCGATCGCCGAAATAATGTATGAGACGCTGCGCTATTTTGCCGGTAAAAAGGCTGCAACGTCGGCATTTGCTACATCCGGGGGCTATGATGCGGATATCGGTCTGCCGGTGGCGACCTGGGATGATCCATACCAAAAAGGCAGCGCGGCCAGTGCCCATTGGTGCGCCAAGCCCAATATGTTGGTGGTGTCGGGCATCAATCCCTCGTTTGACTCGGACCAATTGCCGGGAAGCGTCTTTGGCAGTTTTTCAGGCGATCTTACCGGCTTGAATGTTGCCACGATTGCCCAAACGATCACCAATGGCGAGCCGGATGTGGCCGGGATGCGCTTCATCGGCCAGGTGGGCACCGACTACGATGGCGCGCCCACCGCAAAAAACGTGACCACCCTGGGCAATATCCGCGGCTTGGCGCCTGAGGAACCCACCAAGCAGGGCAGTTACTACGCGGCATCGGTGGCGCACTTTGGCAAGACCAATAGTCTTCGTACCGATCTGGAAGGCGAACAGCGGGTCGACACCTACGCCGTTGTACTGAGTTCGCCTCTGCCGCGCATCGTGGCGCACATCGGTGGCAAGGCGATCACCCTGGTACCTTTTGCCAAGTCGGTAGGCGGATCGAGTATTTCCAACACCAAAGGCCAGTTTCAGCCGACCAACCAGATTGTCGATTTCTATGTCGACACCATCGCCAATTCTTCGCCAGAAGATGCGGACCCCACGATCAACGGCGGGCGGTACTTCGCACGCTTTCGGATCAATTTCGAGGACGTGGAGCAGGGCGCCGACCACGACATGGATGCAATCGTGGTCTATGAGATTGCGGTCGAGGCGGATGGCCGCTTGCGCGTCAAGCTCACGCCGGAATATCAGGCCGGTGGCATCCAGCACAGTATGGGCTACATCATTTCCGGCACAACAAAGGACGGTGTGTACCTGGTTGTGCAGGATGAGAACGTGGATCGGTATTACTACTTGAACGTTCCGCCGGGTCTGGAACCGGGTGCTTGCGATGTCAGCAGCCCGCCCGCTTCATGCAATAAACTGCCCTACACCGGAGGGCCGGCGGCTTCTGGCTTGCGTTATAGCGAGCGCTTTTTCACCCCCGGGGCGTCTTCGGCCAGCTTGCTTCGCGACCCCTTATGGTACGCGGCCAAATGGGGCGGATTCGTCGATCGCAATAGCAATGGGCGCCCCGATTTGGCGGAGGAATGGGACGCCGATGGTGACGGCGTGCCGGATACCTATTTTCTCGTTCAAAACCCGCTGCGTCTCAAAGAGGCGCTCAAGCGCAGTTTCGATACCATCATCGAACGCAGCGCGAGCGCGGGCAACATCACCTCCAACGGTCAGCAGTTGCGTGCGGAAAGCCGGGTCTTCCAAACGCAGTTCAATAGCGCCACCTGGGATGGCGAGTTGTTGGCGTATGACGTTGGGGCTTCAGGCGTGAGCGATTCGCCGGCCTGGCGTGCCTCAGCGCTGCTGCCGGCGGCAGCGTCTCGCAATATCTTTACCTGGAAGGATGCGAGCACCAAAGGGATCGCGTTCGAATGGGCTCAGCTCAGTTCCACCCAGCAGAGCAAGCTTGGCACCAGCGCGATACTCAATTACCTGCGCGGCGACCCGAGCAATGAAAAACAGTCCGGTGGAACGCTGCGCTCGCGGGTCAAGAAGCTGGGCGACATCGTGCATTCTTCGCCCTACTACGTCAAAGATACCGATACGGTTTATGTGGGCGGCAACGACGGCATGCTGCATGCGTTTTCCGCAAGCTCCGGGGTGGAATTGTTTGCCTATATTCCAGCACTGGTTTTTGACAAACTCGCTTCGCTGGCGTCTCCGGACTACCAGCACACCTATTTTGTAGATGGCGATATCGCGGTCTCGACCCGCACCGAGACATCGGGTCAGAACATTTTGGTGGCATCCACCGGGCGAGGCGCAAAAGGGCTGTTTGCGCTGGATGTAACCGATCCGGGCCGCTTTGAAGCGGCGGATGTGCTGTGGGAATACTCGGCGGCCAGTGACAACGATTTGGGCTTTGTGCTTGGGCGCCCACAGATTGCAAAGCTGGAAAACGATGTGACCGCAGTGATACTGGGCAACGGGCATAACAGCGTCAATGGGCGTGCGGTGCTGTATCTGATCAACTTGGCCACCGGTGCGCTGATCAAGAAAATCGACACCGAAGCGGGCGGAGACAATGCCCTGTCGACTCCCGCGTTGCTCGATAGCGACAACAACGGCAAGGTGGACACCGTGTATGCCGGCGATCTCAAAGGCAATGTATGGCGTTTTGATCTGAGTGGCAGTAATCCGGCTCAATGGAAATCCTACTATCGGTCAGGCAGCACACCACAGCCGTTTTTTACTGCGCGTGATGCCGACAACAACCCGCAGCCGATTACCGCGCAGGTGACCACCGGGATCAATACCGTGACCAGCGACACACTCAACTATGGCAAGCGCTATATCTTTTTTGGCACCGGCAGCTATGTGTATGCCAACGACCCGTCAGACCAGAAAGTACAGACCTGGTACGGACTGATCGATGAGGACGCGCGGATCACCGGCGGGCGGGCGAGCCTGGCGCAACGGACCATCGAGACTGATGGCACCGTGGGCAGCTATGCAGTACGGGTGTTTTCAGAGGCAACCGAAGGCGACATGGTCGGCAAAAAGGGCTGGTATGTAGACCTCAAGGACCCCGACCCGCGTGGTGAGCGGATTGTGACCCGCTCGGTGCTCTATCGTCTTCTGGAGCCGGTGTTGATTGCCAGCAGCATCATCCCGGATCCCGACCCCTGCGTGGCGGGCGGTTCCGGCTTTATCAATGCCATCAATCCATTCACCGGCGGTCGTTTGCTGTATCCGCCGTTCGATTTGAACAATGATGGCAGATTCAACGATGACGACAAACTGGGCGGCGGCGATGACAAAGACGTGGTCGGGTCGGTTGATCTTGGCGTCGGCATGCCTGGAGAGGCCACCTTGGTCGGTGACCGTTTGGTGGTGGGCGGCTCGACCGGTGAGATCGAGGATATTCGCGTCAACATCGGTTCCAAGCGCCTGGGACGTATCTCCTGGCGCGAAATCGTGAGGGATTGAGATGAGAGCGCAAAAGGGGTTCACCCTCATCGAGCTGATGGTTGTGGTAGCAATCATTGGTATTCTTGCGGCGATTGCCTATCCGAGCTACTAACTTTTCAATAAGTAGTGTCAGCCCAGGATATAGCGGCACTCTGGCTGCCTAAAAAATGACTTCACGAGTTCGGGGAGCTTCTGGATGCTACGCAAAGCACGGAGTGCGAGTCGCTTCATCTCCTCGGCGCTCTCGACCAACTGGCTCGAAACCTTCCGCTTCACATGAGCCCAGACTGTTTCGTCCGGGTTCAGCTGCGGCGAGTAAGGCGGCAAATAGAACAACTTGAGCTTGCCGTCCAAGCTCTCGATGTAGCTCTTGACCATCTTTGCCTTGTGAATCGGATGACCATCGACGATCAGAAAGACCGGTTTCTCGGCATTGAGCATCAAGCGCTTGAGGAACTCGACGAACACTTTCGCACCGACCGAGCCCTCATGCAGCATGAACCGAAATTCGCCCTGCGTGCCGACGGCCGAGATCATGTTCAGCGAGAAGCGCCGACCCGTCGCCTGCACCACCGGCGTCCGGCCTTGTGGCGCCCAAGTCGTGCCGGTGTGGTAGTCCGAGCGGATGCCCGACTCGTCGCCAAAGTAGATCGTTGCTCCGAGCCGCTTGGCTTCAGCGCGAATCGCGGGGTAGGTCTCCGTCTCCCAAGTGCGCACCAGGACGGGGTCTTGCTGCCACGCCTGGTAGAGCGGCTTCTGGGCGCTGAAACCCAGGATCTTCATCAGGCGGTGAACCGAGGAGACCGACAGCTCTTTCTTGAATTGGCGTTTGATCAAGTGACGAATCAGAGACAGCGTCCACAAGCCGAACTCGAACTTGAACTGCTGCGGGTTGTGGTCACGAACCGCATTGGCAATCCACGAAAGCTCCTCGGCGCTGAGTTTGCTCGGGCGTCCCGGAATCGGCTTGGCGAGCAATGCGTTCTGTCCGCCATTGGCAAAATCGGCGAGCCACCGGAAAACGCTGCGCTCATTCACGCCATACGCCGCCGCGACGCTTTGCACCGTCTGCCCGTCACGTACCGCTTTGACGGCCTGCTGCCGCATGACCTGCAAGGTGTGATGATCGAGAGCTCGGCCGTCGGAAAGTCGTTTGCATTTCATAGGCCATATTATCGCTCACATGACACTACTTATGGGAAACTCAGTATCAGGAGCACGTGCTGCGTACACGGCGCGCAGCGGCCACCGGGTGCTTACTGGAACTGGCGCAGTTCATGGAGCGTTACTACACGACCAACATGCGCTATGTGGACAGCGACGGCAATCCGCCCGCCTTGCCTAACACCGCCTGCCGAACCGAGTTGGCTGGGTTCTACAACTTTAGTTTGAGCGGCGCGACTGCCTCATCGTTTGACTTACAGGCTGTGCCGCAAGGGCCACAAGCAGCGGATACGCGCTGCGGCACCTTGGGGCTCGATGAGACCGGGGCCCGGAGTGAATCGGGTACTGGGCAGGTGGCGGATTGTTGGTGAGGTTTGTGACGACGTAACCGGGAGCGGGCTTGTCCGCAATGGGGAGGCGATCGAATAGGGAGGCGGTCGATTACCCCGTTCGGACAAGCCCGTTTTGCAACCGGTTGCCGGGTACGGCTTACTGCGTTTCAGCCGCTGTTGCGCAAGCCGGCGGCAATGCCGTTGATCGAGATGTGTAGCCCTCCGCGCAGTTGGTCGTCGCCGGGGTGTTCGCGGTGGCGGCGCAGCAGTTCGACCTGGACATGGTTCAGTGGGTCGAGATAGGGGAAGCGGTTGCGGATCGAGCGCTTCAATAGCGGGTTGCCATCGAGCAGTTCCTGCTGGCCGGTAATGGCCAGTAAGGCATCGACCGTGTCCTGCCATTCACGGCAGATCCGTTGGAAGATCGTCTCGCGCAGTGTGCTGTCATGCACCAGTTCGGCGTAGCGGGCGGCAATGGCGAGGTCGGTCTTGGCGAGCACCATATCCATGTTCGACAACAAGGTAGCAAAGAAAGACCACTCCCGGTACATGCGTTGCAGGTGGGCAAGCCCCTCTTGCGGGTGGGTGGCCAGCCAGGCTTTGACCGCGCTGCCAAAGCCGTACCAGCCGGGCAGCATCAGCCGGCATTGGGACCACGAAAACACCCAGGGAATGGCACGCAGGTCTTCGATGCGTCTGCCCTTCTTGCGCGAGGCCGGGCGTGAGCCGATGTTGAGTTCGGCAATCTCGCTGATCACCGTGGATTGCCAAAAGTAGTCCTCGAAACCGGGGGTCTGGTACACCAGGCCGCGGTAGGCGGAAAAAGCGCTGTCGGAGAGCGTCTGCATGGTGTCCAGAAAGGCCGGATCCGGCGCGAGCGCTTCGCCGGAGAGCAGGCTGGCCTCCAGGGTGGCGGCTACCAGCACCTCAAGGTTGCGGCGACCCACTTCCGGGTTGCCGTACTTGGCGGCGATGACTTCGCCCTGTTCGGTCAGCCGGATCTGGCCCTGCACCGCCCCGCCTGGTTGTGCGAGGATGGCCTGGTAGCTCGGCCCCCCGCCGCGCCCCACCGATCCGCCGCGGCCGTGAAACAGGCGCATGCGCACCCGGTGGCGGGCAAAGACTTCGGCCAAGCCGATTTCGGCTTTGTAAAGCTCCCAGCCCGAGGTCAAAAAGCCGCCGTCCTTGTTGCTGTCCGAATAGCCCAGCATGACTTCTTGCAGGAAACCGCGTGAGGCCAGCAGCGCGCGGTAGGGTTCGAGGGTGAACAGGCGATCCATCACGCCCGGCGCGTTGCGCAGGTCTTCGATGGTCTCGAACAGCGGCACGATATTGACATCCAGCGCGTTCTCATGCGGTCGTAACAAACCCGCCTCTTTGAGCAGCACGGCCAGTTCAAGGACATCGGAGACCGCATCGGTTTTGGAGATGATGCAGTTCTGGATGACGGCGGGGCCAAAGCGCAGGTGGGCGGCGCGCGCGGCGCGGAAGATGGCCAGTTCGGACTCGGTTTCGTCGCTATAGCGCAGGTGCGGCGAGGCCAAAGGGCGGGGGCTGGCGAGTTCGCGGAGCAAAAGCGCAACCCGCGCGGCTTCGTCCAGCGCCCGGTAATTGGCTACGCCGCCTGCGGTGGCGAGCAGTTCGGCGACCACACGTTCATGTACGTCGGCGTTTTGCCGCAGGTCGATGGGCGCCAGATGAAAGCCAAACACTTTGACCGCGCAGCGCAAGTGGCGCAGCCGCCCGCCAGCGAGCGCGGCCGAGCCGTTGGCCACCAGCGAGCGGTCAATGGTGTTGAGATCCTCGGCCAGCTCGGCGGGCCGTAGGTAGGGCGCGGCCGGGCCCACCGGCCGGCTAGGCGGTGAGCTGCCCAGCCAAGCGCTCCAGGTGGCCGCCAAGCGGGCATGCATGCCGGCGATTGCGCGCCGATACGGTTCATCGCGGCGATGCGGGGAGTGGTCCGCCGAACGGTCGGCCAGCGCCTGCAGCGCATCGGAGACTTCAACCAAGCCCGCCGCGAGCGAGAGCTGGGAGCCCAGCGCATGAAGTTCCTCTAGATAAAAGCCGAGCACGGCGGCGGCCTGCAGCGCGAGCGCACGTTCGAGCACCTCAGCGGTGACGAAGGGGTTGCCATCGCGGTCGCCGCCGATCCAACTGCCAACTTGCAAGAAAGCCGGCAGTTCGCCGCTGGAGGTACCCAGGCGGTCTTCTACGTTGGCGTATAGACGCGGCAGTTCGCGCAAAAAAGTGGTCTCGAAGTAGGACAGCCCGTTGTTGACTTCGTCGATCACCGACAAGCGCACCGGGCGCAGCATGCGGGTTTGCCACAGTGTGAGCACCGCGCGGCGCAAAGCGGCGTCGTTGGCGGCCGCTTCCTCGGGGGTCAAGCGCATGCGGTCGCGTTCGTCGAGCAGGCGGGCGATCACCGTTTGACAGTTGAGGATGCTCTTTCGCTGTACTTCGGTCGGGTGGGCGGTCAGCACCGGGCAGACCAGGGCTTGGTTGAAAAAGCGGGTGAGTGCCTCGGTGGCCGCTTCGCCCAGCACCCGCGAGGTTTTATCCAGTGCATGGGCCAGGCTGCCTTCGCGCGGGGCGGAGCCGGCCAGCAAGTGGGCGCGGGAGCGGCGGATGTGATGCTGGTCTTCGGCGATGTTGGCCAGATGCGAAAAGTAGCTGAAGGCCCGCACCACCTGGATGGTCTGTTCGCGCGCCAGGGCGTCCAGGATGCCTTCCAACTCGCGACGGGCCTCCAGATCCTCGTAACGGCGAAAGCGCACCGAGGTCTGGCGGATGCGCTCGATCAGCGCAAAGCTGGCTTCGCCCAATTGGTCGCGCACGGTGTCGCCCAAAAGGCGGCCCAAAAGCCGGATATCTTCGCGCAGCGGCGCATCCTTGTCGGTGGGTGTGTTGTTTTCGGCCATTTTGCGAGTCTTGGGTGCGGTTGGTTCAAAGGTAGCGGGCATTTACGCGCTCTCCGCGCGGAGGGCGGTGGCCTAACACAGTTGCCGGCGGGAGAAGTTGGCCAGCCATCTGCCGCCTGAGCTATGGGCTGCCGCCATCGACGGAATTTTTCGTGCTCGGCGCAACTTTTACCGTGCCACGCAGTGCCCGCAAGAGTGCTCTTGCGGCGCGTCCGGTTCCGGATCGGTTGGGCGGGTCAGCGCGCTGCGGCCTCAAGGGTGAGCGGCGTGGCATGCTAGAATCGTCCGCAATCTTTTCGCCATGCGTGTCAACCCTGATGTGTTGCGCTGCGGCGAAAAGCTGCCTCGAACTTCAGCTCTGCTTTGTGTCTTCTTTTCATGAGTGCCCCCGCCGTGAGCCGTACCCAAGCTGCCTGCGTCGCGCCCGAGCGCATCGTCATCGCCACCCGTGAAAGCCGTCTGGCCCTGTGGCAGGCCGAGCATGTCAAGGCGCGGCTCGAGGCATTGTATCCCGCCTGCCGGGTGAGCTTGTTGGGGATGACTACACGCGGCGACCAGATTCTGGATCGCCCGCTGGCCAAGGTGGGTGGCAAAGGCTTGTTCGTCAAGGAGCTGGAAACCGCCTTGCTCGATGGCCGGGCCGACATCGCCGTGCATTCGATGAAGGATGTGCCAATGCAATTGGCCGAGCCTTTCACGCTGGCATGCATTTGCACCCGCGAGCTGCCGTTCGATGCGTTCGTATCCAACCGCTATGCCAGTCTGGACGACATGCCACCAGGTACGGTGGTCGGCACCTCGTCGTTGCGGCGCGAGTCACAGTTGCATGCCACTCACCCTTATTTGGCGGTGACCAGCCTGCGGGGCAACCTCGACACCCGCCTGCGTAAGCTCGATCAAGGTCGGTACGACGCCATCATTTTGGCGGCGGCCGGTTTGAAGCGCCTGGGGTTGTCCGAGCGCATCCGCGCGGTGCTGCCTGCCGAGGTCTCGCTGCCAGCCGCGGGACAGGGCGCGTTGGGCATCGAGTGCTTGGCCAGTCGTCCGGAAGTGGCGGCCTGGCTGGCGCCGCTCGATGACCCCGATACGTCGGCCTGTGTGCGTGCCGAGCGCGCTGTGGCCGCTGCGTTGGCCGGCAGTTGCGAGGTGCCGCTGGGGGCGTATGGCCAACTGCGCAGCGGCCGTCTGTGGCTGCGCGGCTTTGTCGCACTGCCAGACGGCAGCCGTATGGTGCGTGCCGAGCGGGAAGGCGACCCGGCCGAGGCCGAAGCGCTGGGGCGCGCTCTGGCCGATGACTTACGGGCGCAAGGCGCCGAAGCCATCCTGGCCGAGCTGGGCTGAAGCGGTGGCGATGTCAGCGGATGGATTGCTCCCCCTGGCCGGCCGCCGGGTGGTGGTGACCCGGCCGGCTGGACAGGCGGATGCGCTATGCCAAGAAATCGCCCGTCGCGGTGGGGTGCCGATCCGGTTTCCGCTCATGGCCATCGAGCCGTTGGAAGACCCGTCGGCCCTGCATGCGCTGGCCGCACGCCTGGAAGACTTCGATTACGCTTTTTTTGTCAGCCCAAACGCGGTGGAGCATGCTTTGAAGGTGCTCAGCAAGGTGCGCGACTGGCCGGCACGGGTTGCCGTGGCCACGGTCGGGGCGGGCAGCGAGCGCGCCCTGGCCGAACACGGTTTCGACCGGGTGATTGCGCCAAAGAGCGGTTTCGACAGCGAAGCCGTACTCGCCCTGCCGGCCTTTGCGCCGCAGGCGATACGCGGTCGGCGGGTGGTGGTTTTCCGTGGCGATGGCGGGCGTGAATTGTTCGGCGACACCTTGCGCGAACGCGGGGCCGAAGTCGAGTATGTGACCTGTTACCGCCGCACTCGACCGCAGGTTGCGCCGCAGCTCTTGCAGGAGCTTGCCGCGCGCGCCGAGCTGGATGCGCTGAGTTTGACCAGCAGCGAAGGGGTGCGCAATCTGATCGCCCTCTTGGGGGGCGAGCTGTCGCCTGAGCTCGCCGCTGTACCGGTGTTTGCGTCGCATCCGCGCATCGTGGCGCAGGCCGGGCTGGCCGGCTTTGCCCGCGTCATCGAGACCGCGCCGGGTGATGCCGGCCTGCTCGACGCGCTTCAGACGCACTTTGGCCACAGCCTCGGTTAAACTGAAGGCATGAAAGAAGACATCCCTGCGCTTACCCGACCGCCTGCATCCGAGGATGCAGCCGCTCAATCCGCCGATGCTGCACCCGCGTCCGCTGCGGCATCCGCACCGGGCGAACCGATCTCCAACCGTCCGGCACCGCCAGCGCGCCGCGGCGCGAGCGGGCTTGCCCTGTTGCTCGCCGCGGTTGCGGCCGCTGCGGCCGCGGTGGCGGGCTGGCAGGCCTGGCAGACCCGCACACAGGTTGCCGATTTGCGCGATGAATTGGCCCGCAGGCTGTCCGCAGCGGACGCGGTGGCCGGTGAGGCGCGGGCGTTGAGCCGTCAGCAACAGGAGGCGATTGCAACGCTGCAGGGCAAGCTCGGGGCCCTGGAGTCCAAAGTGGCAGCCACCGAGGGGCAGGCCGCCGCGCTGGAAGCGCTTTATCAGGAATTCTCCCGTTCCCGGGAAGACCGCGCGTTGGCCGAAGTCGAACAGGCCATCGTCATCGCCGATCAGCAGCTTGCGCTCGCCGGCAATGTGGAGGCCGCTTTGATTGCCCTGCAGAGCGCCGAAAGCCGTCTTGCGCTGCTGGACCGCGGACAGTTGGCGCCGCTGCGCCGGGCGATCGTGCGCGACATCGAACAGTTGCGCAGCGTGGCACAAAGCGATGTGCAAGGTATGGCACTGCGCTTGGAGCGGATGCTCGAGGGCGTGGATGCGCTGCCGCTGGCCTATGCGGGTGAGCTGGCTGCGCCGCAGTCTGGATCCGAAGAAACGGCGTCTGTGGCTGCGCCCCAAGGCGCGGTTGCGCTTGACTTCATCACTAGCCTGCTGGGCGATATCTGGCGTGAAATCAAAACCCTGGTGCGGGTGGAGCGGTTGGATCGCTCCGAGCCGGTGTTGCTGGCGCCTGCCCAAAGCACCTTTTTGCGCGAAAACCTCAAAATCCGCCTGCTGACCGCAAGACTTGCGTTACTGGCGCGCGACGGGCGTAATTTCCAGGCCGATCTCGCTCAGGCGCGCCAGTGGGTCGAACGCTTTTTCGATACGCGGGACGAGCGTGTGCAAACCCTGCTCGCGGAGCTGGACAAGTTGGGGGCCACGCCGGTGGCGATCGATCACGGCGTGATGCTCGATAGCGTGCCCGCCTTACGTCTGCTGCAGGCAAGACCGGCCAACGGTGGAGCGGAAGGCATTTCCGCTGGCGACAAGCCAGCCGCGGCCGGCCATGGTGTCGCCGCGCCGGCCGAGCACTGAGGGCGGATCATGCGTGCGCTGATCTGGCTCATCGGCATCTTTGCTCTGGCTGCTGCGTTGGCAACCGCGGCCAGCATCAACACCGGTTATGTGCTGCTGGTGGTGCCGCCATACCGCGTGCAGTTGTCGCTCAACTTGGCGATCATCGGTTTGTTGGTGGCTTTTGTGCTGGCCTACCTGTTGGTCAGGGTGGTGCGGCGTACCCTGGCGCTGCCCGGTGCGGTGGGCGCTTTCCGTGACCGGCGGCGGCGCGAGCAGGCCGGGCGTGCGCTGCGTGAGGCGCTGCGCACCCTGTTCGAAGGGCGCTATGCGCAGGCGGTCAAGTTTGCCGACAAAGCCTATCGCAGTGGCGAAAGCCCGGCCATGGCGGCGTTGCTGGCGGCCCGTGCGGCGCACGCGATGCGCGACGAAACCCGTTACAAGACCTGGCTGGGCCGGGTGGCCGAGTATGGCGATCAAGCGCGCGCCGCACGGCTGATGAGCGAAGCCGAGCTGGCGGTGGAAGATCGCAATTTCGAGTTGGCCGCAGAACGTCTGGAGACCCTGCGTTTGCTCGGCAATCGGCAAATCGCCGCGCTGCGCCTGTCGCTGCGGGTGGCTTCGGCGCTGAACCGCTGGGATGAGGTGCTCAAGCTCGCCCGTCAGCTCTACAAGCACAAGGCGCTGTCGGATGAACAGGTGGCGCCGCTGATCCGACGGGCGCATGTCGAGCGGATGCGGGAACTGGTTGGCGACGGCAAGGCGTTGGCCGAGTACTGGAAAGCGATTCCGGCGGCTGAAATGAAGGACCGTCGGATGGTCGAGCGCGCCGTGCCCTTGTTGGTCGCTGGCGGACAGGGGGCGCTGGCGCGTCGCAAGTTAGAGCAGTTGCTCGACGCCGAATGGGATTCCGAACTGGCGCGTCTCTATGCGCTGTGCGGGCAGGACGATGCGGTGGCCTGTCTGGCCAAGGCCGAGAAATGGCTCCAAGCGCATCCCAAGGATGCCGGACTGTTGCTCGCCCTGGGGCGCTCGTGTCTGCAGGCGCAGTTATGGGGCAAGGCGCGCAGTTATTTGGAGTTGTCTTTGGGGCTCGAACCGGCGGTGGAAACACATTTGGCGCTGGCCGGTTTGTTGGAGCAGTTAGGGCAGGGTGAGGCGGCACAGGCGCATTATCGCGCAGCGGCCAAAATGTCGGCGGCCCCGACCACGGCGCAGGCCAGCCTGCCTGCCGTTGTTTGAGCCAAGGCGGCAGGCTGCGCAGCCGGTTTTGGCTCGCGGAAAGACGTGCTGAAATGTCGTCAGTGGCTTGGGCGGCCTCGATCCGGTGTGCCGCTCACACCCAGTCGCGGGGTTTCAGAAAACGCTCGTAGAGTGCCGCTTCAGCGCTGCCCGGTTCCGGTTGCCAGTCATAGCGCCATTTGACGATCGGCGGCAGCGACATCAGGATGGATTCGGTGCGTCCGCCCGATTGCAGGCCGAACAGGGTGCCGCGGTCCAATACCAGGTTGAATTCCACATAGCGCCCGCGGCGGTAGGCCTGGAAGTCGCGTTCGCGCGCACCGTAGGGAGTGTTGCGACGGCGTTCGACGATGGGCAGATAGGCGTCGAGAAATGCGTCGCCCACCGCGCGGGTAAGGCCGAAGGCGGTTTCGAACGGAGTGTTGCCGTCCGCGCCGAGGTCATCGAAAAACAGTCCGCCGACACCGCGCGGCTCATTGCGGTGTTTGAGAAAAAAGTAACGGTCGCACCAATCTTTGAGCCGACGGTATTGCGCCTCGCCGCCGAAGGGCAGCACCGCGGCTTTGCAGGTGGCGTGGAAGTGGCGCACGTCGTCCTCGAACCCGTAGTAGGGCGTCAGATCCATGCCGCCGCCGAACCACCACACCGGCGCCTGGCCATCGGCCAGCGCGACAAAGCAACGCACATTCATATGCACCGTGGGGCAGTAGGGGTTGCGCGGATGCAGCACCAGCGACACGCCCATGGCTTGGAAGCTGCGACCGGCCAGTTCCGGACGGTGTGCGCTAGCCGAGGCCGGCATGGTCTTGCCATGCACATGAGAGAAATTGACTCCGCCGCGCTCGAAAAAATCGCCTTCCTCGATGACCCGGGTCAGTCCGCCGCCACCTTCGGGACGCTCCCAGGCATCGGCGCGGAAGGACTGTCCGTCGAAGGCTTCGAGCCGGTCGACGATGCGGGCTTGCAGATCGGTGAAATACGGTTTGATAGCGGTGAAGTCGGCGGCCATGGTGATGGGCGGAGGGCAAAAGCCGGCACGGACATGGCCGCGCCGGCGGCAAGGGCTCAGTTTTTGCGCGCCACGGCGCGGTGGCCGATGTCGCGGCGATACTGGCGACCGGCAAACTGGATCTGGTCGGCGGCCTGGTAGGCGGCCTTTTGCGCGTGGCGGATGTTGTCGCCCAGCGCGGTGACACACAGCACCCGCCCGCCAGCGGTGAGCAACTGGCCGTCCTGCTCCACGGTGCCGGCATGAAAGACGTGCATCTCGTCGCTGTCGGCCGGTAGATGGGCGATGACATCGCCCTTGCGCGGTTTGTCCGGATAGCCTTCCGCGGCCAGGACCACGCCCAGCGCCACTCGGCGGTCCCATTCGGCTTCGACCTGGTCGAGCCGGCCGGCGATTGCCGCTTCGATCAGATCGGCCAGGTCGGTTTTCAGGCGCATCATGATGGGCTGGGTTTCAGGATCGCCCATGCGGCAGTTGAATTCCACCACACGCGGTTTGCCGGCTTCATCGATCATCAGCCCGGCATAGAGGAAACCGGTATAGGGGGTGCCGTCGGCGGCCATGCCGGCGAGCGTGGGCTGGATGATTTCGCGCATCACCCGCGCATGGACTTCCGGGGTGACTACCGGGGCGGGGGAGTAGGCGCCCATGCCGCCGGTGTTGGGGCCTTGGTCGCCGTCTTTGAGGCGCTTGTGATCCTGACTGGTGGCCAGCGCCAGCGCGTGCTTGCCGTCGGCCATGACGATGAAGCTGGCCTCTTCACCCTGCATGAATTCCTCGATGACCACGCGTGCGCCGGCATCCCCCATCTTATTGTCGAGTAACATCATGTCGATGGCCGCGTGCGCTTCGGCGAGCGTCATGGCCACGACCACGCCTTTTCCGGCCGCCAGACCGTCGGCCTTGATGACGATGGGCGCGCCTTCGGTGTCGACATAGGCATGCGCTTGCCCGGCATCGGTAAAGGTGCGGTGCTTTGCGGTCGGGATGTGGTGGCGGACCATGAACTCCTTGGCAAAGTCTTTGGAGCTTTCCAAGCGGGCGGCGGCCTGCAGCGGGCCGAAGATCGGCAGGCCCGCCGCACGGAAGGCGTCCACCACGCCGGCGGCGAGCGGCGCTTCGGGGCCGACCACGGTAAAAGCGACCTTTTCATTGCGGGCCAACTCGACCAGATCGGGAATTGCGGTCACCGCTACGTTTTCCAGCAACGGTTCGCGCGCGGTGCCAGCGTTGCCCGGCGCGACCAGCACCCGGGTGACCTTGGGCGATTGGGCCAGTTTCCAGGCCAGGGCGTGTTCGCGTCCGCCCGAGCCGATGACGAGGACTTTCATGAGCGGACTCCGATCAGTGACGGAAGTGGCGCAAGCCGGTCATGACCATGGCGATGTCGTGCTCATCGGCCGCGGCGATGACTTCGGCGTCGCGCATCGAGCCGCCGGGCTGGATGACTGCGGTGGCACCGGCTTGGGCGAGCACGTCCAGCCCATCGCGGAAAGGGAAGAAGGCGTCCGAGGCGACTACGCAGCCTGCGATCGTCAGGCCGGCGCTTTCGGCCTTGATCTTGGCGATACGGGCCGAATCCACCCGGCTCATCTGCCCGGCACCGACTCCGACGGTCATGCCATTCTTGCAATACACAATGGCGTTGGATTTGACATATTTGGCCACCCGCCAGGCAAACAGCAGGTCGGCCAGTTCGGCTTCGGTGGGCGCGCGCCGGGTGACCACCTTGAGATCGGCCGGCGTAATCCGCGCCTGGTCGGCGCTTTGTACCAGCAGCCCGCCGCCTACGCGCTTGTAGTCGAATGCGCCGGCAGGCTGGCCGAGTGGGCAGGTGAGCACACGCACGTTCTGCTTGGCGCGCAGCAGTTCCAGCGCTTCGGCGCTGTAGGCCGGAGCGATCAGCACTTCCAGGAACTGAGCCGAGACCGCCTCGGCAGCGGCGCGATCGACTTCGACGTTGAAGGCGATGATGCCGCCAAAGGCCGAGGTGGGATCGGTCGAAAAGGCTTTTTGGTAGGCTTCCAGCGCGGTGGCGCCCAGCGCCACACCACAGGGGTTGGCGTGTTTGACGATCACGCAGGCGGTGGTGTCGAAAGATTTGACGCATTCCCAGGCGGCGTCTGCGTCGGCGATGTTGTTGAACGACAGCTCCTTGCCTTGCAACTGGGTGTAGCCGGCAATACCGCCTTCCGGCGCATTGGGTTCTTTGTAGAAGGCAGCGCTTTGGTGCGGGTTTTCGCCATAGCGCAGGTTTTGTACCTTGTCGAAAGCCAGTTGCAGGCGTTCCGGGTAGGTTTGCGCGGACAGGTCGCCGGCCGGGTTGCTGACCAGCGCGGAGAGATAGTTGGAGATCGCCGCATCGTAGCGCGCGGTGTGGGTGAACGCCTTGACCGCGAGCGCAAAGCGGGTTTTGTAGCTCAGTGTGTTGGCATGGGCTTTGAGCTCGGCAAGGATGTCCGGGTAATCGGCCGGGTCGGTGACAATGCCCACGCCGCCGGCCTCATTGCCATGGTTCTTGGCAGCGGCGCGCACCATGGCCGGGCCGCCGATGTCGATGTTTTCGATGGCGTCTTCCAGGGGGCAATCGGGGCGCGCCACGGTGGCCTGAAAGGGGTAGAGGTTGACCACCACCAGATCAATACGGCTGATGTCATGCGCGGCAATGGTATCCATGTGCTCGGCCAGGTCGCGGCGCGCCAGAATGCCGCCATGCACCTTGGGATGCAAAGTTTTGACCCGGCCGTCGAGCATTTCCGGAAAACCGGTGTGCTCCGAGATGTCGGTGACGGCCAGGCCCGCGTCGCGCAACAGCGCGGCGGTGCCGCCGGTCGACAGCAGTTTGATGCCAAGCGCGGACAGTTCGCGGGCAAAGTCGAGCACGCCGCGCTTGTCGGACACGCTGATCAGGGCTTGGGTGACAGTCATATGGGGCTCTGCAACAGAAAGGGGGAAACACACATGGCGCGGCGCGGGCGGTGGAGCCGGCCGATCACAGCAGATCGTATTCGGTGAGCTTGCGACGCAGGGTGTTGCGGTTGATGCCCAGCATGCTGGCGGCGGCGGTTTGATTGCCGCCTGCCTGGCGCAGCACGAATTCGAACATCGGGCGCTCGACGTTGCGGATCACCATCTCGTAGATGGCGGCCGGACGCTCGCCGTCCAGATCGCGGAAATACTGGTCAAGGGTGCGTTGGACGGATTCGGCGATGTCGTTGGAACGGCTCATGCTGCGAGCTCCTGCGGAAAGTCTTCTTCATAACGCAGATGGGAGTCGGCTTCGGCAAGCTGGCCGAAGAACGCATCCACTGCGTCGAGCTGGGCGGAGATGTCGGGCAACTGGTTCATCGCCCGGCGGAATGCGGCCGAGCCGACCAGGCCCTTGGTGTACCAGGAGATATGTTTGCGCGCCACTTTGACGCCGGTCTCCTCACCGTAGAAGGCGTAGAGATCGGCCAGATGCTCGCGACAAACCCGATGGATTTCGCTCACCAGCGGCGGCGCAGCCAACTGGCCGGTGGCCAGATAATGTTCGATCTCGCGGAAAATCCAAGGCCGGCCCTGGGCTGCACGGCCGATCATGACGCCGTCGGCGCCGGTGTAGTCGAGAACGTACTTGGCCTTTTGCGGACTGTCGATGTCGCCGTTGGCAATGACCGGGATGCGCACCAGGGTTTTGACCAAGGCGATGGTGTCGTATTCCGCTTCGCCCATGTATTGGTCGGCGCGGGTGCGACCGTGGATGGCAATGGCGCGAATACCGGCGTCTTCCGCGATGCGCGCAATCCTGGGGGCGTTTTTGTTTTCGCGGTTCCAGCCGGTACGGAATTTCAGCGTCACCGGGGTGTCGGGCACGGCTTTGACCACCGCTTCAAGAATGCGCGCGACCAGCGGCTCATCCTGCAGCAGCGCGGAGCCGGCCATCACATTGCACACTTTCTTGGCCGGGCAGCCCATGTTGATGTCGATGATCTGCGCCCCGCGCTCGGCGTTGTAGCGCGCGGCTTCGGCCATCATCGCCGGATCGGCGCCAGCAATCTGCACCGAGATCGGCGCCACTTCGCCTTCATGATTGGCCCGCCGGCGGGTTTTGGCGCTGCCGTAGAGCAGTGAGTTGGAGGTCACCATTTCGCTCACCGCAAGTCCGGCCCCCAGCTTCTTGCAAAGCTGGCGGAAAGGACGGTCGGTTACCCCGGCCATGGGGGCGACGAACAGGTTGTTGCGCAGGGTGAAACCGGCAAACTGCATGGGGCGGTCGAGCGTGGGGGAAAGGGCGGCATTTTACCCCATACGGCTTAGGGGGTGGGGTCGGTGTTCAGGGGTTTGGCCCATTCTGGGCAGGAGGGCCGAGACGGTCTGCGTCGGGGGTTCACGGCCAGGCGCGGGCGCCGAACATCATGCGCTTGGCGATGAAGTGGCGCAGCGGCGGCAGCATGTCGAGCGCAAAGAGCCCGGCGCCGCGCAGATGACGCAAGGGGGCGAGATCGTTGCTGAACAGGCGCACCAAGCCGTCGGTGAAACACACCGTGGCGGTGCGATCTGCGCGACGGCGGCGGGCGTATGCGGCCAAGGTGGCGGGCGCGCCGGGGTCGTCGGGGTGGCGCAGCAGCACCTCGGCCAGCGCCCACACGTCGCGCAGCGCCAGGTTGAAACCTTGTCCGGCCACCGGGTGCAGGGTCTGGGCGGCGTTGCCCAGCCAGACGGTGCGCGGCCCCACCGGGCTGCGTCGCATCCGCAGGCCCAAAGGGTAGCGCAGACGTTCGCTGACCGCGGTGAGGGCAAGGCGGCTGCCGAAATGGGCCTGCAAGCGGGCCAGATAGGCGGTGTCGTCGAGCGCGAGATGCTCGTCGATCTGTTGCGGGGCGGCCACATGAACCAGAGCGTAAGCGTTGCCAAAAGGCAGCAGGGCCACCGGGCCGGCCGGCGTGAAACGTTCGAAAGCGGTGCCGTGCGCCGCCCCCTTGGCCTGTACCAGGGCGATGAGCGCGTGCTGGCGGTAATCGCGGGCGAGCGTTGCAGCCGGTTCGGCGTCGATGCCGCCTTCGGCGCACACCGCCAGACGCGCACGGCACCGGCCTGCATGCCGGCCGGCCAGCTCGATGTCGATGCCGTCGGCAGCGGGATGGAGGCTGCGCACCGCGGTGTCGTCGAGCACGGCGATGCCGGCGCGGTCGAGGGCTTGGCGCAGCGCGGCAGCCAGCGCGCCGGCGGCGGCTACATGACCGAGCGCCGGTACACCGTAGTCACTGGCGCGGATCAGGGTGCGCCCAAAGCCGCCTTGTTGGGAAACGTGGATGGTGTCGATGGCGGTGGCCGGTATGGCTTGCCATACGCCCAGACGCGCCAGGGTGAGGCGGCTGCCGTGGGCCAGTGCCAGCACTCGCGGATCAGCCGCGGTGGCCTCGGCGGTGCGGGCGTCGGCCAGCACCACATCCAGTCCGCTGTCCTTGAGCGCCAGGGCAAACGCCATGCCTACCGGCCCGGCACCGACCACCAACAGGTCATGAGTGGTCATGGCTGTGCCTCACGCATCAGCGCTTCGATGTCGGCCACACTGCGCGGTGCTTCATCGGTGAGGATCTCGCAGCCTTGGGCGGTGACCACGGCATCGTCCTCGATGCGCACGCCGATGTTCCAAAATACCTCGGGCACGGTCTCATCCGGGCGGATGTAGCAGCCGGGCTCCACGGTGAGCACCATGCCCGGCACCAGTGGCCGCCAGTGGCCGTCTTGCTTGTAATCGCCCGCGTCATGCACATCCAGTCCCAGCCAGTGGCCGGTACGGTGCATGTAAAAGCGCCGGTAGTCGCCGTTTTCCAGCACGCTATCGAGACTGCCGTTGAGCAGCTTCAGATCCAGCATGCCTTGGGCCAGAACCTTGACCGCGGCCTCATGCGGCGCGTTCCAGTGGGCGCCGGGGCGAATGGCAGCCTTGGCCGCAGTTTGCGCAGCCAGTACCAGCTCGTAAATGTCGCGCTGCGGGCCGGAAAAGCGGCCGTTGACCGGGAATGTGCGGGTGATGTCGGAGGCGTAGCCGTCGAGCTCGCAACCGGCATCGATCAGCAACAACTCGCCGTCGGCCATGCGGCGGTCGTTGTCGACATAGTGCAACACGCAGGCGTTAGGGCCGCTGGCGACGATGCTGGTATAGGCCGGCGCCTGGCTGCCGGCGGCGCGAAAGGCGTACAGCAGTTCGGCTTCGATTTCGTACTCAAAGCGTCCCGGGCGGGTGGCGGCCATGGCGCGACGATGGGCGGCGGCTGAAATGCAGGCCGCGCGGCGCATGGTGGCCAGCTCGAAGTCGTCTTTGATCAGGCGCATTTCGTCCAGTTCGGTGCGCAGCTCGCGCACCGCGTGCGGCGCCACCACGCCGCTGCGGCACTGGGCGCGTACTGCGTTGAGCGCGGCCATGATTTTGTCGTCCCAGGCTCTGTCGTAGCCCAGGCTGCACCACAGCACCGGCTGGTTGGATAGCAATTCCGGCAGACGGCGCTCCAGTTCGCCGATGGTCCACGCTTGGTCGAAGCCAAAGGCCGCTTGCGCCGCTTCCGGGCCAAAGCGATAGCCGTCCCAGATTTCGCGCTCTTCGTCCTTGGCACGGCAGAACAAAATGCTGCGGTCTTCCTCGCCGGCGATCAGCGCCACCACCGCCTCGGGTTCGCAAAAACCTGTGAGGTAATAGAAGTAGCTGTCGAAGCGGTAAGGGTAGAGCGCGTCGCGGTTACGGGGGCGCTCCGGGGCAGTGGGCAAGAGGGCTATACCGCCGCCCAGCGCGTGCATGCGGGCGAGCAGGCGGGCGCGGCGGGCGCGAAACGGGGCGATGTCGAGACGGGGTTCGGTAGGCGGATTCATGGGGCGGATGATGTCATGCGGTCGGGTCGGCCGAAAGTGTCGACGCCGAGATGGCGCTCCAGTTCAGCCAGGCGCGCCGGGGTGCCGACATCCAGCCAGTAGCCGGTGTGCAGGCTGCCGGCAACTTGTCCGCGGGTCATCGCGGCACGCAGCAGTGGGGCGAGTTTGGCCGCTTGGCCCGCGGGCAGATCGGCAAACAGTGCAGGCCGGTAGGCCCCCAGACCGGAGAAGGTAAAGCGTGGGCCGTCGCGATCCCGCACCCGGTCGCCAACCAAGGCAAAGTCGCCCTCCGGGTGGTGGTTCGGGTTGGGTACCAGCAGCAGATGGGCCAGATCGCCGGTGGCTAAAAGTTGCTCGGCGGCGGCGATCAGTTGCCCCAGGTCGGCATCGCAATAGACATCGCCGTTGAGGACCAAAAAAGGCGCATCGCCGAGTAACGGCAGCGCCTGGCGGATGCCGCCGGCCGTCTCCAGAGCGGTGTGTTCGCGCGACCAGGCAATCTGTACGCCAAATGCGCGGCCATCGCCCAATGCGGCCTCCAATTGGGCGCCGAGGTGGGCGTGGTTGATGACCAGGGTGGTAATGCCGGCTGCGCGCAGGCGTTCGATCTGATGCACGATCAGCGGCTTGCCGCCGACTGCCAACAGCGGTTTGGGGCAGTGGTCGGTGAGCGGACGCATGCGCTCTCCGCGTCCAGCAGCCAGGATCATCGCGCGCATCGGCCGGGTTCAGAAGGTGTAGCCGACTTCGACCGGCTCGGGGTCGAGTTGGTCGAGCAGTTTCAAAAGCGGCGCAAGTTCGCCGTAGCGCCGGCAAGCGCGGCGCAGGTAGTCCAGCACCCGCGGCATCTCTTTCAGATAACCCTCTTTGCCGTCGCGATGGTAGAGGCGGGCGAAGATGCCCAGCACTTTGAGATGGCGCTGTACGCCCATCCATTCGAACTCACGGTGAAAGTCGGCAAAATTCCGACGCACCGGCAGGCCGAGACGGCGTGCGGCGTCCCAGTAACGCGCCAGCAGGTCGAGGACGAATTCTTCCTC
The DNA here is from genome assembly GCF_003345255.1 of Pseudothauera hydrothermalis. GTDB lineage: Bacteria > Pseudomonadota > Gammaproteobacteria > Burkholderiales > Rhodocyclaceae > Pseudothauera > Pseudothauera hydrothermalis. The sequence goes on along the minus strand of NZ_CP029331.1, from coordinate 2,459,602 downwards.
CCAAAAGATATAGGCGTCCTTGAACAGCGACACCAGATCGTAGCTCAGCGGTCCATACACCGCGTCCTGGAAGTCGATGATGCCGGGGTTGCGGCCATTTTCCAGATGCATCAGGTTGCGCGAATGATAGTCTCGGTGCACGAAAACCTTGGGTTCGTCCAGATGGACCGCGAGCAGGCGTGCGAACACCGCCTCCAACATGGCGCGCTGGCTGTCGTTGAGCTGGAAGCCCTTGTGGCGGGCGATGTACCAGTCGGGGAAAAGCTGCAGTTCGCGCATCAATAGCTCGCGCGAATATTCGGGCAACACGCCGGGTCGGCTGGCGGCCTGGATGGCGATCAGGCTGCCCAGCGCCTCGGCATACAGACCGTGGGCGTTGTCGGCGTCGAGCACTTGCAGATAGGTGCGCTGCCCCAGGTCGGACAACAGCAAAAAGCCCTGCGCGGTGTCGTGGGCAAGCACTTCCGGCACATGGACGCCGGCGGCGGCGAACAGTTCGGCGACTTGCAGCCAGGGACGGCAGTCCTCGTGTTCCGGCGGAGCGTCCATGACGATGCGCGAAGGACTGCCGTCGGCAAAGCTGACGCGAAAATAACGGCGGAAGCTGGCATCGGCCGAAGCCGGGGCGAGCTGAAAGCTTTGTCCGGGCAGTTGCGCGGCGAGCCATTGCTGGAGTTGGTCGAATCGATGCAAACCGGTTCTCCGCAAACGTTCGTGTAAAATCTGCGAGTTTATCAAAGGCAGGGAACGCGCCGGCCGGCGCGTGGCCAACTTTTCGGACGGGGAGCGCTTTGCCGGGCTTGGGCTTGAACACGCAGATGCGGTTGATTCCGCTGCTGTTATGCTGGATGTCGGGAGCTGCGCTGGCAGGCGGCATGCCCGCGCTGGTGGTGTCGCCGGATTTGGTCGGAGGCGCTGGCACGGTCCGCGCACCGCAACAGGCGCCTTCGGCGGCGCCGGTGCCTGTGGCAAAGCCGCAGCGGGGCGACGCGCCGGCGACGGTGCCGGCACCGGCAAATGCCGCAACCGGCCACCTCGATGCTGCGCAGGGCGCACAGCCGGCCGCCGATACGCCGCCGCGCGCGGCCGGGCAGAGCGTTCCGGCACCGGCAGACGGCGCCACGTCGGTGACCGCCTTGCGCATCCGCGGCACCCGGACGGTGGAACTGGTGGCCGAGGGCGAAGCGGAACTGCTGCGCGGCGACCTGACTTTGACCGCCGACCGCCTGACCTATCACGAACCGACCGATGAAGCGCGCGCCGAAGGCAATGTGCGCCTGACGCAGGGCACCGACGAGATTACCGGCCCTGCCGCGCGCATCGTGGTCGGCGAGCGTACCGGCAGATTCGAGTCGCCGCGCTACGCGATCACCCGTGCCGCCCGATCGACACCGGGCAAGGATGGCCGGGCGATTACCGGCAGCGGCGGGGCCGATGTGCTCTACTTCGAGGGAGAGAACCAGTATCGGCTGTCCAATGCAACCTGGTCCAGCTGCCGGCCGGAGGATCCGGACTGGTATGTCAAGGCCGGCGAGCTTGAACTGGACTACGACACTGAAATCGGCACCCTGCGCAATGGTACCGTGGTGTTCAAAGACACCCCCATCCTCTGGGTGCCGTGGGCGGAATTTCCCTTGGTGGCCCGCCGTCAATCGGGTTTGCTTGCCCCGACCTTGGGCACTTCGAACAAAACCGGCGTCGATATCACGCTGCCGTACTACTGGAACATTGCGCCGAACTATGATGCCACCTTGTCGCCGCGCCTGCTCAGCCGGCGGGGGGTGCAGCTTGGCGGGGAGTTTCGTTATCTGACCGAAGACTACCGTGGCGAGCTGCGCGGCGAATGGTTGCCGGAGGACCGGGTCGAGGGCGTGGAACGCCACCTTACTTCCTTGCAGCACTGGCACCGTATCAGCCCGCGGCTTTTTGCCTCGGTGGATTGGAACGCGGTGTCGGATGACCGGTATTTTGAAGACCTCAGCTCGCGCGTGGCCTTGGCCTCCAAGGTCAATCTGTTGCGCCAAGGGCGGCTGGATTACTACGGTGCGGACTGGTGGTCGGCCTCGGCAGTGTGGCAGCGTTACCAAACCCTGTACGGCGACGAACCCTATCGCAAACTGCCGCAGCTCACCTTGGCCGCCAACCGTGCCGATCTCGCCGGTGGCACCACCCTGGCGATGACCGCCCAATATACCGAGTTCGATCATGCGGACAAAGACCGCATCGTCGACGGGGTGAGGGTCTATGCTCCAGGCAGCCGGCTGGTTCTGTACCCGCGTCTGTCATGGCCGATCGAACGCGCCGGCTATTTCATCACGCCCAAGCTCGGGGTGCACTACACCCGCTATGACCTGGACGCGCCCTATCTGGTCGATGGCGGGCGAACCCGGATTACCCGCACGGTGCCTATCTTCTCGGTCGACGCCGGGCTCACTTTCGAGCGCGAAACCCGGCTATTTGGCAATGACTATGAGCAGACCCTGGAGCCGCGCATCTTTTATGTGCGCGCGCCAGCGCGCGAACAGGACGATATTCCGCTGTTCGACACCACGCGCTATGACTTCAGTTTTGCGCAGATGTTTTCCGAGTTTCCTTACAGCGGCCATGACCGTATCGCCGATGCCGACCAGGTGACGCTGGCCTTGATCTCGCGGCTGATCGATCCGGTCAATGGGGCTGAGCGGCTCTATGGGGCGATCGGTCAGCGTCATTATTTTTCCGACCAGGAGGTGGCATTACCTGGCGAAGCACTGCGGGTCGACCGTCGTACCGATGTGCTGGCTGCGCTGGGCGGACGCATCACCCCAACCCTGTCGCTCAATTCCGCATGGCAGTACGATCCGCGCGACCGTCTCACCGAGCGTTTCACTGTCGGCGGCAGTTGGCGTCCAGCCTTCGCCAAGGCGGTCAACATGAGCTACCGGTGGACCCGCGACGTGCTGCGCGATCTCGACCTGTCGGCGCAGTGGCCGCTGGGCGGGCGCTGGTACGGCGTTGGTCGACTGACCCGCTCGATACAGGAAGGACGGATCACCGAGGCGATTGCCGGTTTGGAATACGATGGCGGATGCTGGGTGTTCCGCACCGTGGCGCATCGCTTTGCCACCAACGAAAACGACACCACTCAGGCGCTGTTTGTGCAACTGGAGCTCAACGGATTGGCGAGCATAGGCTCGAACCCGGTGGGCTTGCTCAAACGCAGCGTGTCCGGTTACGGCAAGATCAACGAGCCCGGCTCCGGACGTATTTTTGGCACCGATTGACAACCAGGACGAGACTTCATGAACCGACTGATTTCCCGACTTGCCCTGGCGCTTCTGGCTTGCACTGCCGGTGCGGCCGCAGCGCTCGATGCTGTGCCGCGGGCGGTGGAGGTGGATCGCATCGTCGCGGTGGTCAACAACGAACCGATCACCGCCACACAACTGCGCGCAAGCCTGGAGCGCGCCATACGGCGCCTGGCGCAGCAAGGTACAGAATTGCCGCCGCGCGAGGCGCTCGAACGCCAGATGCTGGAGCGCCTGATTCTGGAACGCGCGCAACTGCAACGTGCGCGCGAACTGGGCCTGCAAGTGGATGAAGGCATGCTCGAGCGCGCCATCGGCCGGGTGGCCGACAACAACCGCATGACGCTGGAGGCGCTGCGCAACGCCTTGGACAAAGACGGCATCCCCTGGCGCCGGTTCCGTGACGAAATCCGTACAGAGTTGCTGTTGCAGCGCTTGCGTGAGCGGGAAGTCGACAGCCGCATCGTGGTCACCGAAGCCGAGGTGGATAATTTCATCGCCACCAATCCGGACGCTTTCTCCGGCCGTGAATATCGTCTGGCGCACATCCTGTTGCGCGCGCCTGAAGGCGCCTCGCCCGCGCAACTCGATGCCCTGCTTGCCCGCGCCAGGCAAATCCAGCGCCGGCTGGAAGAGGGTGAAGACTTCGCAGCGGTCGCGGCTAGCGTCTCCGATGCCCCGGATGCAATGAACGGCGGCGAACTTGGGTGGCGCAGCCGGGATCGCCTGCCGGCCATTTTCGCCGAGGCGCTCGAAACCCTCCGTCCAGGCGAGGTTTCGCCGATTTTGCGCAGTGCCGCCGGTGTGCATCTGGTCAAGCTGCTCGAGGTGCGCGGCGGGGAACTCGGCGCCGATAGCGTGCAGCAGACCCGGGTCAGTCATATTCTGATTCGCACCTCCGAAGTGCTCTCCGACGCCGAAGCCGAAAGCCGTCTCAAAGGTCTGCGCGAGCGCATCGTTTTGGGCAACGCCGACTTCGCTGAACTGGCCAAGGCGCATTCGGCCGATCCTTCGGCCGCCAAAGGCGGTGAGTTGGGCTGGATCTACCCGGGCGATACCGTCCCCGAGTTCGAGCGTGCCATGAACGCCTTGGCGCCGGGCGAAATCAGCGAACCGATTCGCTCCCCCTTTGGCTGGCATCTGATCAAGGTGCACGAGCGCCGCCAGCAGGATGTGTCCGACGAGCGTAAGCGCGCCATGGCACGCGCCGCGCTGCGTCAGCGCAAAGCCGAGGACGCGTTTGAAGACTGGATTCGCCAGTTGCGCGACAGCACTTATGTGGAATACCGCCTCGATCGATCATAAACCGCTGCTGGCGGTCACCAGCGGCGAGCCGGCCGGGGTCGGACCGGAGCTGTGTGTTCGTTTGGCCGCGCGCGACTGGCCGATGCGTCCAGTGGTGCTCGGCGATGCCGACTTGATCGCCGCGCGCGCGGCGGCGAGCGGGCAAAAGCTGCGGGTGCGCGAATTTGCGCCGGATGAGCCGGCGCAGTCCGGTGTGCTCGATGTACTGCATTGTCCCCTGGTCGTTGCCGCGCAGCCAGGCCGGCTCGACCCGGCCAATGCGGCCTATGTGTTGAGCCTGCTCGACCGCGCCATCGCAGGCTGCCGCAGCGGCGAGTTTGCCGGCATGGTCACAGCTCCGGTGCATAAAGGCGTGATCAATGAGGCTGGGGTGCCATTTTCCGGACACACCGAATATCTGGCGGAGCAGACCGGCACCGCGCGAGTGGTGATGATGCTGATCGGCGGGGGGCTGCGGGTGGCGCTGGCGACCACCCATCTACCGCTGTCTGCGGTGTCCGCGGCGATTACCCCGGCGGTGCTGGAAGACACCTTACGCATCCTGCACCGCGACCTGGCGGCGCGCTTTGGCCTGGCCGCGCCACGCATCCTGGTGGCCGGACTCAATCCGCATGCCGGCGAAGGCGGCCACATGGGGCGTGAGGAGATCGACGTGATCGTTCCGGTGCTCGAACGCCTGCGTGCCGAAGGCATGCAACTTCTGGGGCCCTTGCCTGCCGACACCATGTTTGTGCCCCATACCTTGCAGCAGGGCGACGCGGTGCTGGCCATGTACCACGACCAAGGGCTGCCGGTGCTCAAGTACGCAAGCTTCGGCGGCGGCGTGAATGTAACCCTCGGGCTGCCCATCGTGCGCACTTCGGTCGACCATGGCACTGCGCTGGATTTGGCCGGTAGCGGGCGAGCCGATCCGGGCAGCCTGTTTGCCGCGGTGGAGCTGGCCGCACAGATGGCGCGTGCATGCAGCGCCCATCCCTGAACCCACCTCTTTCCCACGGGCCGTAGATGGAACACCGCGCACGCAAGCGCTTCGGGCAGAACTTCCTGTCCGACCCGAACATCATCCGCAAGATCGTCGACGCCATCCGTCCGCTGCCCGACGACCTGATGGTGGAGATCGGTCCCGGCCTGGGCGCGCTGACCGAGCCGCTGCTCGAGCGCCTCGAGCACCTGCACGTGGTCGAGATCGACCGCGACCTGATCGCCCGCCTGCACCAGCGCTGGATGCCCGAAAGGCTCAGCGTGCACCAAGGCGATGCACTCAAGTTCGATTTTGGTGCGCTGGCCACCGACGGCCGCGCGTTGCGCATCGTCGGCAATCTGCCCTACAACATCTCCACGCCGATTCTTTTTCACCTTGCGCAATGTGCCGACAAGGTGCGCGACATGACCTTCATGCTGCAAAAAGAGGTGGTGATGCGCATGGTGGCCGAAGCGGGCAGCGAAGCGTACGGACGCTTGTCGGTGATGTTGCAATACCGCTTCCACATGGAGCGGTTGTTCGATGTGCCGCCCGGCGCCTTCCGTCCGGTACCCAAGGTCATGTCCAGCATCGTGCGCATGATCCCGTTGCCCGCCGAGCAACTGACCGCGCGCGACCAGGCATTGCTGGGCGAGGTGGTCGCGGCGGCGTTTGGCCAGCGCCGTAAAACCATGCGCAACACGCTGCGCAACTATTTGGGCGAAGCGGATTTTGCGGCGTTGGGAATCGACCCGGGGTTGCGGGCTGAGCGTTTGGCGGTGGCCGACTATGTGGCCATAGCCAATTATCTAGCCGACAGATGAGACGGGCCGGAATCATCCGGCCCGAAAGGCATGGATGAGGCGGCTTATTCCTTCTTTACCGGGCAGGTGTTCATGCCGAGCAGGGTGTAGGCCGGGCACCAGCCCAAAAGGCCGGTGGCCAGCGGCACCACGCCGATCCAGGCCCACACCGGACCGCCCATCAGCGCCCAAATGATCAGCGCAATGCCGACCACGATGCGCAGGATCTTGTCGATTCCGCCTACGTTCGCTTTCATGATGCTCTCCTTATGGGTTCCAGTAAGGCGTATTGGACCATCGTGCGCAGACATGGGTCTGTAACCCCGGTCACAGAGCGGCTGGCGTGGCGTGTTCAGTGCATGCCGCTGCGACCGTCGGCGGCCAGCCGGCGCAGCCCGGCCGGGTCGAGAATTTCCACCTGCTCGCGCGCTAAGCGCACCAAGCCGTCGGCGGCAAAACCCTTGAGCAGGCGGCTGACGATTTCGCGCACGCTGCCCAGCTCGTCGGCCAGCTGCTGGTGGGTGACATTGAGCACCCGGCCTTTGCCCAGCAGCAGGGCGGCCAGACGCTGGTCCAGCTTGCGAAAGGCCACTTCTTCGATCAACTGCATCAGGTCGGCGATGCGCTCGGCGAAAAGGTGAAAAACGAAGCTGCGAAAGGCGGGTTCGCCCAGAAGTTCGTCGAACACCGCCTTGGGCAGTACCATCAGCAGGGTGTCGGACTCGGTGACTCCGCGGGCGTTATAGTTTTCCTGGCCAAGCAGGCAAGATGAGGAAATGATGCAGGTCTCACCCGGGGCGACACGATAGAGCGGCAGTTCGCGCCCGCTGGGTGCGCATTTGGAAACTCGCACCGAGCCTTCGACCACAAAGGGAAAGCCCTCGCAAGCCTGATGGTCATCGAACAGCACTTGGCCCGCAGGCAGACGCATCCAGCGTGCGGCGGCTTCCAGGCGCGCACGCGCGGCCGCCGGCAAGCCGTCGAGCACCGGATAGAGCGTGGTAAGGCGTGCCAATGTATCCATGGCGGCTCACACTTCCAACTCCAGCACCACCGGCGCATGGTCGGACGGGCGCTCCAGCCGCCGTGGTGCCTTATCCACCGTGCAGCCGCGGCAGGCTGCGCGTAGTGGCTCGGAAACCAGGATATGGTCGATGCGCAGACCGAAGTTGCGCCGAAAGGCGAGCATGCGGTAGTCCCACCATGAATAACTGCGCTCGGGTTGGTCGAACAAGCGAAAGGCATCCACCAACCCGAGTGCGAGCAGCGCGCGAAAGGCGGCACGCTCGGGTTCGGAAACATGGATTTCGTCTTTCCAGTCCGGGTGAGCGTCGCGCGCTTCCGGGGCAATGTTGAAGTCGCCTGCTAGTATCAGCTTTGGGTGGCGGACCATCTCCTCGCGCACCCAGTCGGTGAGCGCGGCCAGCCAGCGCAGCTTGTAGTCGAACTTTTCCGAGCCGACCGCCTGACCGTTGGGAAAATAGCCGCAGATCAGGCGTACGCCGTCGATCGTGGCGGCAATGATGCGCTTTTGTGGGTCGGCAAAGCCGGGTATGTCACGGCTGACCTCGGCGGCCGGTGTCGGCGTGAGGATGGCAACGCCGTTGTAGGTCTTTTGCCCGTTGGTCACTGCCCGATAGCCCACGGCAGCCAGCGCCTCATGCGGGAAAGCCTTGTCTTCCAGTTTGAGTTCCTGCAAACAAAGCGCGTCCGGTCGGTGCTCGACAAGCCAGTCGAGCACCTGGGGCAGGCGGATCTTGAGCGAATTGACGTTCCAGGTGGCGATTTTCACAGGCGATTTTTTACGGGGAAGGCGGTTGAGTCTAACCGGTCACTCCAAGGCTAGTGCGTCGCTGCGATCAGGCGGCCACCATGCCGCTATGGCGCAGCAAGGCGTCGACCCGCGGTTTGCGACCGCGGAAGGCTTTAAAGGATTCCAGCGCCGGACGGCTACCGCCCACGGCAAGAATTTCGTTCAGGAAGCGTTCGCCGGTGCTGCGGTCGAGCACACTGCCGCGCTGGGCCGCGGCCTCCTCGAAGGCTTCGAAGGCGTCCGCGGAGAGCACCTCGGCCCACTTGTAACTGTAGTAACCCGCGGCATAGCCGCCGGCGAAGATGTGCGAAAAGCTGTGCGGGAAGCGGTGCCAAACAGGCGGGAAGATCACTGCCACCTCGCGCCGGACTTCGTCGAGCAGGCGCAGCACCGCATCGATCGGCACCGGCCCGCTGCGGGCATCCAGTTCGCTGTGAAGACGCAGATCGAACATGGCAAATTCCAGTTGGCGCACGGTTTGCATGCCGCTTTGAAAATTCTTGGCGGCAATCATTTTGTCGTACAGGGCGCGCGGCAGCGGCTCACCGGTATCAACATGGGCGCTCATCGCGCTGAGCACGTCCCACTCCCAGCAGAAGTTCTCCATGAACTGGCTGGGCAGTTCCACCGCGTCCCATTCCACGCCGTGAATGCCAGATACCGCCAGCTCATCCACCTGGGTGAGCAGGTGGTGCAGCCCGTGGCCGGCTTCGTGGAACAGCGTGAGCACGTCGTCATGGGTGAAGGTGGCCGGTTTGCCGCCGACCGGGCCGGGGAAGTTGCACACCAGGTAGGCCACCGGGGTGGAAAGCCCCGCGCTGCCCCGGTAGCGGCTGCGCGCCGAGTCCATCCAGGCTCCGCTGCGCTTGGTTTCACGGGCGTGCAGGTCGAGGTAGAAGTGGCCGAGGGTGTGGCCGTTGCGCTCGATGCGGAAAAACCGGGTGTCCGGGTCCCAGCGCGGCGCCTCGTCCGGCAGGATGTCGACACCATACAGTGCGCGGATGACGCCAAACAGGCCGTCGAGTACTTTGGGCTCGGGAAAATACTGTTTGACTTCCTGGTCGGAGTAATCGTAGCGCTTGACCCGCAGTTTTTCCGAGGCCCAGGCGATGTCCCAGGGCTCGAGTTCGGGCAGGCCCAGTTCCTCGCGCGCGAAGGTGCGCAGTTCGGCCAGGTCGCGTTCGGCGAAGGGTTTGGCCTTGGCTGCCAGCTCACGCAAAAAGGCGAGCACTTCAGCCGGACTGTCGGCCATTTTGGGCACCAAGGAGAGTTCGGCAAAGTTGCGGTAGCCCAGCATGCGGGCTTGTTCGTCGCGCAGCGCCAGAATACGCCCGATCAGCGGGCCGTTGTCCCATTCCGGCTTGCCGGCCTCCGAGGCGCGGGTGGCGTAAGCGCGGTACATGCGTTCGCGCAGGCCGCGGTCGTCGGCATATTGGAGCACCGGCAGGTAAGAGGGCATCTGCAAGGTGAATTTCCAGCCGGCCTGACCGTCGCGTTCGGCGGCGGCGCGTGCGGCCTCCAGCGCGTCGGCCGGGATGCCGGCCACGCCGGCTTCCTCGCGCACATATTCGGCGTGCGCGTTGGTGGCGTCGAGCAGGTTTTCGGAAAACTTTGCTGCCAGCTGCGAGAGTTCTTCCTGGATGGCCTGGAAGCGCGGCTTGAGTTCGTCCGGCAGTTCCGCACCGGACAGCCGGAAGTCGCGCAGCTCGTGCTCCACGATGCGTCGGCGTACCGGCGACAGTGCCGCGAAGGCGGGGCCATCGGCCAGCGCCTTGTACTTGTTGTAGAGCGCCAGGTTCTGCCCGACTTCGGCGTAGAAGCGGGATACTTCCGGCAGCATCTGGTTGTAGGCTTCGCGCCATTCCGGGATGTCTTTGACGCTGTGCAGATGGCCGACCACACCCCAAGCGCGGCCAAGCCGCTCGCCCGCCTCGGTGAGCGGCGCCACGAAACCGTCCCAATCGGGCGTGCCCGGTTCGGCGGTAAGCCGGGCGATCAGCGCGCGGTTTTCCTCGATCAGTGCGCGGATTGCCGGGGCGACGTGCGCCGGGCGAATGGCGTCGAAATCGGGTAAGGCTTGCAGGTGCAGCAGCGGATTGCTCATGAGGAATATTCCGTTCGGGGCAAGAGGCGCTATTGTGCCGAAAAAGCAGCAGGGGCGCCCGCAGGCGCCCCCTTGTCACGGCGCCCAGGGCGCTTACTCGATCAGTTCGCGATAGGCATGCCAGGTGGCGTGGCCGAGCAGTGGCAACAGCACCACCATGCCGACCATCAGGGTGGCAAAGCCAACAGCCATGGCGATGACGATGAGTGCCGCCCACAGCGCCATCGCGCCTGGATTGACACTGACCGCGCGCAGGCTGCTCATCATGGCGGTGGCGATGTCGGTGTCGCGCGCCATCAGCATCGGGATGGCGACCACCATCAAGGCAAACACCAAAGCGGCCAAGGCTGCGCCAACGCCAAGCCAGGCGAGGGTAAAGCGCAATTGTTCGCTATTCAGAAACACGTCGCGCAGCAGGTTGGAGACCTCCGGCAGGTTGCCGGAGTAGAGCAAGGCGAACAGGATGGCCGAAATCCGCTCCCAGGCGATCAGCATGAAAGCGAGCATGATGCCGCAGTAGAACAGGTTTGCCCGGTGCCGGCCCAGGGCGCGGATCGATTCCACCCAGCCGATGCGCTCGCCCAGCTCCCGCCGGCGCGAGATTTCATACAGACCGGCTGCGGCCAGCGGTCCGATCAGTAAAAAACCGGAGATTGCCGCGGTAAAGAGATACGGCTTGTTTGCCGCGTAAGCGAGGATCAGATAGCCGACGATCGACAATATTGCGCCGTGGGTCAGGCTGGCGAGCGGGTTGGCGCGCAGGTCTTCCCAGCCCAGGCGCAGCCAGTGCAGCGGAGCAGCGGTCGCTACACGACGGACATGCGGCAACTGGAAATGATGGTCCAGCGAATGATAGGAGTGGTCCATGGCAGCCTCCTTCGTTCTCTCTTAGGGGATAGGCGCGGTGCCGGTGCATTGGGAGGCATCCGGCCCGTGCTGTGTTGGATTGACGCTGTGCCAAGGAGTTCGGCGCCGAACGCGGCGCAATGACCGGTTCGCCCAAGCCCGCGGCTGCCGGCGACGGCGCAACACCCGCTTGCGTCGCCCCCAGGACGGAGGCGATTTACTCAGTCCAGCCGCTGGCCGGTGAGGCGCTCAAAGGCTTCGCGGTACTTTGCCGCGGTGTGCGCGATGACTTCGGCCGGCAGGCGCGGGCCGGGCGCTTTTTTGTTCCAGTCCAGCGTTTCCAGGTAGTCGCGCACGTATTGCTTGTCGAAAGACGGCGGACTGATGCCTTCACGGTAGCTGTCGGCCGGCCAGAAGCGCGAAGAGTCGGGGGTGAGTGCCTCGTCGATCAGATGCAGGGTGCCGGTCTTATCGACGCCGAACTCGAACTTGGTGTCGGCGATGATGATGCCGCGCCCGGCGGCGTAGTCCGCCGCCTCCGTGTACAGCGCAATGGCCGCGGCGCGCGCCTGTTCGGCCAGCTCGGCGCCGGTTTTGCCGGTGCCGGCGATGAGATCGGCCAGCGCCGCATCGCAGTGGGCCTGGGCGGTGACAAAGCTGATGTTTTCATCGTGCTCGCCCACGTCTGCCTTGGTGGCCGGCGTGAAGATCGGCGCCGGCAGCTTGGCTGCCTGTTTGAGGCCCGCCGGTAGGGCGATGCCGCAGATCGCGCCGCTGGCCTGGTAGTCCTTCCAGCCCGAGCCGATCAAGTAGCCGCGGACCACGGCTTCGATGGGCAGCGGCTTCAGGCGCTTGACCACCAGTGCGCGGCCGCGTACTTGGTCGCGTTCGTCGGCGGCCACCACGGCCTCCGGGTCGATGCCGGTGAGCTGATTGGGAATGATGTGGCCGAGGCGCTGGAACCAGAAGTTGGCCAGCGCGCAAAGCACCCGGCCCTTGTCCGGAATCGGGTCTGGCAGGACCACGT